>CAYHCU010000307.1:0-3853 GCA_964355035.1 uncultured Flavobacteriales bacterium | reverse complement strand
GTTTTGTCGGCATGCAAGAGGTCCCTATTGTTTATGGGATGACCATTGGAGAATATGCGTTAATGTTGAATGGAGAGGGATGGTTGGCAAATAAGTCGAAGTGCAAATTGAAAGTTGTTTCACTAATAAATTATGATCATACAACTCGGGCAGTATTAAGAATTGCGCCTTCTCCCAATTTACCGGATATGGATGCGATTTATTTATATCCCGGAATTTGTTTGTTGGAAGGTACACATGTAAGTCTTGGTCGGGGCACGACAATGCCATTCAGACTAATTGGGTTTCCCGGATTCCAAAAAAGAGAAGCAGAGCCGGATACCACATTCATACCAAAAGATATTAAAGGTGTTGCAATCAATCCACCTTATGAAGACACCTTATGCCAAGGTCTCAATTTAATCGGAAAGGGATTTGTACTTCGGTCAACAGGCGAAATCGATTTAACAGTTTTGTCTTTGATGTATCAGCGATTCCCTGAAAAGTCCAAATTCTTTAATAGCTTTTTCAATAAACTTGCGGGCAACTCTGATTTGCAAGATCAGATAATAAATAATTTAAGTCCTGAAAAAATTCGAGCAAGTTGGAAAGAGAATCTTGATGCATTCAAAAAAGTCAGGAAGAAATATTTGCTGTATGTGGATTTTTAAAGAAAGTGAGTTGGGAATAGTGATTGGTGAGTAAAAAAAATAATCGTGATTCGTGATTCGTTTTTCGTTTTTCGTGATTCGAACCACGAACCACGAATCACGACCTTCCAACCAATTCCAACTTTTCTTTTCTTCCCGGATAAACCTTCAATGCTTCTGAAAGGCATTTCATTGCTTTTTGAAGATCGTTCAGATTTAGAACATAAGCAATTCTTACTTCATCAGTTCCAAGATCAGGACGAGAGTAGAATCCGGTAGCGGGAGCAAGCATGACAGTTTCTTTTTCAAAAGCAAAATCTTCTAGTAGCCATTGACAAAATTTGTCTGCATTATCAATAGGTAAACGGGCAATACAATAAAATGCGCCACTAGGTTTAGGACAAAAAACACCGGCCATTTCATTCAACGATTTTACAACGAAATCACGACGTTTTACATATTCGCTTTTTACTTTTACAAAATATTCATCCGGTGTGTCAATTGCTGCTTCTGCAGCAACCTGGCCAAAAGTAGGGGGGCTTAAACGCGCTTGAGCAAACTTTAACGCTGTTGACATTAAATCTTTGTTCCTGCTCACAAGCGCGCCGATACGAGCGCCACAAGCACTGTATCTCTTGCTAATGGAGTCGAGCATTACCACATTATTTTCAATACCGGGAAGGTTCATTACAGAAGTATATTTTTTCCCATCGTAACAGAATTCGCGATACACTTCATCTGAGAAAAACCACAGATCATGTTTTTTAACCAACTCACAAAGATTTTCAAGTTCATCTTTAGAGTATAAATATCCGGTAGGGTTTGATGGATTACAAATCATTATCGCTTTTGTTTTGGGCGTAATGAGTTTTTCAAATTCAGAAATAGGAGGTAAAGCAAAACCGGTTTCAATGGTAGAGCGGATCGGGACAACTTTTACATTTGCTTTAGCAGAGAATCCATTATAGTTAGCATAAAATGGTTCAGGAATTAGAATTTCATCACCCGGATCCATACAGCTCATCATTGCAATTTCTATGGCTTCTGAGCCACCAGTTGTGATTATGATTTCAGTGAAGTCTAGATCAATATCAAAACGTTTGTAATAAGTGGTAAGCTTTCTTCGGTAAGATTCGATTCCTGCAGAGTGGCTGTATTCAACTACTTTTTGAGAAAAGTTGTGAATGGCATTGATCATTGTTTCCGGGGTTTCAATGTCCGGCTGGCCAATATTTAAATGATAGATTTTTTTTCCTTCTTTTTTAGCTTTTTCTGCAAACGGAACGAGCTTACGAATTGGCGATTGGGGCATTTGGCTGCCTTTTAATGAAGTGACTGGCATTTGTTGAGTTCTTGATAGGTATAAAACGAAGAAGCCCTCCGTTAAGGGAGGGCTTCAAAAGTACAATATTTTATTGACTTAGATTATTTGACAGCAGGAGCGGGAGTTGCAGGAGCAGGAGCAACCGGAGCAGCTTCTACATTTCCTTTCAAGTGAAGCACTTTTGAGCCACTTTTTGAATTAGATGTAATAGTTACAGTTTTGTCTTGCATACCCATTTTACCGGTTGAATTGAATACAACGTGAATCATACCTTTTCCGCTTTTAGCGATAGGCTCTTTCGGATAAGAAGGAACAGTGCAACCACAAGAACCAGCAGCATTAGTGATAATTAGCGGTTCTTTCCCAACATTAAGAAAGTTGAAGTCGTAAGTTACACTTTCACCCTGTTTAATAGAACCGAAGTTATATTCTTCGACTTCGAATTTAAAATCGGGAGCATTTTTGTTCTCGATTTGAGGAGTTGCAGCTCCATTTGCAGGAGACGGAATTTGTTTAGTCGCATCTTGTGCGTTTGCCATTGAGATTGAGAAAACACAAGCGAGGGCTAAGATTGATTTTTTCATTATTTTGATTTTTTTTGATTTTTATTTTGTTGTTGGTTCTGTTTGTTTTTCAACAGTTCCTTTGATATGAATTACAATTGGATTTTGTTTGGCATTTGAGGTAAGAGTTACTGTTTTGTCCTGAACACCCATTTTTCCTGTTGAATTGAAAGTAACTTTGATAGTAGATTTTTGCCCTTTCATAATTGGTTCTTTTGGCCAAATAGGAACGGTACAACCACATGACCCTTCTGCTTTGGATATGATCATTGGTTCAGTCCCAAGGTTGGTAAATTTAAATTCGTACGTAACGGATTCTCCTTGAGTAATTTTACCGAAATCATATTCTTCAGTTTCGAATTTAAATTCAGGCTGATTAGGATCGTTAGCAATATTGTCAAGGGTTTTTTTCTCCTGAGCAAAGCTAACAGTAGTAAACCCGATAAAGAGCAGTAGAAGAAGTGATTTGATTTTCATTATTGATTATTTAGCATTTTCAAGAGGGCCACCTGTGCTTTTAACAGGTAGAGTTTGGTCACCGGCATCAGGAGCAGCTTCAACAACACCCTTTATCGTTAATACTTTTGTATCTGTTTTAGCGTTAGATGTAATGGTTACAGTTTTAGTGAAAGCACCAACTCTTTTTGTATCGTAGTGAACTTTAATAACTGCGGTTTGACCCTTCATGATTGGTTCTTTTGGGTAAGTGGGAACTGTACAACCGCAACTTCCTTTTGCATTAGAAATAATCAGAGGTTCTTTTCCAGTATTTTTGAATTTGAACTCGCATGAGCCATCAGAGCTTTGTTTGATTGTTCCATAATCATGAACTTCATTTTCAAAAGTGATTTCAGCGGCATTCGGATTTTCTTTCTTTACTGCTGTAGTGTCTTGGGCCGTAGATTTAAGTGAAAATGTTAAACAAACAAGAGCACTAATGGCAAGGAATTTTATTTTCTTCATAGTTATGGTGTTTTTTAAATGTTGTATTGAACGCACGATTATTTTATTTGATACGTCTTTTACAATATTTCTGCCAAAAATATTAAAAAGCCTATGAAGGCAGTATGAATTTAGAGATTTAGTTCAAAAAGCCTATTTCGGGATAGATTTAAAGGCTTAATTGATAAGGGTTTTGGGAGATTTCGGATTTCGGAATGTGGATTTCGGAATGTGGTCTGTAATCCCCTAAATGCAAAATTCGAATTCGAATTCGAATTTGTATATTTATGCAGTAGTCTTGAATTGTTCTAGCCGTCACCTAACTTACCACTTACCACTTACCTGTCAATGCCTGAAATAGGTTGACCGTTTTAGACACCTAAAAACGGATTAAA
>CAYHCU010000306.1:0-3877 GCA_964355035.1 uncultured Flavobacteriales bacterium | reverse complement strand
TTAGCAGCAATTTAGTTTGCTGCTAAGTTTTTTCAACTAACTTTGGGACAACCTCCGTGAACTCCTTAATACTTTATTTAAAGAATGTATTTTCTTCTGTAAATAAATTTCAATTATCCGAAAAAAGCACTTATTGTATCAATCTATTAATTTCGCGTCTCGAAACTAAATTTCTGCTTTTTACCTATAGAATGTGCATTTATTCCCTTAAAACAGTACTTCGCTCAAACTCAAACAACATGAATTTCTAACCGTCAATTTCGTTTTGAAAGTCCAGTATAAGTACGATTGTTTTATTTGCTAAAATTATTATAAATGGCTCCAGGTTTTGACTTTTGATTTCTCACTTTTGACTTAAAGTTTCAAACTACTCGCCAATTACAACACACCACCACCTTCACCCCGCCCAACTATCCCGATCCAAACTTCTATACTGTATCGCTTCTGCAAGGTGTTCTGTTTTTATGTCTTCACTGTTGTCTAAGTCTGCGATGGTGCGGGAAACTTTTAGTATTCTGTCGTATGCACGAGCTGATAATCCTAATCTTTCCATAGCTGTTTTCAGAAGTGTTCGTCCTTCATCGGTAACTGCGCAAACGGAATGAAGTAATTTGGAATTCATTTGTGCATTCGCATAAATGTTATGCATGCCTTCAAATCTTTTCGCCTGAATATCTCTTGCTTTAACTACACGTTCTCTTACTACTTCACTCTTCTCACCCGATCGCAAAGAAGTCAGTTCATTGAATGCAACAGGTGTCACTTCAAGATGAATATCAATTCTATCCAGCAGCGGACCGGAAACTTTATTCAGATATTTTTGCACAACACCGGGGCCGCACACGCAGTCCTTGTCGGGGTGATTGTAGTAGCCGCAGGGGCATGGATTCATCGAAGCCACTAACATAAAACTTGCAGGATATTCGATTGAAAATTTTGCTCGTGATATTGTAACCGTTCGTTCTTCTAGTGGTTGTCGCATGACTTCCAAAACTGTTCGCTTAAATTCAGGTAACTCATCTAAAAAAAGCACGCCGTTGTGTGCTAGTGAAATTTCACCGGGTTGAGGAAATCCGCCGCCGCCTACTAAAGCCACATCGCTGATCGTATGATGAGGAGATCGGAATGGCCGAACCGAAACAAGCGATGCTTCTTTCCCCAATTTTCCGGCTACTGAATGTATTTTTGTTGTTTCTAATGCTTCGTTTAATGACAACGGCGGCAATACTGTCGGAAGTCTTTTAGCAAGCATCGTTTTACCTGCCCCGGGTGGACCAATCAGAATAATATTATGACCGCCTGCTGCTGCAACTTCCATTGCACGCTTGATATTTTCCTGTCCGCGCACATCTGAAAAATCAAATTCTGATTTGCATTGATTCGTTCTGAATTCTTCTTCAGCATTGACAATTACTTTTTCTAAATTTCCTTTTCCATTAAAGAAACTTACGACTTCTGACAAATTTTCCACGCCATAAACATCAAGCCCTAAAACAATAGCAGCTTCACGAGCGTTTTGTTTAGGAAGAATAAATCCTTTGAATCCCTCAATCTTTGCCTGAATTGCAATAGGTAAAACTCCCTTTATTGGTTGAAGTCCGCCATCAAGGGAAAGCTCTCCCATGATAATATATTTTTCGATTTCAAGTTGATCGACTTGTGCTGATGCTGCAAGAATTCCCAATGCTATAGTGAGATCATAGGACGACCCTTCTTTGCGTATATCAGCCGGAGCCATATTGACTGTCCACTCCTGCTTCGGATATTTGAATCCGCAGTTTTTCAAAGCTGCTACAATTCTTTTCTGACTTTCCTTTACGGCATTGTCGGGCAATCCAACTAAAATAAAATTGACGCCACTACTTAAATTTACTTCGACTGTAATTGTTGTTGCGCTGACACCAAAGACAGCACTTCCAAATGTTTTTACCAGCATAATACCATGACTTATCCGGCTCGTTAAAAACGAGCTCTTCTCTATGATTAATAAATGCCGGGTATTTTTTACTCTGTACTTAAACTACTTTCAATTTATTTACAAATTACCTAATTCAATACATTGAATTAAGGAGTGAATAACTTTAATATGAATTTCCTGAGCGCGGTCGGCATACTCTGAAAAAGGAGCACGAATTTCTACGTCACATAAACTTGCCATTGAACCACCGTCTTTTCCTGTTAATCCAACCACTTTCATTCCTGCATCTTTTGCTGCACGAATAGCTTCAATCACATTTTTCGAATTTCCACTTGTGCTAATCGCTAAAAGTACATCGCCTTTATTTCCTAAAGCGTCGATGTATCGGGAAAAAATAAAATCATACCCGTAATCATTTCCAACACAAGTAATATGAGAAGGATCTGAAATGCTCACAGCCGGCAATGCTCTTCTGCTCTCACGGAAACGACCGGTTAACGCTTCTGCTAAATGCATGGAATCACACATCCTTCCACCGTTCCCGCAACTGAATATTTTCCTGCCAGCTCGGATCGATGCAACCATTATATCTGCAGCCTTAGAAATAGCATTCGTATTCTTTTCTTCGCTTAAGAAAAGATCTAAAAGCTGAGAGGCTTCTGCTAAATTCGATTTTATTATATTCAAATTATTCATACCATTCAATTTCGGCATGAAGATAAGAAAGAGTTTAGAACTTCCGACTTATTGGTGCATTATCCATCATTTATGCGGCTTTAAAAAGGTGATAAAAAAGAAACAGCGGCTCTCCCTGCCGCTGTTCAACTCGAATAAACACCTCCATGTCGTTTAACCAAAAACTAACCATGAGATGGGTGCAATATACATTCACCAACCAGCGAATTCAATTCAATTCGGTAACAACTCTTACAGTCTTGGTAAACTGTTGTTTTTTAGGTGTGAGTAAATTGGTGAAAAACTAAATCCCGCCCGTATCGGTAACCTACTATTATCAACTAATTTCGTTTTTCAATGGAAATCCAAGAAAACTACTCCTTAAAAAATCTAAATAGCTTTGGCTTAGACGTTCAATGCGACCGCTATTGCAAGGTCACTTCTAATGCTGAAATCAAGTCGCTTTTAAGCCAAATGAGCATCGCTCCTTTACCAAAATTGGTCCTTGGTGGTGGCAGTAACATGCTTTTCACCGGTAACTTCAAAGGCCTGATTATTCATAATTGCATTGAAGGAATCTGCGTTAAAGCTGAAGACAATGATTTTATTTGGATTACCGGTGGCGGTGGAGTGAACTGGCATTCTTTCGTAATGTACTGTGTTGATCATGGTTTTGGAGGGATTGAAAATCTCTCTTTAATACCGGGTTGTGTTGGTGCTGCCCCAATTCAGAATATCGGAGCTTATGGCATTGAAATTAAAGACACCTTTAGCGAGCTTACGGCAATTGATTTAAAAGATGGAAGTATCCACAAATTCAATAATGAGCAATGTCGTTTTGGGTATCGCGACAGTATTTTTAAACGAGAAGGGAAAAACAAGTACATTATTATTGATGTGACTTTTCGTTTAACCAAGCATCCAAAAATAAATGTTTCTTATGGAGCAATAACGAGTCAACTTCAAGAAACAGGAATTATTGAACCTACTATTAAAGATGTGAGTAATGCTGTTATTGCAATTCGTCAAAGCAAGCTTCCGGATCCAAAAGTAATAGGCAATGCAGGGAGCTTTTTTAAAAATCCGGAGATCACAACAGTGCAGTTTGAAATGCTTAAAAATAATTATGTTGATATCGTTGGGTACAAAACTTCAGACAACATGATAAAAGTTGCTGCAGGTTGGTTGATAGAGAAAAGCGGATGGAAAGGAAAAAGAGTTGGTAACACCGGCATGCATGATAAACAAGCGCTTGTTTTAGTCAATCATGGAAATGCAACGGGA
>CAYHCU010000305.1:0-3878 GCA_964355035.1 uncultured Flavobacteriales bacterium | reverse complement strand
ACGAAGAAAGACTATGAAAAGAGATCAGGCAATATGTACTTCAGCAGAGGCATACGATGTTGTAAAGGTGTTGACTATTCCTTTCGGTATATATATTGTAGGCAGACAAGAAAATACTCCCGGTTATTATTTATATGGGAATTCTGTTTTGTGCTTCCAGGGAATAAATAATTTGACAATACAAGGGGAAATAGTTGGAACTGATACTACAACTTTAATATTTGAAAACTGTATGAAAATGGGGTCATTCGATTATCCTTCCAATCCTGAAGATCGCTATTTAACTTGTAATGATGCGAGTTTATGTTGGGTTGATGCTGCTGGAATTAATTATTCAAAAGTGGCCACCATTGGTCAGATGATTCACCTTTCTGAATGTAAAAATGTTACAATTAGAAATTTAAAACTAGATGGGAATATTGAAAATATGAAAATTGGAGGTTTTTGGCCAAACGGTATGCCTTATGATGGAATTTTTCTAAATGGTTGTTTTAATTTTACAATTGAAAGTGTCATCGCACAAAATTTTGGTCACGATGGTATTTGGATTAATCATCGTTTGTGTCAATATCCGCAAATTTCACCACCATTAATACCAAATTTTGCTTCTACTCATGGCCTGATCAATAATGTTAAATCAACAAATAATTGCAGAAATGGTTTAACCTGGGCAGGAGGAAGTGGATTAATTGTTTCAAATTCTGAATTTAGTTGGAGTGGCATGGGTCGATATGCTTTACAACCAGCCGCAGGAATAGATATTGAATATGAAAACAGTAATTCCGCAAATTCAAACGGATCGTTTTATAATGTTGTTTGTAAGTATAACAAAAATCATGGTTTAATTGATGATGCTAATAATTCTACATCACAAAGTACTTATTTTAATCATGATCATGATTTTTATAATTGTACTTTTATAAGTTCGGGAGAAGGTAGTGTCACCGTTAGACCTTTTACCTATGGAATGCATTTTATAAATCAATGTAAATTTTATGGCCACACAAATTTTGGTTATCCAAATTTGCGATTTTTTCTTGGAATTAATAATGACGGTAGCATTTACAATCCCATAACTCGATCTTTATCTTTTGAAAACTGCTATTTTTTTGAAGAATATTCTGATCCGGATATATTACCCGTTACAACAAAATCTTTTGGCTTTTCAGCAGATGAAGCAATGGGTTGCCCAATTTCAACACATATGCCAATAATTGATTACACTGTTTCTATGGGTGTCAGATTTATCAATACCGAAATTACAACTAATTTTACGATGAAATGGCTTTGGATTTCAGGAATGGTTGCCGTTCCTAATCAAAGAGCCTGGAATATTCTAGATAATGTTACATTTAGAAATTATGGTTTAAATGCTTGTGCTTGTGATCATAATATAGCAAGTTTCAATAGTTGCAATTTTAAGTCACCTTGTCCACTTAACGGTACTGTGACATTAAACAATGAACCACTCGGAGTAGGATGTCCGGAGCCAGGTTGGTCATCAGGGCGTGTTGTGCGGAATACTTTTGCGGCAAATTCAGTTATAAATCCCGGAAATATATGGGGAGATCAGCAATTCTATCCTGTTTGTGTTTATCCAACTTATTCCTTACCAACTGCACCTCCTGTGGTGAAGTTTATAGCCCCAAGCGTTCCAAATCTAATTACAAGTTTTTCGTATTGCGGAGGGTGTAGTGGTCCAACGGATGATTGTATTACATGTTCTTCAACCGAGCCAATAACATATCCATTGTGTGTTTCTCCTAGTTTTGCTAGAACTGCAAAGTTTAAAGAAGAAATTCTAAAGTTGTCTCTTAGTCCGATTCCGGCATATTCCTCTTTACATATTGCAAACCTTGATGGAAAAGTTAAATTGGAAGTAATTAATATGTTTGGGATTGTATTGATGTATAAAAGTTCTTCAACAAGTGAAATAAATTTTGACATTGAAAATCTTCCCCCTGGAACATATTTTCTTAGGACGAATGAAATTTCATACTATAAATTTATTAAACTGTGATATGAAAACAGCTAAAATAATATTCCTGCTTATTTTTCAACTTTGCAATTTAAATGCACAGAATATCTCTCTGCAATGGAGTAATTCATTTGGTGGAAGTGAAGATGAAAGCCCTGGTTCTATTGTTAAAGACAATTATAGTTCCGGATATTATGTCATAGGTTATGAAAGCTCGGGTGATGGAGATGTTTCCTTCCATTTTGGGGCAATAAGCTCGCCTAACTTATGGATAATTAAAATTGATAGTATTGGAAGTAAAATCTTGGAAAAAAGTTTTGGCGGATCATCCGGTGAAAAAGGACTTAAGATTTTCCAATTAGCAGATGGTAGTTTTATTTTGACAGGAACTGCAGGTTCTGTTGATGGAGATGTTATCGGAAATCATCCTCGCCTGGGGAATCCTGCTTCTGGTACTGATGACTATTGGATTTTGAAAATTGATTCTTCATTAAATATTCAATGGCAAAGATGTTTAGGTGGCAGTGATTTTGATTATTTGAAAGATGCAATTGTTACATCAGATGGTGGATATTTGTTGTTTGGTGATATTTGGAGCAATGACGGTGATATTTCAGGTTTTCATGGAGGAGATGATTATTGGGTAGTCAAATTAGATTCGGTCGGTAATATTCTTTGGCAAAAATGTTTAGGTAGTGGTGCTTATGATGATGGAATTTCTTGCATTGAATTACCGGATTCAAATTACTTATTAGCTGGTGGGTCACAAACATATTTTGCAGGGTATCATGGTGGTACTGATATAGGAATCGTAAAATTATCAAAGACAGGTACTATTCTCTCTCAAAAATCATATGGCGGTTCAAACATTGATGTACCTCGTAAAATAATTTCAACACTCAACGGAGGATTCTATGTTGTCGGAATTACCAATTCAAATGATGGTGATGTCACTAACTTTATGGGATATTATGATATTTGGATTTTTAAGGCTGATAGCAATGGAAATATTATTTGGCAAAAATGCTATGGCGGCGGTGGAATTGATTTTTCATACGATGCTAAGTTAACTCCCGAAGGAGGTTTATTATTTACAGGACATTCTAATAGCAATGATAGTCTTTATGTCATAGGGACCCATGGCGAGTATGATATCTGGGTTGCAAAAATTGATAGTATGGGAAGTTTGCAATGGGGGAAATCATTGGGTGGTTCATTAGATGATATTGGAGTTTCCATTCTTCAAACAGATGCTAATAACTATGTTTTAGCTGCGGAAATAAAATCTAGCAACGATGATATAATTTTTAACCATGGTGGAAAAGACATTTGGATTGCTAAGTTGACGGATAATGGTACTTCAATCAATGAAAGCGTGAGAGATAATAATTATTTTAATACCTCGTTTCAGAATGGAATCTTATCCGTCAGTTTTTTTGAAACACATATGAAAACGATGGACTTTTCAGTGTTTGATATTCTTGGTAAAGTTAAATTTAGGAAGCAGATTAAAACGCAAGTAGGACTTAATCAATTTGCATTTCCTTTAACCAATTGGGATGGACCAAAGGTAATATCTTTAGGTCAATACAAAAAAATCATTTATTAAGTATCATACAGCGTAAAATACTGATCAAAAAATTCAGTCAGGAAATAGTACTGAATACAGAAACCCTCGAAAGAGGAATCTATATTTATTCGTTAACCAAGAATGGACTTCAGTAAAAAGCAGGGAAGTTGGTGAAAGAGTGAGACGAGATTATATGTTGTATTTTGAAGGGGTGATGCTTTGTACCATAGAAATAAAAACCTCACCCCTTAAAAAAATTCTGCGTATTCGCCTGAGCAATACAAGTCACCACAATATCATTTAAAACCACATGAGGTGGACGAGTGGCGG
>CAYHCU010000304.1:0-3898 GCA_964355035.1 uncultured Flavobacteriales bacterium | reverse complement strand
GCTCTTCCGATCTCTTTTTGTCCACCCTTTTCAAATCAATTGTAATGGTTCCCGTAACACTACCCGGGAAAGCATATTTGTAAGCATTTGAAACCACTTCGTTGACCAACAAACCACACGGCATTGCTGTATCCATATCCAATCCAACATGGTCTCCTGTAACTTTTATTTCAATCCTGTCTGTTTTATCGCCATATGATTGGTATAAATAACTACACAACTTTGAAGAATATTCGCCGAAATCTATTTCTGTCAACTCTTCGGCCTGATAAAATTTTTCATGTACCAGAGCCATTGAACGAACCCTATTTTGCCCATCTTGAACTGCTTTCAAGGTGTATTCGTCTTTTATATATCCGCTTTGTAAATTCAATAAACTAATGATAATTTGTAAATTGTTTTTTACTCTGTGGTGAATCTCCTTTAGTAAAACATCTTTCTCTTTCAAAGAAGCCTCAATAACACTTTGCATGTTCTTTGTCGCAGTGAAATCTGTATCGACCACGACCAATTTTTTTATTAAACCATCGTCACTGTAAATTGGCGTAAGGGTAGTTGAAAGCCAAATATTCTTTAAATTATGTGTAGTGACATTACTTTGAAATATTTTAGAGTGTTTGTGTTCGATAGCGTCTTTAATTTCAACATCAATGTTACTATAAACGTTTATTTCTGAAAGTTTTTTTCCGATTACCATTTCCTTCGACAAACCAATCATTCTAATAAATCCGTCATTTACCCATTCAATTTCGCCATTTGAATCCGCAATAAGCACAGAGTTGTCTGTACGGCTAGCCACCAACGAAAGCTTTTCTAACTCCAGATTTTTTTCGGTAAGTTGACGCGTTTTTACTTCAACACGTTCTTCTAATAATTTTCTTGTTCTTCGAAAAGTGCTGCTTCTTAATTTAAAATAGATATAAATAGTACCCATGAACATAAGGAAACTTATAATTATAAGTAAAACGTCGCGCCAAAAGGGGGTAATATTCATTCTTAAACAGATAAATTAATTTGCTTTCTTACTCAAAAGGATATAAAATGTTCGCATAAATAACGCAAAAGGTGTCAGTATTAAAAGTTAAGGCGCAATTTACAGCAAGAGCACTTCAAAAAAAATTCCGTAGACTACTCAGAAAAAACAAAAGGGCGGCCTCATTTCTGAAACCGCCCTTTGTAAATCTATCTATCTCTAAAATTTTGCATTCTTTGCTCCGTAAACATAATAGACAACAAGCCCTAAAGCCATCCAGGCTAGAAGTCGCAACCAGGTATCTCCCGGTAGAGAAACCATCATGAAAACACAAAAAGCTATACCTAAAATAGGAACCAAAGGAACAAATGGAGTTTTAAATCCCCGTGGTGCATTAGGTTGTGTCTTTCTTAAAACCAACACTCCAATACACACTAACACAAAAGCAAAGAGGGTTCCTATACTCGTCATCTCTCCCACCACTCGAGCAGGGATAAAAGCAGCAAACAAGCTCACAAACAAAGCAAATAGTAAATTTGACTTATAAGGCGTTTTGAATTTTGTATGTATCTTACTGAAAACAGGGGGAAGCAACCCGTCTTTTGACATTGAAAAGAATACACGTGATTGGCCTAAGAGCATTACTAGAATTACCGATGAATAACCTGCAAGTATGGCAAAGATAATTGCTTGTTTTAGCCACTCAAAAGGCGTGTGTTCAATTGCAACAGCCACCGGAGCAATTCCATCCTGTCCCTGAAATTCTTTGTAATTCGCTAAGCCGGTCATAACATGGGCGAATAAAATATAAAGAACGGTGCAAATTGCCAGAGAGACAAGAATTCCAATCGGCATGTCTCGCTTTGGGTTTTTGGCTTCCTGTGCTGCTGTAGATACAGCATCAAATCCAATATAAGCGAAAAAGATAATTCCTGCTGCTCTAACAATTCCACTCCACCCAAATTCGCCAAAGTTTCCGGTGTTTTCAGGAATATAAGGAGTATAATTTGCCACATTTATATATTGCCACCCTAGTCCTATAAAAACCAATACAACAATAATTTTTAAAGCAACAATAAACGCATTGAATCGTGAAGATTCCTGCGTGCCTCTAACTAACAGCAGGGACATTAAAACGACAATGAACACAGCGGGCAAATTAATAATACCATGTATAATTGAACCGTCCACCATGGTCATGGTGTCCCATGGCGACATGGTCATTTGTGGGGCAAGCTGAATATTATAGTGATCTAAAAATTTGACCAAATATCGTGACCAACTAATTGAAACCGTTGCAGCGCCAACAGCATATTCCAATACTAAATCCCAACCAATAATCCATGCTATGAAGCGACCCATCGTTGCATAGGAGTAGGTATAAGCAGAACCAGCCACAGGAATCATTGATGCAAATTCAGCATAACATAGCCCAGCAAATCCACAAGCAACAGCCGCAATAACAAAAGAAATAGTAACAGCCGGTCCTGCATTATGCGCTGCTGCTCCTCCTGTAATGCTAAACAACCCCGCACCAATAATAGCCCCGATTCCCAACATAACCAGTTGTATCGGACCAAGCGTGCGCTTGAGCGTATGCTCTCCTGTTTCGTCTGCCTCTGCAAATAATACAGACAATGATTTTTTAGTAAAGTGCTTTGATGCCATGCCGTCGATTAAATTATGTTGAGCATGCAATGTAATTAAAAATGAATACAAACAAAAAAAGAGACCGGCTCTTGCGAACCGGTCTCTTTAATAGTTTCTTAAACAATTATTTCAATCTCTATTTCCCTTTTGGTGTTCGGCCCTCAAGTTGATCGATAGCGTCCTTAATTTTCTTTTTTTCATCCTCCTCTAAGGGTAACAGCAGCTTTTTCTTTAGGTAAATGAGGGCGCAAGCAGTATCCTTTTTCAGGATACAGAAATATGCCAGATAACCATACGACTTAATTAGACCGCTTGTATATTTTGTTGCATTTGTTGAATCTGTTTCTGCCAACTCCACATATTTTTCGTAAAACGGTTTTGCAAAACCAGACTCAGATGTACTGTCTATGTGACTACTTGCATCTGCTCGCCACAACCAACCACTTACATAAGTTGGAGACAGTTCGTTCACTTTCATAAAACTCGAATCTGCTGCGCCGAATTGATTGATGTAATAATAGGATCTACCTAAATTATAGTATTCGGCCGATTTTAAATCCTTTCCCTGTGCAAGTTTTTGCTGAAAATAATAAATTGCATTCGAATATTGTTTTAGTTTAAACCATGCGTTTGCAATTTCTGACAACAGATCAACTCGAGAAGGGTCAAGTGCGTATGCCTTTTGTAATTGCTCAATTCCAAGCGAATCTTTATCTACTCCGATTAAAAGTTTTCCGTAATATTCATAATCTTTATCCAGACGTTTCTCTATCGGTACTAGTCTAAATAAATGATCTACCGCCAAAAGACCCTTGTTATAATCCTTCGTTTCGCAATAACAATACGATTGAAGTCTTAGCATCTTCAAGTTGTTAGAATCACATCGCTCAGATACTTGTGAAAGTTCCGATAATGCTTCTGAATAGTTTTTTGAAAAATACAATAGCGCTGCATATTTAATTCTTGCAGTACAATTATTCTTCGACAACTCAAGGTACTTTCTGTATTCTTCCTTTGCTTTTTCTAATTTACCCTGCTTTAAATATGCGTCCCCCAACGCTCTGTGAGCGGGAGCGTAGGATGGTTCAAGCTGAATTGCTCTCTGATCTTCCTCCGCAGCGCCTTCGTAATTCGTTGACCTAAAGTATAAGCCTCCCTTACTTACAATAGCTCTTGCAGAGGATTTATTTAACTCCTGTGCTTTATTATAATATTCTGCCGCCAAGGTTCCATTAATAAGCTCAGCATAAATATCACCGTAAAGTAAATTTATCT
>CAYHCU010000303.1:0-3907 GCA_964355035.1 uncultured Flavobacteriales bacterium | reverse complement strand
AACCGAATAATTATTTAATTTAGCAAAATGTTGCGTTAGAGATTTGATCCGAAGATATTTTTTAAATGTTCATACAGCAAAAATAATTGATTCACTAAAGATCATAAAGCTTTAAATCAATCGTTAAAAATAAAAAATAAGTAATTGAAAATAGGATTAATATTTCCAAATAAAGACAGAAAAGATAAAACCGTTCACTTAGGACTTGGCTATCTGGCGTCTTATGCAAGAAGTATTCATAGCGATCTTGAAATAATTATTTTAGACACAAGAGTTGCGACCAAAAAGGAGACACGAGCATTTTTTGAAAAATCTTTTGACTTAATCGGCATTACGGTATTGTCTCCGGTCTATTTCGAGGTAATAAATATTTTAAAATTGTTAAAAGAACGTAACAACAAAATTAAAGTATGCTTAGGTGGGCCTTATGTAACCACACTAATGGAAGAAATATTTATTGAAACTCCGGCAGATTTTGCAGTATATGGAGAAGGTGAGTTAACTTTTTCTGAACTAATTTACCATTTAAAAGGCGAGATAAAGAAAGAAGATATTAATGGTTTGATGTACAAATCAGAATCGGGAGAAATAAAAATAAATTCTCCCAGAAATTATATTTTAGATCTGGATACACTACCTATGCCTGCGTATGATCTATTTCACATGAATAGATATCCGCTTCACAGAATTGTAACCAGCAGAGGGTGTCCATTTCGATGTTCCTTTTGTAATTCCAGTTCTATCTGGGAGTATAAATGGAGAAAAAGGAGTGCTAAAAAATTAATAGAAGAAATTGAGTTTCTAATATCTCATTACAAATACAAGACTTTTAATTTCAGCGACAATTCCTTTAACATAGATATGGAAAGGGTTAATGAATTTTGTGATCTAATTATAAAAAAAGGAATTAACATTCTTTGGTCAACACCAATTCGAGTAGAATTAATAACTCCTGCTCTGGCACATAAAATGAAACAAGCAGGTTGTTATAGCATTGGTATCGGTATTGAATCTGCTAATAATACAATTTTAGCAAATATGGATAAACAATCAACTATTGAGAAGATAAATAAAGGAATTAGAATTTTCAAAGAAGCAGGGATTGAAGTTTTGGGACAATTTGTAATAGGGAGTCCGGGTGATACGCTAGATACGATTAAGGAATCTTTGGAGTATGCAAAAAATTCGGAATTAGATTTTGTAATGTTTTATTCTATCTTGCCTTTTAAGGGAACCTCTCAATGGGAATATGTAAAAAACAACGGTAACCTTTATACAAATGTAATTCACAACTATCACACGATATCACCCAGAATAGTATTTGACACACCGGAATTTTCTTATGAAGAAAGATTAGAAGCAATAAACCTGGCAAAAAAGGCAGGTTATTATAGCGATGCGAACAATAGAAATATACTTTTTGATTATGGAAGAGAATTTGTAAAAATGTTACAAAATTATTTGCCTTCATCTATTGGGAACAAAGCCTATTTGGTTTTTAAAAACGTGTATAGGAAGTACAAATGAAACTCTTGCAAGTATAACAATTGTTGAAATCAGAAAAGTAAATCAAAAAATAGTGTTGAAACAAGTTTAATTTTAACCATATTTGTAAATTATTAGTTCACCTTACTTTATGACAGCACTTCTCATTATTATTTTTGTTTTAGGATACATTGCTATTGCTTTAGAGCATTCTATCAAGATCAACAAAGCAGCGACGGCACTAATAACAGGCGTACTTTGCTGGTCAGTTTACATTCTTTTTTCGCCGGACAAGCAACTGATAAGTGAAGAACTGTCGCACCATCTTGGCGAACTTTCCGGAATATTGTTTTTTCTTCTTGGAGCCATGACTATTGTAGAACTAATAGATGCGCATGATGGTTTTGATATTATCACAACTCGTATCAAGCAAACAGATAAACGCAAATTACTTTGGATAATAGGATTTATCACTTTCTTTCTATCTGCGATTTTAGATAACCTTACCACAACCATTGTTGTTATATCTCTCCTTCGAAAACTAATAAAGGATGATAAAGACAGACTCTTTTTTGCCGGCATTGTTGTCGTTGCTGCGAATGCCGGAGGAGCATGGTCACCGATAGGCGATGTAACCACTACAATGCTATGGATTGGTGGACAAATTACAGCCTCAAACATTATCGCTAAATTATTCTTTCCAAGCATTATTTGTCTTACAGTACCTTTGGTTTACCTTTCCTTTAAATTAAAAGGAAGAATAGAACGTCCATTGCTTGAACACAACTCAAACAAATTAATTCTCTCTCAAAAAAGCCAATACATTGTTTTTTTTTCAGGAGTCATGGTTCTCCTTTTTGTTCCGGTTTTCAAAACAGTAACGCATCTTCCTCCCTTCATGGGAATACTTTTTGGTTTAAGTATACTTTGGATAATTACAGAGGTACTCCACGGCAATAAAAACGAAGAAGAAAAACATAGTTTATCAGTAGTACATGCACTACGAAAAATTGACACTCCAAGTATTCTATTCTTCCTTGGCATCCTCATAAGTATTGCTGCACTTCAATCTGCCGGAATACTTACACATCTTGCACAATGGCTTTCAACCACATTGGGCAACGACAATACTATTGTTTTAACCATTGGTCTACTCTCTTCAATAATTGACAATGTTCCTCTGGTGGCAGCATCACAAGGCATGTACGAGCTTACTCAATATCCAACCGACCATTACTTTTGGGAATTCCTTGCGTATAGCACGGGTACAGGAGGCAGTGCTTTAATCATAGGTTCGGCAGCAGGAGTTGCTGCAATGGGTATGGAGAAAATTAGTTTTCTTTGGTATCTTAAAAAAATTAGTTTGCTGGCATTACTTGGCTACTTTGCAGGAGCCATAACCTATATTTTGCAACATCAAATTTTAGATTAACGGAAGATTTATTTTACAAGACGAATGGTTGTCACCAACTCTTGAGAAAAATCAGTCTTAATAACATAACAAGGAAGTTGTTTTCCAAAAGCGGCAGCGTAAAGGCCATCTTGAATTTCAATTTTATCCGAATTGTCGAAATGAATATTAGTAAACTGCAAAGACAATTCATCACCCTTTCTTACCAGCCGGTTTTTCTTGTCGATATGCAAATATGCGCTGCAACTTAAAGGCTTCTTTCCACTGATTTTATCAGTGATAATAATTTTATCTGTTTCAAAAACGAAAGTTCTTGTATGTTTAACACCTAAATGACGATACCCATTATGAGACGCTTCTAATTCATGTGCAGAGTACTTGAGCAGATTAACTTTCGCTCTTCGGCCTGCTCTGAAAGTACTAAAAATTTCACTTTGATTTAACCCATTTACAACAACTGTATTATGAGCCATTGTAGAACGTTCATATAATCTAAGTTTAGAAGGTTCATAAGTTGACACACCGGTATCAATAATTAATGGATCTCCAAAGACGTGTAGAATAAAATGAAACGTATCGGCATGCGAATGACCGGGAGCTTCAAGCGGAGTCAAACCATTTACATCAACTAACATTTCGAAATTTCGATTTCTATACTTTCGGAAACCACTTTCCTTGAGTAAATGTATAGCTGTTTTAACTCCTAACTTTGTAGCAATATTAAAAATACCGGTTATTCCCGGACCATAGCCTTCACTACTATCATTAACAGCCGGAAGAGAACCGTTGTCAAATTGAACTTGATGAATCCAACCAAGCATGATGGAACTTTTTTCTTCAATAGCATTCAAAAGTAATTTTACCTTGAATACATGTTTTCGTAAAATCTGCAAACACTCCAACAACCGGTTTACAACCCAAAGGTGATACATCGAGCACAATTCAAAATGCGCACCATCAGGTAAAATTTGTCGGTCTAGCGCTTTAATCAATATTTTCGAAGCGAAATCA
>CAYHCU010000302.1:0-3908 GCA_964355035.1 uncultured Flavobacteriales bacterium | reverse complement strand
ACATCGTAATTAATCCGGTATCTGTTTATCCTAATCCGGCTAAAAATGAATTACATGTAAACGTCTCTAAAATACGTGATACAAAGGTTGCCGTTACCATTTCTGACATCTTAGGAAACAGTATTTATTATTCTTCAGAAGTTTCAGGTTATGGTTATTCAAAACTAATTGACATTAATTCACTTTCTCCGGGAGTTTATACTGTGAAAGTAACTTATGACAATGAAGTGAATACTTCCAAAATCGTAAAACAATAAACTAAACCATAGTTATTTAACTAAAGGGGTTCATGGTCAACATGAACCCCTTTTTTTGTGCGTTTTTATGGTTAAAAGGGTTCGTTTTTAAACGATTTCAGGCGATTAATTTAACCCCAATTAATGAGTCGTTCATGCCTTAAAAGAGGGCAAACGCGGAAATGAATTGAGAAAATAGTGTTCTTGGGTTAAATTGTAGTAGTTCCTCAGAAATCAGCTCTCAAATGTCTTTTCAAAAACAGTTATTCATTTCAAAAAATGCCGTTTCAACAATACTTATTTTGCTGTCGGTATTGCTGAGCTTACGCTCCAATGCAAGTCACATGGCAGGAGCTGAACTTGCTTATGAATATCAAGGAAACGATCAGTACAAATTTACCTATACCCTTTATACCGATTGTTCCGGAAGCTTGCCTCCGTTAAGCGTTAATTTGATGCTCCGCTCAAGTGAATGTAATCTCAATCAAATGACAACCCTGTCGAAAGTGAATGACTCAGAAATTGAGATTAGCCCAAATTGTACTTCTTCACCTTCGACTTGCAATGGAGGAACAAACGCAGGTTATAAACAAATAAAATACTCAGCTTCGCTATCGCTGGCTCTAAAATGTTCAGATTTCATTTTTAGTGTTACAGATTGTTGCCGTAATTCATCCATCACTTCAATTGCAAATCCTGAAATGCAACCGCTTTATATTGAAGCAAGATTAAACAACACAAAAGAAACAAACAGCTCTCCGATATTTGATAGTCAACCACTCTTAATTTTGAGTACGAATCAATCGAATCAAATTTTAGAGAGTGCTGTAGACGCAGATGGAGATTCCCTGGTTTACATTTTAATTGCTCCCAAAACAAGCGAACTTAACAATGTAAACTATGTCTCAGATTACAATGCCAATCAATTTATTAATACCAACCAACCAATTTCTTTTGATACTAAATCAGGTAGTATGCAATTGGTTCCAACACAACTGGAAACTGTTATTTTAGCTGTACAAGTGAACGAATACAGATTCGGCCGATTCATTGGCTCTATAATGCGTGATATTCAAATGATTTCTGCAAATAGTACGAATCACCTCCCAACAATACAACAATTAGAGAACAGAAGTGATATTATATGGAGAGCATGCGTAGGTGAAAACCTGACGATCAATTTATCTTCTGTTGATATGGATGCAGCCCAAGGAACAGTAATTGAAGTGACAAGTAATATTGAAGGTTTGCAAGTAACGAGATCGTCAGATGTACTTCAAAAAGCACAAATTAATTGGACACCTGATAGTAGCATTGTTCAAAATAATGGACTCTGGATCAAAGTTAAAGTAAGAGATAATGCATGCCCAATGAACGGAATAAAAAATTACCTGTTAAACATCTCCGTCAGCCAAATGACCATCACAAGTACAGTAACCGCTTCAGATTGCACCGGAAAGAACAATGGCTCAATCTACACTGCCATTAGCGGAACATCGACTACAGCCAATTATACCTGGTCACATTCCAATTTTAAAAACACTTTTTGCGAGAACTTGCCGGCAGGTATTTATTCGGTAACGATTGACAACTTAGAAGGATGCGTGGTAAATAAATCATTCCAAATTGTAAATCTCGAAAATCTGAATATGTTAGTTACAACTTCAAAAGCAAGTTGTAAAACAGCGGATGGTTACGCGATGATTTCCATTAGTGGAGGAACAGCACCTTATATATTTAATTGGAGTGATGGTAAAGATAGCGATGTCAGAAACGAGCTAATTCACGGCACCTATACAGTAAGAATTACTGACCAAATTGGATGTGAAATTTCAAAATCCGTAGTAATCGAAGGAGAAGAATGTTTAGAAAGAGCTCCAACGGCTATTTTATTCCCGAATCCCGCATCCGATCGGATCACTCTTCAAATGGAGAACTTCCCCTCTCCTATTACATCCATCTCAATTATCGACGCAACAGGTAAAATAGTTTATCAGCAAAACCAATCAATCGAGAATCAACTATTAACAGTTATAGACCTAACTGCTTTCGCAAAAGGAATCTATCTGATCAATATCATTTCCGATGATAGCCGTCAAATTGCATCATTTGTAAGGCTATAAGGTGCATCTTAGTAGAGATTGAAACAACCTTTAAAATAAACAAAAGTTGATAGTTAATAAATTCCCATATCCTTCATGTAACAATTTCGTATATTTTAATTTAAAAACTACTTTTACGCCTCAATTCAGGCAAAAGTGGTTGCATTATTAAAAAAAGAGATCAATAGTTTTTTTAGTTCATTGATCGGTTATATTGTTATTATTGTTTTTCTGCTCTCCTTAGGATTAATCATGTGGATTTTCCCGGGAGCCGATTTCAATATTATTGAAGGAGGGTTTTCAAACATCGATCCTTTATTCATCATTGCACCTTGGGTCTTTCTTTTTCTTATTCCTGCTGTCACCATGAAAATGTTTGCGGAAGAACAAAAAAGCGGGACGATAGAAATCTTGTTGACTCAACCAATTTCTGATCTTCAAATTATTCTTGCAAAATATTTTTCTGCAGTGCTTTTAGTTTTAATAGCATTGCTCCCCACTTCAATTTATTATATAACAGTTTATAAATTAGCCAATCCTATAGGAAATATTGACACGGCAGGAATCACAGGTTCATATATTGGATTGATATTCTTATGTAGTGGTTTTGCTTCTATTGGTGTTTTTGCTTCTGCTTTAACAAACAATCAAATAATATCATTTATCCTCGCTGTTATTCTTTCCTTCTTTTTCTATAGTGGATTTGAATTTTTAGCATCAATCATTTCAAATCCAACTATTGGAAATGGACTTGCGCAATTAGGAATTAGTAATCACTATGCTTCTCTTAGTCGTGGAGTGATCGATTCCAGAGATGTTATTTATTTTGTTTCACTGACGCTGTTTTTTGTATTTCTAACTCGTTTTATTCTTGAAAAGCGAAAATGGTAAAAGAGGTCATGAAAAATAAAAGAAATTCAAAGAAACAAAGCATCGTTCAACTCTTATTACTATTTGGTATTTTAATCTTCGTAAATATCATTGCACAATTCGTATTCAAACGAATTGATATGACGCAAGAAAAACGATATTCACTTTCTCAGTCATCAAAAGATTTGGCAAGTGGACTAAAGGATATTGTTTATTTCAGAATCTACCTTGATGGCAATCTACCTCCGGGTTTCTTAAAATTAAGAAATACGTTGAAAGAAATGCTCGACGAATTCAGAATTAATTCAAACGGAAACATCGAATATGAATTTATTGATCCTTCTGCCAATCCTGACGAAAAACAAAGAGTAGAACTTTATAAACAGCTTTCTGAAAAGGGACTCTATCCCACAAACCTTGAAGAAAACGATAAAGGACAACAAAGCCAAAAGATTATTTTCCCGGGAGCTATTGTAAACTATCGTAGCGTTGAAATTCCAATGCAGATCTTAAAGAGTAAATTCGGAGGAAGTTCAGATGTTATGATAAATAATTCGATTGAAAGTCTGGAATATGAAATCAGCTCTGCTTTAAGAAAACTATCAATCGCCAAAACAACCTCAATTGCCTTTTTACGAGGACAAAATGAGTTATAGACAAAAAAAATGCGGCTGGTTAGGCCGCATTATAGAGAAGGATA
>CAYHCU010000301.1:0-3918 GCA_964355035.1 uncultured Flavobacteriales bacterium | reverse complement strand
TGTCAATGTATAAATCTGCAACATCGTGTTGTAATTCTGTATAATGCCGCCGGGTGAAATCTTCATAATAGCTGGCCTTGAAAAAATTGTGGTATTGCCTTGGATTCAGAAAGGCTGCGCTGCTCAAAAGAAAACTAACAATGAACCAAAGAGTGATTTGTGTCCAGCCATAGGCGCCACGTAAAAAGAAAAATCCAGAGAAAAGTATCCAGATGAACAAGAACGAAAGTGCAAATTGTGTCGGCTGAATCCAATACTGTAGTTGCGATAATGCCAATAAAAAAAATCCTGAGAAGAGTATTGAGAACATTACCTGCAACGAATTGTTATGATTCTTCGAAACAGAACTTCGAATCAATTCGATGCTCAGTAATAATACAGAAGGAAAAGTCAGGAATACACTTAATCCTAAGCCGAGTTTTTTCAGGATAAGTCCAACAATAAATGTCGTAATCAATATCTTTCTTCTTGTTGTCCTTTTCATTCGATGCGAAAATAATATTAGTATTACAGTTGCCGAAATTTATTACATCTTTTCAACGTTAAAATTGTTAAGAACAATACTTTATTTTCTGAAACACGACGAAACAGAGATGTATTTTTACGAAAATGCCGAAATTCCCCTTCAATGCGATTTATTAAATCATTCTGCTGTCTTGTAACTGTTTTTTGTGCCTTTGCAGCCAATGTTGCTTTTGCTCAAAAATTACCTCCATTTCTCACGCCTCAGGCTGAAGTGTGGGCAGATTCTGTTTTAAAGACTCTTAATCCTTATGAAAGAATTTCTCAACTGATCATGGTTGCTGCCTGGAGCAATAAGGATTCAACACATATCAAAGAAATCAGGAAACTTATTTCCGATTGGGGCATAGGCGGACTATGTTTTTTTCAAGGTGGACCGATTCGCCAAGCTGAATTAACAAACGATTATCAAGCGCTCTCTAAAGTTCCTTTGATGGTGGGAATCGATGGCGAATGGGGATTGTCGATGCGCCTGGATAGTACCGTCCGGTTTCCACGACAAATGACACTCTCTGCTATTAAAGATTCCTTGTTGATTTATGATATGGGTAAGGAAATTGGCCGACAATGTAAACTGATGGGTATTCATGTCAATTTTGCTCCTGATGCTGATGTAAACGATAATCCTTTGAATCCCGTAATTGGAAGTCGTTCTTTTGGTGATAATCGGGAGGATGTTTATTCTAAATCGTTGTTGTACATGAATGGAATGCAGGATCAAAATGTTCTTGCTTCCGGAAAGCATTTTCCCGGTCATGGAAATGCGGACAGCGATTCGCACTTAACATTGCCGGTGATTTCGCAATCACGTGCAGAATTGGATTCTGTAGAACTTTATCCGTTTCGAAAATTAATCAACGAAGGATTAGGAAGTGTGATGGTTGCTCATTTGAATGTTCCTGCACTTGATACGATACAAGGAATTCCTTCGACACTTTCTTCAACGATTGTAAGTGGACTGTTAAAGCAAGAACTCGGTTTCAAGGGATTGATTTTTACGGATGCTCTAAATATGAAAGGCGTTAGCTCGCTATATCCTCCGGGAGTAGTTGACAAGCTAGCTCTGCTTAGTGGAAATGACATGTTACTTTATTGTGAAGATGTGCGAAAAGCTGTAGAGCAAATTCATATCGCTGAACAAAATTGCGAAATCACTCAAGAGGAAATTGATGAAAAAACAAAAAAAGTATTAATGGCTAAATATTGGACCGGTTTGAATACTTATCATCCTATAGATACCACAAAACTAGTTCAGAAATTAAATTCTCCTGAAGCATTGTTATTGCAACGTGAGCTGTATAGTAGATCTGTTACATTGCTTGCGAATGAAGATTCATTAATTCCTTTTCATACAAAGGATACACTTCGCATTGCTTCTGTTGTGATTGGCGATAAAAAAGATAATGCTTTTCAAAAGCAACTAAAAATGTATGGCAATGTGGATTGTTTTGCCGAAGACAAAGACGCACCTCTTTCTGTTATGGAAGCTTTGTTCACCTTTTTGTCGAATTACGATTATATCATCTTGAGTTTACATGGCACAACCATGAAAGCGGTCACTAATTTTGGAATTCCGGATGGTGTTTCTCGTTTTGTCGATAGCGTTTTGTTAAAGTACAAAACAGTTTTTGTGGATTTTGGTAATAGCTACACATTAAGTAAATTTAAAAATTTGGAGAAAGCAAAAGCCCTTATTCTGGCTTATGAAGATTTTCCTCTCGCGCATCAAATTACTGCGCAAGCGATTTTTGGTGGTATATCTGCTTCCGGAAAAATTCCTGTGAATGTTTCAGAAAATATTATTCGAAAAAAAGGAATTGATACGAGAAGTGCAATCCGATTTGAGTATTCCGTGCCGGAAGCTGCAGGAATGTCAACAGAAAAACTTGGCGTAATCGACTCAATCGTTAACAATGCAATAGCAAATGGTGCTATGCCTGGCTGTCAAGTGTTTGTTGCACGTAAAGGAAAAGTTGTTTTCAATAAAGCGTACGGAATGAAGACCTATAATTCGACCGATACAGTTACTACTTCAGATCTTTATGACATTGCTTCCATCACAAAAATTGCCGCAACCTCATTGGCAACTATGAAGCTTTATGAAATGAAAAAAATTAATCTGAATAATCCTCTTTCAAAATATTTGCCTAAATTGAAATCAACGAATAAAAAAGCACTTTTGATAAAGGAAATCTTGGCGCATCAAGCAGGACTTATTCCCTGGATACCTTTTTTCAAACAAACCATGCAAGATTCAATTTACAACGAAGGAGTTTACAGCAAATCGAAAGATGAGAAATTCACCATCAGAGTTGCAGATTCAGTTTTCATGAATAAAAATTATACTGACAGTTTGTTAAAGTGGATATATGCATCACCGGTTGCCGCAACTGGTAAATATGTATACAGTGACCTTGGCCCAATACTGATGAAGTTGACAATTGAAAAGCTAACCAATCAACCGTTTGATCAGTACCTCAATAAAAATTTCTATAAGCCACTGGGATTAACACATTTTACATTCATTCCTCGTACTGAATTTCCTGTTGAAAGTATTGTTCCTACTGAAAATGACAAACTTTTCAGAAAACAATTGATTCGTGGTGATGTCCATGATCCTGCAGCAGCAATGATGGGCGGAGTATCCGGAAATGCCGGCCTTTTTGGTACAGCAAATGATCTTGCCGTTATCATGCAGATGTTGCTTAACAAAGGAAGTTATGGTGGAGTAGAGTATTTCAAGCCATCCACAATAGAATTATTTACAAAACAGCAATTTGATCGGAACAACAACCGACGTGGTTTGTTATTCGATAAGCCTGAGCGTGATTCAACTAAAGCCAGTCCCTGTTCTAAAGAAGCCAGTATGTCAACTTTTGGTCATCAGGGATTTACAGGAACCTGTGCCTGGGCTGATCCGGAAAATGAATTGATTTATATCTTTTTGTCAAATAGGGTCTATCCGGATGCAACTAATGACAAGTTGGTAAAACTTAACGTTCGGACGAATATTCAATCGGCTATTTATAAGGCAATCGTAAAATAATGATTGTTTTAAAAATAGGGGTCACCATCAAAAGTTGGGGAGAGATTTAATTTACGAGTGTGTTCAAATGTTTGTGATCAGCTTTTGAAGGTGAACCCAAATTGGTTTAGTAAGCCGACGTTCTTAGAAAACGACGAGTTCTCTTCGAGATGACACATTGGTCGCCTCAATGGGAGGAAGAGTAGCGTACGGTCACGAGATGCCTACTGCATTAGCTATGAATATAAAAATCATCTTTTTAACTTTGAGGCATGTGAATAAATGTACAGTAAATTCCTATGGAATCTCGTAGCAATACCTTTCTATCCCCCTTAAATGTGCGCTTGCGTGTCATCTCGAAGAGAACTCGT
>CAYHCU010000300.1:0-3922 GCA_964355035.1 uncultured Flavobacteriales bacterium | reverse complement strand
GTTTAATAAAGCGACTGAAAACGTTTCGTTCCCGTTTCGCTGGAGGCTTAGGTTGCCAACACTTTTCCTCTAGTTCCACCGACTGAACTCGCTTCAGTCAACAAACCGGAATTTCAGGAGTAGCTTTCCCTGAATATAAAAGGCGATCCATTGAAGTGCCTTTGAGTTTTTTTGTTGACGAATGAGGGTCTAAAAACTAGCTGGATAAAACTAAGGTGTTACCAGTACTTTTTGAAAACCAATAATTTTCCCCCCGTTGTCAATAGCCTGCAGGCAATATATTCCGCTTTCGAGTCTCGTGAATAAATCTGTTGAAAAATCCGGAGCGTTAATTTTTCGAATGAATACTTCACGCCCTGTCTGATCAAAAATCCTTAACAGGTATTCACCTCCGGAAGCACCATCATTAATACGGACATGAACCAACCCTCTGGCCGGATTTGGGAAAACGATAAGCGCGTTGGATTTCTTCTCTGCAGTGACGGGGATTGCAGTAAGCACATTTAACAATTGACCGATGTTATTTAAGGTATCACCAAGAGCATTATGAAAGTCGCCACCAAATATAATAGTATTCGCACTCGTTGCCAGTGTCCTGATTACATCGTCAACTACCAAAAGTGG
The DNA here is from genome assembly GCA_964355035.1 of uncultured Flavobacteriales bacterium. Taxonomy (GTDB): domain Bacteria; phylum Bacteroidota; class Bacteroidia; order AKYH767-A; family 2013-40CM-41-45; genus JADKIH01. Next base: position 3,298 of record CAYHCU010000300.1, on the reverse strand, counting down.
TATGCAAAAGATTTGTCCACTTGTGTCATTCCGGAATTCCATCAGGTTGTTTCCATAAAACAATCCTGCAGCACATGAAAACTCCCCGGCACAAAACAGCCTGTCTTGCGCAGTAAGAAAAGATTTTACAGAAACGCCATCGAAATAGTCGAACCCACCTGAAAATGGTTTAAGAGCTACTTCCCAGTCGAAATTTACAAATCTCGCAATGGCACAAGTGTCTGTCCCGTCAACAATATCGCAGGCGGCGTAAATTGTATCACGAAAAATTTCGAAATCATTCACAGGAGTAAGCGTCCCCATGCCAGATGCACCCATTTGGCTTCCGTCATATAGTGCCACATTTTTTCGAAGAGCCCCGGTTGCAAGTTCAAAACTTCCGCCTATTAATAGTGTATTATTCCACGTCTCCAGGGTACGAACCCCTTCACCATAAATAAATCCCTGGGATACGTCCTGCCATTGGCTGCCTGTCCATTTAGAAACGAATCCTGTAAATTTTCCGCCGGCATATATTTCATTATTATAAACAGCTAATGCATACACAGTGCTGTCGAGACTTCCCATTGCTTGCCATTGTTGAGAAGCTAAATCATAAATTGCTACGTTGGAAACTAAAACCGAACCGGCTGAAGTAAAATATCCACCTGCATAAAGCTTGTTGTTGTGAATGAGAATTGAGTTCACCTGTCCATTTACTCCGTTTCCAAGCCCGATCCAATCCCATCCTGCAATTCCGTTGATGTAAACCGCAATGCCACTGCAGGGATTCCCAATTGTTGAGGAAGTGAATGAACCACCGGCATATATTAATTGGGTGGAAGGATCAACTGCAAGAGTAATTACCGGCCCGTTAAACCCGCCTGCCATATCTCCGACAGTGAATTGAGGAGTATATCCAGGCTGAATCCAGGCAAGTTCGTCTATAGTAAAACCGTTTTCAACTGTCCATTCTGCAACTCCCTTTGTTTCAATATTTTTTACGAAGACGAATTTATTATCGGCATCGATGGCACGGGCAAGCCATTCTGCGCCGCTCTGTTGCATTAGATAACCAACAGCGCAATGTGTTCCATTCCGATCGATAAAGACGGGATTTTTATATGTGAGGTAGTCATTAATCGGATAACTTGCGTTGCGCCAGTATGTATTCAAATCTCCCAGAAGTTTAAGACGGTTTTCTTTTTGTTTAGATGTAAGATGCTCAAGTGGCCGCATTCTGAGTGTTTGCTCAACAAGCATCAAGTGCGTAGTTATCCAATCATTAAAAACCAGGTTAGCGTTTGTATTAAACGATTCCGCTAGAACTTGCCCATCAGAATTGTTCATCCATTCAGCATTTACTTCATTAAGCTTGCGGCAATTCGAAGCCAGAGAAGAACTTGTTATAGTAACAAGTAAAAAGAGGACAACTAAGTATCTGTTCATATTGAAGTAGATTTGGGTAGCTTAAAAATAAGACATTTATTTGTATCGGCTGAGTTTGCCTTACACTTTAACATAAAAACATGGAAAACGAGCAGCAATGTCAGATTTGCAAAAACTTAATGGGTTTCGAACAGTAGTGATTGGAAATCCTTCGCAGCACAGAGATATTGATAAATTTAATAATATTTGTGGGCCTTGGGTTTCGAACGGTAATGATTTAAAATCTTTCGTAGTGGGAGGGTTTTTGTCTGCTGTAAATTGTCTGAACTGTGATTTAGCTGATTCGTTTGATTTCACTGAAGCTCATAATAGTTCAGCGCAATCCGAAAAGCAGCTAAATCCCGGTTCAGACATTTTTTTATTCAGTAGCCTTTTTACTTCCAGGCTCTGTGAACCAAAATTTATCAATAATCCGATTTCGAGATTATACGCCTCCAGATAATTGATTGCCTGTGCATAGTGCACCGATTCCAATTTGATTATGGCTTTCAGCTCAACTGATATTTTTTTATCCACTAAGAAATCCACCCTACGAGTGCCAATTTTTTCTCCCTTATACATCACAGGCATGACAAACTCTCTTTCGAACGGGATCAGGTGATTACTGAATTCAATTTCCAGGGCACGTTGATAAATCACTTCCTGAAAGCCATTTCCTAATTGCTTATGCACTTCCATTGCTAAACCAATGATCCGGCCGGTCTCTTCTGAATATTTGTATTTTTTGCTAATCATTTTCAAATATCTTTTTATTGATTGGATTCAAACCAATAACCACTGTTCATAGAAATATTACCGGTAATTCAAATCTACCCCAATTTATTATTTACATTTACAGGTAACCTTCAACCTCATTCTTATGAAGTTATTTATTACAGCAATATTTTCTTTATTGACATTTTTTAGTTACAGCCAATATCCGCAATGGACAATTTTTACTTCTGAAGCAGGCAGTGGATATGCTCATTTCGGATATGAAGGAAATTATACATGGGTTGCCGGTTTGAATTCACTTGCAAGAATAGACAGGAATACTGGAATCGTTAATATTTATGATGCGTCGAATTGCTTTCCTTTTATGCAAATTGAAGATTTGATTATCGATGGTCTCGGTAATAAATGGCTGGGTACGTCATGGGACGGACTTTTAAAATTCGATGGTCAACAAGTTACAAAATACAAGATTCTTCCTTCAGGAGATACTCTTTCAATTGTGCGTAATCTTCGAATTGGACCTAATGGGGATTTATTCTTTTACGCAGTAAGTCAAACTCGCGTTTCTGTTTATAAATATGATGGAACAACCTTTACAGAGCTTGCTTCATGGGCGAATTTCTGCCCGGGTTCTACTATTTCGGAAAGAGCTTTTGAATTAGATATCCAGGGAAATGTTTTTATGCTGAGCAAATGCGGTGTTGCAAAATTCGATGGAACTAACATTACATTCTTTGACAGCTTGAATTCTCCGATTCAATACAACAATATAGGAAATATCATGACTGATGGAAAAGGCACAATTTGGGTAGGAGACTATCATTCATTGTATTCCTTTAATGGCAATACGTGGATGATACATAGTGATACATTATCTCATGAAATAGCCAGGTGGGAATGGGGTTATACTTATGATGATAATGGCACTATGTACCTTTTATATCCCTATACTCCTAGGGTGTTTACATTAGATACAAATGCAGTTTGGTCAGAAATTTTTAGTCAATGGGGCAATACATCAGAATATACAGGTCTCGGAGCGATAGGAATAGATTCCATATACCATTTATGGACAGCCGGTCAAAATGTGGACTTTCAGCAACCAAGAATTTATGAATCGGATGGGACTGACATTCGTGCTTTCCAAACTAGTAAA
>CAYHCU010000299.1:0-3932 GCA_964355035.1 uncultured Flavobacteriales bacterium | reverse complement strand
ACTATCCACTATCCACTATCCACTATCCACTATCCACTATCCACTATCCATTATCCATTATCCACTATCCATTATCCACTATCCATTATTCAACTTAAAAACCTTCCCCGGCAACGGAATCAATATTCCTTCAAATTCTAGTTTAAGTAATATCGATGACACCATGTTTACAGGCAACATAGAGGAGAGAGCAAGCTGGTCGATGGAAAGGAAATTGCTTTGGTTCAGTGCCTCAATAATGGTTTTTTCGTCTGGAAGAAAATCGTCGAACAGGATCATTTGTTTAGACTTTTTCGTTTTCTCTTTTTCATTCCAATTCATAGCATCTGCAATATCAGCTGCACATTCAAAGAGTGTTGCTTTGTTCTGTTTTATTAATGCATGACAACCTTTGGAATAAATATCAGCTGTTCTTCCCGGTAGAGCAAATACATCTCTATTGTAACTGTTTGCAATATCAGCTGTGATAAGTGCGCCGCCTCGTATGGCAGATTCAATGACAATAACAGCGTCTGTTAATCCTGCAACAATTCTGTTTCTCGCAGGGAAATTGTCTCGCTCAGGTCGGGTTCCATGGATGTATTCAGTCAAAATTCCTCCATTGTGAAACATCTTTTCAGCAGTTGAAGCATTATCAGCCGGATACATTTTATCCAGACCATGCGCCACAACGCCTACTGTGTGTAGTCCATTTTTGAGGGCAGACCTGTGTGCTTGAATGTCAACTCCATAAGCTAAACCACTAATAATTAGTGGTTGGTAAGAACTTAATTCGCGCACGAGTTTATCGGTCATTTCTTTACCATAAGAGGTAATATGTCTGGTACCTACGATTGAAATAATTCTTTTTGCATTTAAGTCAGCATTTCCTTTATAAAAGAGCAAGATGGGAGCGTCATCGCAATTTCGAAGTCTTTGCGGGTAGTTTTTGTCGAGATAGAAAAGCGTCTCAATTTTATTTTTTTTGATGTATTTCAACTCTTCATGGATTTTGTCAAAGCTTTTATATTTAACAATTTCCTTTGCACGCTCCGGTCCAATCGATGGAATTCGTTCAAGTTCACTTTTTCGTCTATGGAAAATTTCTTTCACTCCGCCACAGTAACTGACCAGGTTTCTTGCAGTCACTGGACCTATTCCGGGAAGAAGGTGGAGGGCAAGGCGGTAAATTAATTGTTCATCATCAATCTGATTCATCTATTTTGTGTTGCTAATAATTCTGTATTATTGTTTCGTTAAATTCCCTTTATGAGAAAGCGCCCAATAATACAACATTGCTGCTTTTTTTACATTTAATATACGATGAGAAATTGGTGTTTTGTTTTATTTATGCTGTTAATTGCACATGATTCCCATGCGCAAAACTCGATTCTTTCAGGAAGAGTAGTTGACGAAAAGAATAATGAAGGTCTACCCGGGGTTACAATTTATGTCGATTCTGTTGCAAAAGCTACATCCGGCCTCGAAGGAGAATACCGATTAGAAATTTCTCCGGGTACTCATCTGATCAGTTTTCGATTGTTATCATATATTCTGCTTAAGCAATCAATCGTCGTAAAAAAGGACGAAATAAAAGTTGTGAATATAAAATTAAGAGGGAGTGCCAAAGATTTAAATACAGTAGTCATTAGTGCAGGAAAATTTGAACAGCGGATTGAAGATGTCACTGTTTCAATGGAAGTGTTAAAGCCGCAATTGATTGAAAGTAGAAATACGACTACGATGGAAGACGCTATTGAATTTGTTCCGGGCGTGACCATTATCGATGGACAGGCAAATATCAGGGGAGGAAGTGGATGGAGTTATGGAGCAGGAAGTCGGGTTCAGGTTTTAGTCGATGATCTGCCTCAGCTCACTGCCGATGCGAATGATACGAAGTGGAGTTTTTTACCAATTGAAAATTTAGAGCAAGTCGAAGTCATTAAAGGTGCTTCAAGCGTTTTGTTTGGCTCCTCAGCATTGAATGGTGTAATAAATATCCGTACAGCATATCCGAAAGCGGAACCGATTACAAAGTTCTCTTTTTTTACCGGTGTGTATGATAGACCAAAATTAAAAATAGACGGAAAAGAATATGATTTAAAATGGTGGGGCGACAAAGATTTAAGGACTACAGGTTACAGTTTTTTTCATAGTGAACAAATAGGGAACTTGGATTTAGTTATAGGCGAAAATGTTTTTGATGATGAAGGTTATCGTCAAGGAGAAAAAGAGCGCCGAGGCCGTTTCAATTTTAATACCCGCTATCGTTTTAAAAATATTGAAGGATTGAGTGCAGGAATAAATATGAATACGATGGCAACGGTAGGCACGCTATTTTTTCTTTTTCAAAATGATACCAGCGGAGCTTATATTCCTGCAAAAAACACACTAAGTAATTACCGTACATATCGCACAAATGTTGACCCATTTATAACCTACACAAGCAAGAAACTAGGCATTTTTAGATTTCGAAACAGATGGTTTGGAACAAAAAACGAAAATAATACAAACCAGGATTCGAAATCAAATCTTTATTATTCCGAATTGCAATTTCAGAAAACAATTAAAGAAAGATTGAATTTAATTGCAGGTCTTGTAAGTCAAGAATCAAAAGTGAGCAGTGAGCTGTATGGAAATCATGTCGGAACTCAACAAGCTGCTTATGTGCAAGGTGATTATAAATATAAGAAATTTTCGTTTTCGGCTGGAGCAAGAGCTGAACGAAATAACATTGATAGCATACATGAAAAATGGACACCTGTTTTTAGAGGTGGAGTAAATTATAATCCATATAGAGGCGGCTATTTTCGTGCTTCAATTGGTCAAGGTTATCGCTTCCCCTCAATTGCAGAGAAATTTGTAAAGACGAATGTAGGAAGCATTGTTATTTATCCAAATACTGATCTGGAATCAGAGAAGGGATTAAGTATGGAAATAGGCTTGAAGCAATTATTTAAATTTAAATCATGGGCAGGTTATATTGATGTAGCGATATTCAGAAATAAATATGAGAATATGATGGAATTTACATTCGCACAATGGGGCGCCTTTACAGAGCCTTTGATTGGGAATGGATTTAAATCATTAAATATTGGGAATACTAAAATCGATGGACTCGATGCATCATTATTTTTAGGGGGGCAGATTGGCAAAACATGGAAATTGAATTTAATGGTAAGTTATACATTGTTGGACCCAAGGCAGACAAGTTATGATAGCGCATACATTGTAAAAGTGGGTGGTTTATCGACCATAAAAGGAAGTGATTCTACTGATTTTTTAAAGTATCGTTCAGAACATATGCTGAAAGGGGATATTAGTCTGGCATGGAAAAAATTCGAAGTTGGATTGAGTGTCAGATATACAAGCAGAATGGAAAATATCGATAAGATATTCGTCAGTGGCTTGTTGGATTGGGAATTTGCTCCCGGTCTGGGGATAGGCCATTACCGCCAACACCATCGGCAAGGTGATACAATCTACGATTTACGCTCCTCTTGGGCAATCTCCGAAAAAGTTAAGCTGTCTTTCATCGTGAAGAACCTGACTAATTACATTTACATGCAAAGGCCGGCAGACATGCAGCCCCCACGACAGTTTGTTGGCCAGGTTAATTTTACGTTCTGAGAAAAAGATTGTGAGTAATCGAAAAGTTGTATTGAATTTTAATATTTTCACCGAAGCAAAAAAAGAAAGATGAAAATTATCGGAATCATTCCTGCCCGTTACGCTTCAACGCGTTTTCCGGGAAAACCATTGGTCGACATTGATGGAAAGAGCATGATTCAACGTGTATATGAACAATGTATCAAAGCAGAGAAGTTAACGTCGGTTTTGATAGCAACCGATGATGAACGGATTTTCAATCATGTAGTGAGTTTTGGAGGAAAGGCATGGATGACTTCTCCTGAGCATCAAAGTGGAACAGACCGTTGTGCAGAAATAATGAA
>CAYHCU010000298.1:0-3941 GCA_964355035.1 uncultured Flavobacteriales bacterium | reverse complement strand
AAAAAAAAATATATACGTTTGCCAAAACAAATAACTATGAATTTTCCTGACAATTTGAAGTACACCAAAGATCACGAATGGGTGTTAGTGGATGGCAAAACAGCAACAATTGGAATTACTGATTTCGCTCAAAGCGAATTAGGTGATATTGTTTATGTTGAAATTGAGACCGAAGGTGAAATACTGGATAAAGAAGCGGTATTTGGAACAGTAGAAGCAGTTAAAACAGTATCTGATTTATTTATGCCTATATCCGGAAAAGTAACGGAATTCAATGGCAATTTGGTTAAAAACCCGGAGTCAGTAAATAAGGATCCATACCTTTCCGGTTGGATGATCAAGGTTGAAATAAGTAACCCTGCAGAAGTGAATGAACTATTGTCGGCAGCTGATTACAAAAAGCTGATCGGTGTAGACGCTTGATTTAATGTTCTGGCGGTATAATAAAGCAGCATTTGCCTGGGCAATATTGATTTTAATTCTATGTGGAGTTCCCGGTAACAATTTTCCCAGGTTGTCCTTTTTAGACTGGTTACGGCCTGACAAAATTGTGCATCTGATTCTCTTTGGGGTACAGAGTTATCTCTTTATAATCGGCTTTTCCCGCCAAACAATTTACACAAGTTTAAATAAGCACGCTCAACGATGGGGCGTTCTGCTAAGTATTTCGTATGGAGCACTCGTTGAAGTCCTGCAAAGCACTATCTTTATTGGCCGTTCGGGAGATGTCAGAGATGCAATTGCAAATGCCATCGGTGCCCTGCTCGGACTTTATATTTACAAGAAGTTTGCAAAAAAACTAATCGCTTAATCGAATTATTTTTAGGATAATTTATTTTTGAAAACATCATGACTATCAAAAAACACAAAATCATAATTGCTGTTACCGGTGCAAGCGGAGCAATCTATGCAAAAGTGCTTTTTGATAAATTGATCAAATTAAAAGATCAGATTGATACTGTTGGTGTTGTTTTTTCAGGAAATGCCAAAGATGTTTGGGAGTATGAATTAGGAAATAAAGAGTATGAAACTCTTCCTTTTACCATTCATGATCGAAACGACTTCTTTGCTCCTTTTGCCAGTGGCTCTGCAAAGTACAATACCATGATTATTTGTCCATGCAGCATGGGAACTTTAGCTCGGATTGCAAATGGTATCTCGAACGATCTTATCACTCGTGCAGCAGATGTAGTGTTGAAAGAAAGACGCAAACTAATAATGGTAGTTCGTGATACGCCGTATAGTTTGATTCACCTGAACAATATGAAAACTGTTACTGAAGCCGGAGGAATCGTTTGTCCGGCCTCTCCCTCTTTTTACAGCAAACCAGTTGATTTCGAAGCATTGGCTGCTACTGTGGTAGACCGGGCTTTGGATCTAGCAGGCTTAAACCAAGATTCTTTTCGCTGGAGCGAATAGACTAAAATGTCAATAGGGCAAGCTCTTTTCAACAGATTGTCACAGAAAATCGCCTTTTTTAGTTAAAAAAATAATAGTTCTGATAATTAGCTGTTTAAAATCTTTACTCATAAGTTTGCTCAAAACCCTTGACTTTATGTCCGGAATACAATAATTTAGTGTGACCAAAAGCTAAACCGAATACTATGTTCGAGTACTCCAAGCAGATTCTCACGAAAGTCAGTTTCGATAGAAACCTATTTCGTAAAGAGTTAATCAAATCTCTTCGCATTTTAAAAAGAGACGAGCGAAACTTATTAAAGTTGTGGTGTGTGGCTACCTTTGCTACTTACAGTGATGTAATAGTAGATACATTCAGGAAATTTCATTCCTGATAAATTTCAGATTTCTTTTTAAGCCTTCAAATCCTGTTCGCTGAACAGCGGATTTGCTGAAGATATTTTTAAAAACTCCTTCAGTCATTTCATACCATTGCTCTCTGTTCAAATTCAGAAGTTCCTGATTGGCTATCAAATTTTTCTCCCTCAAAGGTTTTGAAAATCGATTCCATGGACAGGCATCCTGGCAAATATCACAACCAAAAACCCAGTCGTTGAATTGGCCTTTCATAGTGGTTGGAATTTCTTCTTTCAACTCAATTGTAAAATAAGAAATGCACTTACTGCCATCCACTACATAAGGTTTTATTATTGCATCTGTAGGACAAGCATCAATGCAACGAGTGCATGTTCCGCAGAAATCTTCAACTGCTCCATCAGGAATCAGCTCGAGGTCACAGATAATTTCAGCAATGAAAAAAAATGATCCGCTGAATTTATTAATTAAGTTTCCGTTTTTCCCAATCCATCCCAGTCCGCTTTTCTTTGCCCAAGCTCTGTCTAAGACCGGTGCTGAGTCTACAAAAACTCTTCCTTCAACTTTTCCGATATGCAACTCAATGGAAGACACCAACTCTTTCAATTTGTCTTTGATCACAAAATGATAATCCTTTCCGTAAGCATACTTACTGACTTTGGGAACATCTGGATTTTGCTTTTCAGAGGGAAAATAATTCAGTAAAAGCGAAATCACGCTTTTAGCACCGGGAACAAGCAGTCTTGGGTCGAGACGTTTGTCGAAATGGTTTTCCATATACGCCATTTTACCATGCCGGTTTTGAAGCAACCATTGTTCTAATCTTGGCGCCTCTTCCTCCAGAAAGCCGGCCTTGGAAATACCACAGAAATCAAATCCCAACCGATTTGCTTCTACCTTTAGCCATTCCGAATTTTTGTGCTTTTGGATTTCCATTAGCGCAAATTTATCCCCTTTTTGATGATAATCAGGAATTTGAAAATATATTTTCGATTTCCCTTGACTTTTCAATTTTTTTGATGATACCTTTGTGATATCATTTTAATATCAACCACACAATGAAAGAAATTAACTACAAAGCGTCATCAGGATTTCTGATGCTGGGTTTATTACTGACAAGTGCAGCACTTGCCATTTATTCAATTTCAATAGAAAACATCCCGGGTATTTTTACCGGCCTATTAATTTTCATTTTTATTTTACCCGGATTCATCATCATCAATCCAAATGAAGCAAGAGTACTTGTGTTTTTTGGAAAATATTCAGGTACAATAAAAGACAACGGTTTCTTCTGGGTAAATCCATTCATGCAAAAAAAAATGATTTCATTACGATTAAGAAATCTGAATGGACAAATGTTGAAAGTGAATGATAAAATGGGGAATCCTATTGAGATTGCAGCATTAATTGTCTGGCAGGTGAAAGAAACCTCGAAAGCAATTTTTGAAGTAAACGATTATAACATGTATGTGAATATTCAAAGTGAAGCAGCCGTTCGTCATTTGGCAGGCTCTTGTCCTTACGATAATCTCGAAGACAACGAAGCCGATATAACGCTCCGGGGTGCTACGGAAAAAGTTCATGAAATGCTTGTGTCCGAACTGAACGAACGTCTTTCATTTGCAGGCATACATGTTATGGAAGCGCGAATCAGTCACCTTGCATATGCTCAAGAAATTGCAGGAGCCATGTTACAACGACAGCAAGCAACAGCAATTGTTGCAGCGCGTAAGCAAATTGTAGAAGGTGCTGTAGGCATGGTAGAAATGGCTTTGGCAAAATTGTCTGAAAAGAAAATAGTTGAATTGGATGAAGAACGCAAAGCAGCCATGGTGAGTAATCTATTGGTAGTCCTTTGTGGCGACAGAAATGTGAGTCCTGTTATCAATACAGGAACACTGCATAATTAATTTTTTATTCTATCATGGCAGAGAAAAAAGCATTTGTATTAAGGATCAATCCGGAAATCATCAAGCAGCTCGAGAAATGGGCTGCTGATGATTTTCGTAGTGTGAATGGACAGATTGAATTTTTGTTGCAGAAAGCTTTGCAGGATGCCGGGAGGATGAAGAAAGGTAAGTGAAGAATGAAAAATGAAAAATGAAAAATGAAGAATGAAGAATGAAGAATGAAGAATGAAGAATGAAGAATGAAGAATGAAGAATGAA
>CAYHCU010000297.1:0-3956 GCA_964355035.1 uncultured Flavobacteriales bacterium | reverse complement strand
CAGAAGATGACATCCCAATCGAGAAGTTACTGCTCAAAGGCACAGCAAGCCTCTCCGATGCAGAACTGCTCAGTATCCTTATTGGCTCCGGCACTCCCCAGGAAAACTCCCTTGACATTGCTCAGAAAATCATGGCTTCCTGTCAGAACAACCTCTGCGAATTCTGGAAACTTGGAATCTCTGATCTTCAAAAGGTAAAGGGCATCGGAAAACAACGTGCCTGCCAGATTGCCTCCATGTTTGCCCTCTCCCGTAGAAGAAATGCCTGCGAAGTAGTCGTCAAGCCTAAAATATCCAGCAGCAGGGATGCATATACAGTTTTTCACTCCCTGATAGGCGAGCTTCCTTATGAAGAGTTCTGGATGCTGCTCTTGAACCGGGCAAACAAGATCGTGAAAACGGTGAAGGTTTCCGAAGGCGGAATCTCAGGCACCGTGGTGGATCCTAAAAAGATATTCTTCATTGCCCTGGAGAACCATGCTTCGTCTTTGATTCTTGGTCACAATCATCCTTCGGGGCAACCTAATCCAAGTGAAGCAGATATGAAAATCACCAAGAAACTCAAAGATTCCGGCGCTTTACTTGAAATATCTGTTCTGGACCATATAATTGTTGCCCAGGATGCTTATTATTCATTCGCTGATGAAGGTTCCATGTGATTTTTGGCCCTGGGAAACCGGGGCTTTTTTTTTATTCTTGTATCTTCAAAATGAATAATAGAGAGCTGTCGGCAGAAGAAATTTCAAAATATTATCACCATGAGTGTATCTGATATCGCAATTATGGTGTAAATTTACTGCTTAGGTGTCATTTTTTATTACGCCTATGTCAAAAATAGCCGCCATATGGCGGTTAGCGAGAATTAGCGGGTATGTTTTATAAAAAGGGGCATCACACAAAACAATATTGAAAATGAAAAAAGCTCTTCTAAGCTTTTTCTTTGTCCTTAGTATTTTATCCCTAATTTGACAGAAGATTCAAATTACAGGAAATTATGCGAATAGTAGCTTAATAAAATATATGAACAATTTTGGAGGTGGAATCGGATACAATCACTATTTTAATAAAAAAACAGAATTGGGACCTCATTGTCAATATTTATCATTATGAAATGTTGACACTTGCTTATTATAAAAATTTCTATAATCCAACATTTTCCATTTTGTATCTATGAGATGTATTGGAAGAACTAAATTACAATTAAGGTGTAGCAACCGACAAAAATTTATCCTTTGCAATAAACATTTATGGCAACCTATAATTTTTCTCATACCAGCAATATTATTTGTTTCAGAGCTATTTTATTATAATACTGGTAAACATCTGTGGACAGATTTTCTGCAACCTCATTTTAATAATGAAGAATCTACAAATCACACTGAAGCAGAAAAGAACAAAGGTAATCTTTTCAATAATTACTTAAATCCTGCTTATGAAAAGTTTGAAAAAGCTCACATCAATTATTTAGAATCATTTAAGATATATAGAGAAATTATATCAAAATACGGTTTTTTAACAAAAGAAGAGAATTTAATGCTTAAAGATAAAATCAAATGGGATTCCAGATATCAATATGATTCAAGATTTATGGTACTATTAGAACTTGAATCTCTTAAAGAATATAAAGAATATGATTTTAATCCACTTATTCATTTAGTGAACGATTATTTCGAAGGTCCAATAAATGGAGAATCAATTATGGTAAAAGAAATAAATGAATTAGATGGTCAATCAAATGCACCTAGGGCAACTTTTTATAGGATATTAGATGTTTTATTCGATTCCTACCCAAATGAAGAAACTAAAATATTTATATCAGTGCAGGGAATCGATGAAATTATTATTTGTTTGCAAAAAAAGAAAGAGTCAATACATAAGGAATTTTTAAAGGCGAAAATGGCATTACTTGGAATATAAGCGCAATTGATATAAAAAGTTAAGCGTTAAAAAATAATTATATATAATCCAACTTTTATTGATTGGTTAGAATTTGATCTTGGGATACGATATTTTTCAAGAAGAGTCAATTGTAGAAGTTATTTGCAATAAAACACACCCGCTAACGAGCCGGCAGCCGACAATGCGGGGAGCCGTGGTTCGGAGGCTGGTTTTGGCTAATTAACATGGAAGCGAAAATCGAAGATATGTCCTGCTATCGCCCGCACATGTGGCTGCCGGCGGGGCGTTAGGCATCATAAAAAATAATCTGCTATGTTGAATATTTTAGGAGATTGGTCATCAATATTTGGATTGATAATAGCTATTTTGACATTATTCTATGCTTTTTTCATTAACAAAAAGGTGAAGAATATTAAAAAAAGAGTAATGTTTAATACCAGGGTTTCCCCACTTTTAAATGATTTAAAATCTTATACTCGAAACTTTAATGCTTTATTTGTTGATTTCGACAATAATATAAATGCTCTAAAAGTTGAAATGACAAAATGCAGGGTTCAGCTTGAAAGTGTCGTACCGAAAATACCAAACAACCAAAATATAGAATTCAAAGAACTTATTATTGATTTAAAGAAAATGCAGAAGGCTAATCTTGGTCCAAGACCTGAAAACTATAAACAAAAATGGTATAAAAAGAAAATTGTTTTTAAAACGAAAGATAATGTCTGGGAATTATATGTTTCATTAATTGCTTGTGTAAATAAATTACAAAACTTAATAAAAGACAAAACAATAATTTGATATGGACACACAAAATAAAACAGGAAGGGCAATATTAAAGATTTCAAAAGACACAATTGATAATAAAGTCATTTGGAAATTTGGTTTCAAGGAACGAATAACCCTAGGAGGAGAAGAGGAAATCATAGATAATGTTTATGTTGCTGATTATCATGACAGACGATTGAGATTGTATCATTTTAGATACAAAGATTATTTTGATTATTTGGAGTACAATTGGGCAGATAATTATAGATTAGAAATCATTGATGCCTCAAACAACTCTCTTTGGGTTTTCCCGGAAGATAATGCAATAGTTGGATTGTACGACACCGTTAGAGAAAAAACGACTGACGTAAAAGGTTTCTTTGACGATATTTTAAAAGAGGAATAATTTACGTTGCCTAACTACAAATGAAAATATCTACTTGACCATTACTGGAAATATGTGGAAGAAGGCTACTGAACAAAAAGAAGCAATTTCCATTCAGGTTGCAAGATATCATTGGATATTTCTCCCAGTCTTGAGATTCCAGCGTTTCAGCCCATTCACATGCTAATCAAGCCAAAACCTGCTGAATATTTCCCCACACAAAAAGGATGATCCCCACTAGTTGCCTGAGGTCCTTTGCTCTCCAGTTTTCCACCAACTTTCCCGATTAATTCAGAACCAGTCCATTCCCAATGCGTTTTCTACATGGATTCATGATCGAGTTCAGGTATTAATTATCTGCTAAGCTAATATCTCATTCCGGGATTCAGTTCCACTCATTCAAGGATTTTCTCGGCATATCCTCAGTGTCTTACGGTATTCCAATTCCTCCTTGAGTGCCCCTCCATGAGCTTATTTTCACTTGCATAAAATTTAACCCTAAAACACTCTATCATGAAAACATTTGAAAAAAATTACATCGGAAAAGGCACCCAGGTCGCGAATTTATCAATCGTAAAATTCAGTTTCAAACTGTCAGAAATTGCAAAGCTCTCTCATGTATTCAACGGTGAAGATTACATCACTTTCGAGGTGGCGAAATTGAAAAATACAGACAGTTTCGGCCACGGATACACCGCATATGTAAATAAGTTGGTTGAAACACCGGAACCTCAGGCAAGCCTGGTTGAAGATGCTCCCAAGAAAAGCACCCGCAAACCAAAAAGAACGGCAACGCCAAAAACAGAAGCTTCAATTTTCCCGGACAACACCGATTATCACATGCCGGAAAGCTCGGACGAAATCCCCTTCTAAACTACTCAACTTGCTAAAAAGAGCCTTGGAAACA
>CAYHCU010000296.1:0-3956 GCA_964355035.1 uncultured Flavobacteriales bacterium | reverse complement strand
TCATCTTCCATAGGCTTGTTAAGTGCTATTATTAATTTTGCTAATGCTTTTTCTAACTTCAGAAAGCTATCACTAATCTTGTGGGAATATTGTTTTTCTTCTTGTTTCATAAATAAACATTCTCCTTGTTCAATAATTGCTTGTCTCAATGTATTACTTTCGCTTAATAGATCAAATCTAATACAATCTATTTTCAGTAAAGTATCGGCGTTTTCTAATATATTTTGGACTTGTAACCAATCACTATCATTTGCTTTTGGACACATAATCGCTAGATCAATATCAGATCTTTCACTATTATCTCCTCTTGCTCGTGATCCATATAACCATATCCTTTCAATAAAAGATAATTTAATAAGTGTATTAAAAAATCTATACTTTTTAATGTCTATTTGTAGTGGTTTGTTTTCGAATACACACTGTTTCAAATTAATTGAATCTGCATTGTTTATTGGCTTACTACACTGATTCTGTAACTTTATAATTTCTGTCATTTTAACTAAATTACTCCCAACTTATAAATTTCTTTATTAAATTCTTGTAATTTATTGGAATTGAGTTGCCCTAACAAATAGGCTCTAACTTCACTAGGTCTTGCATTAAGCATTTCACATAAAGCTTGCAGATTATAGCCATATCGTGCAAGTTTAGCTTCTATACCATCTAAGTCAGGTACAAGAACAGATTGGATAATCTCGGTGGTGATAGGTTTCATTGATATCAGGTAGGCTTGTTCCATCGCTTGCGCTAAGTAATGATTGATTTGTAAGGGAGTGACTAAACTATTTACCAGTAATTCCATGGCTTCTTGTTCAATAATGTCAACAGGTTTTATATCTTTGCAACAACATTGTTTTAGTAGCCAGGAACTATAATGAACTTTATTTTCTGCCCAATGATTAAGCTGAAAAAGTTGAGCTCGAGCGCCAATCTCTTCCATGATAGGACGCCTCAACTCATTGCCAAGTTTAGGATGTCCTGCAAGAATAACTGTAAGATTACCACCATTGCTGTAAATAAGTTCAATTATTCTCTTGAGTAAAATTAGTGTTTGACCAGATAAATCATGAGCTTCATCAATAAAAAGAGCAATTGGTTTATTCTGCTTTTTTATAAGTTCCAGCAGTTTACGCTCACGTTGTTCAGGCTGACTAGGTATTTTAAAATTCTTATCTTTAGCTAAATCAAAGAAAAGTGCAGTATAGAGAGTGCTAATATTTACGCGCTTTTTATCGGTAGATAATGAACGGCATACTACCACTTGTTTTTCATCAACTAACTGCTGCTGAATTTTCCATAGAATGGTTGTCTTGCCAGCGCCAACCATTCCAGTAAGAGCAATAATTCCACCTGCAAGAGTTGCAGCTTTGATATTATCTATCTGTTGTTTAACACTCTCTGTTTCTAAAAATGGAGCAAGATGAAAGGATTTGTTTAACCCAAAAAACTGCATAACTTCATTATTCATTCTAATTCCTTTTCCTTATATGTGGTTGGCTACTAACTTCAATTTAAAAAAATCTTGAACCTTGGCCAGCAAAGTCGATTTGTGCAAGCTTTCAGTAATTAAATTATCAAGTACTAAGAGTTGTGCTTCAGAAAGAACTGCCAAAGGTTTCCCTAAAAATCTCGCAATCGCTAATTTTGCTTCTACCTTGGTTTTAAAGTATGCTATATCTACATTGTTATCTTCAAACGGTACAAAAGGCTGAGGCTTATCTTCTTCAAACACTAGTTTTGCCTGTTGTATCAATTTTAAGTCACTTCCTAATTGACTAGTAAGGACAGAACGGGGCAAGGAAAGATGTTTTGCTAATAATTCTATCTTATCTATGTGTTTTTCTATTTTTGTTTTTTTAAAGGAACGATAGGTATGTAAGGGAATTGGACCTGCTGCTGGATAAAATGGACCGTGCTTTTGTCCTTGAAATTCTACGTATAATTCATTATCAAATAAACCAAATAATACTATCACTTTTTCCCCTGCCATTTCTCCAGTGAGTTGATAACGTATCCCTTCTAAACTAATACAGGCATCGGAAGCCACTTGGCGCTCGTCAGGTTCCCGTGCCATTTGACAAAATCGCTCCCAATTGCACATCTGCCTATAACCTTCCGATGGTAGATATTGTTGCCAATCTTCGAGACGTGAATGTTTTTCATAACGGTGTGGCAGACTATTATAATGTGCAAGATAATTCCAGAGCCAAGAATTGGCTTCTTTCAAAGAAGATGGCTTGTGAAAATGATAAAGTGTTTCTAATTGATTTTGGACAGTATTAAATGCACGTTCCACCTTGCCTTTTGAACGAGCCGTCGTTCGCCTTCCATCACTACCTGCTGGCATATGAGGACTAACTTCAATACCCAATTGATTACAAACACGTTGAAAAACTAAGCTTTTTGCTACAGGGCCATTGTCAATATAGAGCATCAGTGGAATACCCTGAAAAGGGAGATGTTTTTGTGGTTTTGATGACATGGCATTGAATAAAAATCTTAAAGCCATTGATACATTTTCACCTTTGCTTAAGTGATATTCCTGATACATCATACCACTTCTATCATCCACTACACTTGCTAGTATTAATGATTGGCTTTCCCCTGTATCATTATCTTGTGATAAACGCTTTAAGTCAGATGGTGTAAAATCAAGTTGCCAACATTCGTTACTGTACGTAGCCTGAAACCGTACCACTACTGGTTCACAAAGAAAATTCTTTGAGGTAAGCCCAAGGCGCTTTAAATAACGATTAACAGTAGGTTTTGTGAGCAAGCCTTTAGGGGCCATAATTCTCTTGCCTTCCGTGTCAACTCCATGATCCTCCAATATTCCAATAGCCCTTGGTGTGGAGAGCTGTTTGCCCTTGCGGTTTGTAGAGCGAATCTTAAGTGCAGCAATCAATTCACAATAGTTTAACATTACTTCTTTGCCAATCTTGCGAGGTGTATTGTAATCAGCACGTCGAACAGAGCGTGGCTGTCGGTAGTGTTTCAGTGCACGTCTTACAGTGGAAAGTGATACATTAAAAGCATCAGCAGTTTCCTTAATGAGACGAATACGTTCAGAATGTTTTGCAGACAAATTTGCAAGTTGATGGTACAAGCCTACTATTGTTTCCACTGGAAGTAGTTTTCTTACCATGTTAGACCTTGTTCTTTAAGGGAACAGACTGTACTTTTGTAATCCCTCGTTTTTTAAGCCAATGATGTAGGTTAGCTTCCGTACTACCATAGCGAATAGCTACGAACTTCTGCGTTGCACCATTGGTCAGTAAAGCTTCAATCTCAGGACGATATACATCTAACTTACTTTTTCCAGGTCCTCGTGGCCTTCCTAAGCGCATACCAGCCTTTTTACACGCCTGTAACGCCTCAGTGGTGCGTTTGGAAATTAAATCTCGCTCAATTTCTGACGCCATAGAAAATGCCATAGCAACTATTTTACTTTGAATGCTACCATCTAATTGCCAGTTGCCCTTGACCGCATAAATATAAAGACCTTTCTGAGTGGCAATAGATAAAATTTCCATGCATTCGAGCATACTGCGGCCTAATCGAGATAATTCACTGACTATGATTTTATCACCACTCTCCATCTCATCCAAAATACTTGCTATTTTACGTTTGCGCCAACTGATCTTGCCAGAAACAGCCTCTTCTACAAAAAAAACTTTACCCAAATTCTTTTCATTGGCCAAATGTAAAATGGCTGCTTTATTTTTTTCGAGGTTTTGGTCTATAGTAGACACTCTCAAATATGCTATCGTTTTAGTCATGACTCTTATTCATATTTAAACAAAAAACTTATAATTCAAAGAAAACTCATTTTCCACATTAATTTTATAATAATTGATATTGAAATGCCAATGGTTTTTTACCTTGATTCTATTATTTAAATAACGAGCGTTATTATTTAATAATTTGTCAAAATCAACCAATAAATTGAATTTATA
>CAYHCU010000295.1:0-4011 GCA_964355035.1 uncultured Flavobacteriales bacterium | reverse complement strand
AAAAACTAACTTATTTTATGCAAGAAAATTTCGACGACAATTATTCGGAAAACGAAGAATCGATTGGCTATGTTAAAATCGATCAATACAATCATCGCTTGGTTGATTCTATTTCAGTTCATTATAAAGGGATAATTAATCTGATAGGCCAGGATGCTAATCGTGAAGGGTTGCTAAAAACTCCTGAGCGGGCAGCAAAAGCTATTCAGTTTTTAACAAATGGCTATGATCAAGATCCTGAAGCCATATTAAAATCGGCGCTTTTTTCAGATGAATACAGGCAAATGGTTTTGATAAAAGACATTGAGATTTATTCTATGTGTGAACATCATCTCTTGCCTTTTTTCGGTAAAGCTCACATTGCATACATACCGGATGGCAAAATCGTTGGCTTGAGTAAAATCCCCAGAGTTGTAGATGCTTTTGCGCGTCGTTTGCAAGTTCAGGAACGACTTACAACGGAAATAATGGATTGTATTCAAAAGACGTTGAACCCTCTAGGCGTGGCTGTAGTAATTGAAGCCAAGCATTTATGTATGCTTATGCGAGGTATTCAAAAACAAAATTCAGTTGCGACAACTTCTGCCTTTACAGGTGAATTTCAGCACGAAAAGACCAGAGCAGAGTTTTTCAGATTAATCTCTGCCAAACTTTCATGATTCTGACATTAGGAACGAATTTTGACAATTGCTGCCACAATTGCAAATACTATATTTGTGCTTAATAATTGAAAACGATAAATTCAAAGTAATAACTATGGAAAACAAAAATTGGAGTTTTAACTCTATCCAACAAGCTTCTTCAGACACTCAACCAATCGCAAAAACATTTATAGCAAGTGTTTTTTCATGGATGGGAATAGCTTTAGCAATCTCTGCGGTGACCGCTTATGTTTTTGGAAATGACATGTCATACCTTAGCTACCTGATCAATACCGAAACCGGTAAGTTGTCAGGAATGGGTTATTTTGTCATGTTTGCTCCAATTGGTTTTGTGCTTTTGATGAGCTTCGGATTTCAACGCTTGTCTGCAATGGCACTCACCGGCCTCTTCCTTGTTTATTCTGTGATCATGGGAATGAGTTTGAGTTTTGTCTTTCTTGCTTACACTTCAGCAAGCGTGTACATTATTTTCTCAGTTTCAGCAGTGATGTTCGGCTTTATGGCCTTGGTTGGTTATACGACGAATACAGATTTGACAAAAATGGGTTCGCTATTAATGATGGCTCTTGTCGGCATCATTATCGCAGCTGTAGTAAATATGTTTCTAAGAAGTGACTCAATGTCTTATATCATCAGTTTTATTTCAGTGATTGTTTTCACCGGTCTGACTGCTTATGATGTTCAAAAACTGAAAGGTATTGGTGCAACAGCCGAAGCAGGTTCAGAAGCAACTGCAAAAATGTCTATCATGGGTGCATTGACATTGTATCTCGATTTCATCAATCTATTCCTTGCTTTGATGAGATTGTTTGGTTCCAGAAGAAGCTAGTAAACAAAAAAAAGTGGTCATATGTTGGCCACTTTTTTTTTGTCCTCAAATAAGCTATATCATCTGGTGAATGGTGAGTAGTAAGTGGTAAGTAGGTAACGGGCAAGCAAAAAAGTAAAAAGAAAGCAATGGAGTTCATAGACGTTTAGCATTTGTTAAACACGACAAGGGTAGTTTTATTTATTCCGTAAACTGTTGCCTTTGCCAATTATCCATTATTCATTGACCATTATCAATTATCCATTATCCTCCCTTCTTGCCCTTTCCAATTTTTTTCCCCACCTTAGCTACCGATTAAAAAAATTGCAGCTATGAAAACAGCGTATTTATTTCCCGGACAAGGATCTCAGTTTCCGGGGATGGGAAAAGACCTTTATGAAAGTAATGCAGAAGCAAAGAAAATGTTTGATGCTGCTAATGATATTTTAGGGTTTAATATTTCGGAATTGATGTTTACAGGGAGTGAAGAAGATCTAAAGCAGACCAGAGTTACTCAGCCTGCTATTTTTTTACATTCTGTTGTTTTAGCTCATACCATTGGAAGTTCTTTTCAACCGGACATGGTCGCAGGACATTCTTTAGGTGAATTCTCAGCACTTGTTTCTGCAAAAGCGTTGTCGTTTGAAGATGGTCTTCGTTTAGTGAAAGCACGTGCTTTTGCCATGCAACGAGCCTGTGAAATGCAACAATCAACCATGGCTGCGATTTTAAATCTTGACGATAAAATTGTTGAAGACATTTGCGCAGAAATTTCCGCAAGCGGTGAAATAGTTGTTGCTGCAAATTATAATTGTCCCGGACAATTGGTAATTAGTGGAAGTATAAATGGAATCAACATCGCTTGCGAAAAAATGAAAGCTGCCGGTGCCAAACGAGCTTTAGTGCTCCCTGTTGGCGGAGCATTTCATTCGCCGCTGATGGAACCTGCACGTGCAGAATTAGCAGCGGCAATTGCAGCAACACATATTAAATCTCCAATTTGCCCAATTTACCAGAACGTACTTGCAACGCCTGAAACGGATGCAGCTAAAATCAAAGAAAATTTAATTGCCCAACTTACTGCGCCCGTTCGGTGGACTCAAACCATTCAGAATATGGTGACAGATGGTGCTTCGAAGTTTATTGAAGTTGGTCCGGGAAAAGTGTTGCAAGGTCTTGTGAAAAAGATCAGCAAAGATATGGATGCAGTGAGTGCCTGATAAAAACTGAATATGGCCATTATCAATTCTATTGTTAGTTGGATCATGAAAAAGCGAATTCATCAGATTGAGCTTTTCATGAAATACCCTATGGAAGTCCAGCAGGATTGGTTTTACAGATTGATTGAATCAGCAAAAAATACAGAGTGGGGATTACGTTACGATTTTAAAAGTATCAACTCTTTTGAGGATTTTAAAAACCGTATTCCTGTTCAGAATTATGAGTCCATGAAGCCATCGATTGATCGGTTAATGGCAGGAGAGCAAAATATTTTATGGCCTTCTGATATTAAGTGGTTTGCAAAATCGTCAGGTACAACGGCCGGGAAAAGTAAGTTTATTCCTGTTAGTACTGAAGCTCTGGAAGAATGTCATTTTAAAGGAGGAAAGGATCTCATTTCAATTTATTGTAATAACAGTCCCAATACACAGGTCTTCTCCGGAAAAGGGTTAACTCTGGGTGGTAGTCACCATCTGAATATTGACAATACCGAATCATTTTACGGAGACATCTCAGCAATTCTAATGCAGAATTTGCCGTTCTGGGCACAGCTGATCAGAACTCCTGAACTTTCCATTGCACTTATGGATAAGTGGGAAGATAAGATTGAAAAAATGGTCAGTGCTACAGTGGCAGAAAATGTTACCAGCATCAGTGGCGTTCCAACGTGGACCCTTGTTCTTGCTAAACGTATCCTCGAAGTTACCGGTAAAAAGAATCTGCTCGAAGTCTGGCCCAATTTGGAATTGTTTATTCACGGTGCAGTGAGTTTTACTCCGTATAGAGATCAGTTCAGGCAATTAATGCCGTCAGATAAGTTTAATTATTTAGAAACTTATAATGCTTCTGAAGGGTTCTTTGGAATTCAGGACAGATTAAAAACTGACGATTTATTGCTCATGCTTGATTATGGTGTGTTCTATGAATTCATGCCTATGGATGAGTATGGAAAGGACAATCCAAAAACAATTACACTCAACGAAGTTGAATTGAATAAAAATTACGCTCTGATTATTTCAACAAATGCCGGTTTATGGCGTTATGTGATCGGCGATACCATTAAGTTTACTACCAAGAATCCATTCCGAATAAAAATTACGGGAAGGACAAAATTATTTGTGAATGCTTTTGGTGAGGAAGTCATGATTGAAAATACAGATCAGGCTATTCGAATTGCTTGTGAAAAAACAAATTCAATTGTGAAGGATTACACTGTTGCTCCTGTTTATTTTTCTGAAAAACAAAATGGTGCTCATGAATGGCTTATTGAATTTGAAAAGTCACCGTTAAGTCTGGAATATTTTACAAACGTACTCGATA
>CAYHCU010000294.1:0-4024 GCA_964355035.1 uncultured Flavobacteriales bacterium | reverse complement strand
CCATCTGTGTTGATGATGAGTGTTCCGCTATTACGTAAAAATTTAATATTCGCTTTTAGTGCAGCTGCATTCATTACAACCAATTCATCGCAAAAATCTCCGGGTGTATAAATTTCAACACTACCGAAATGCAATTGATATCCCGAAACGCCGGCTAATGTACCTTGCGGGGCACGAATCTCTGCAGGGAAATCAGGAAACGTACTTAAGTCATTTCCAAACAACGCAGCTGTGTTGGTAAATTGTGTTCCGGTAAGCTGCATACCATCACCTGAATCACCTGCAAATTTGATGATTACATTGTCCAACACCTCATTTTGATGTTCCATAATTTGTATGGGGATTTTTAATTATTTCCCTGCAAAGATAGCTTTTTCAAAAGATACAGAAGGTGAAACAATCGTTTTTTTTATAATTCAATAATGACGGAGGTCATAGGTTTAGTCTAATCGGAGGAAATAGGTCAGAGGTCAGAGGTCAGAGGTCAGAGGTTAGTGGTCAGAGGTAAGTGGTTAGTGGTCAATTGACCTTTGACCTCTAACCTTTGACCTGCTTTACATATAGAGATCTCCTCAATTCCACACTAAAGCCATTTATTCTCAACAATATCCCGTGCATGGTAGGTAATAATCACATCTGCTCCGGCACGGGCAAAGGCATACATGTTTTCCATAACAATTCGAGGTTCGTCGATCAAACCGGCTTTGGCAGAGATTTTCACCATGGTGTATTCAGCAGAGACATTATAACACGCTACAGGAACAGAAGTCGCTTCGCGAACAGCCCGGATTACGTCCAAATAAGCCAATGCCGGCTTTACCATCACCATGTCTGCTCCTTCTTGCTCGTCTAGAATGGCTTCTCTCACTGATTCGCGCAGATTCCGTGAATCCATCTGATACGATTTCCGATCGCCTTTTCCGGGAGCAGAACCTGCTGCTTCACGGAACGGACCGTAATATGCTGAGGCAAACTTTGTTGAATACGACATAATCGGTGTACTCTCAAAACCATTCGCATCCAAAAGTGAGCGAATAGCAGCAACGCGACCATCCATCATATCACTTGGTGCGACCATATCGGCACCTGCCTGTACATGCGTTAAGGCCATGCGGGCTAAAACATCCAGCGAACTATCGTTGTCGACATAATCGTCTTTCAGCAATCCGCAATGTCCATGTGTTGTATAGGCACACAAACAGATATCTGTAATGACATAAAGCGTATCTCCAAACTTTGCTTTCAATGCTCGTAGTGCTTCTGCAATTACAGTGTGCGAATCGTGAGCAGAATGTGCATCTTCAGATTTGTCTTCCCCTACTCCAAAAAGTAAGATTTTATTGATCCCTGATTTCAAACCTTTTTCAACATCGATCAAAAGCGTGTCAACTGTAAATCTGCTAATGCCTGGCATTGCATCAATAGGTTGCACAATATTTTTTCCTTTGATCACAAAATAAGGATAGATAAACATGTCTTTTGAAAGACGGGTTTCTGCAATCATCTCTCTGACGATGGCATTTTTTCTTAAACGGCGTGGACGGATTATCATGACAATTTATTTATTAGTTAGTTGACGATATTGAAAATACTGCTCTGGCTAGTCCTGCATCATCGAAGGTGTCAGGTTGGCCACAACCAATTATATTGTGTTGTCGTAAGGCATTTGCTGTTGCATCGCCCATAGCGACTACTTTTTGCTCTTTGCTGATCTTAAATTTTTCAAACCACGCTTCAACATTTGATGGCGAAGTAAAAACCAAAATATCTGCTTGAGGCATTTCGCCTTCATTCTTTTTTATTGTTTCATAAACAGGAAGATCAATTACTTGTTCTCTTCTCACAAATTGTTGCTGAATAGATCGCATACTTCCTTTAGCCTGCGGAAACAAAACTTTCCCGTCACCAACTTTTGAAGCGAATTGCTTTCCTGTCATTTTTGTGTCGGTCGATGAACCAATGAAATCTGCACGCTTTCCATAACGACGAATTGCATCTGATGTAATCTTACCAACAGCGCCAATCTTTTGATTTGTCATTGAAGGATTTTGCTCAAAGAAAAATTTAACAGCTTGTTTGCTAGAGAAAAACACCCATTCACAATCCGGCATCGATGAAAATGATATCTGATTTGTTTGAATCATTGCTCTCCCGCTAAACTTAAATCCATTTCCGTTTAAAACTGATTTCAGATAATCATCCTTCCGTTCATCGCGGGTTATGAAAACTCTTCCGGGTTTAATTGCCGCAATTTTTTCTACCACTCTTGCTGCCAGAACTTCCGCTTCTCTCGATTCGGAATAAACAGAAACCGGCATTGTATCCCATGCAAGTGCTTTGCTGACACGAACAGAATACATCTCTGTTTCATCGTTATATTCCGCATAAGCCCCAACAGGCATCTGACATCCACCCTGAAACAAATTCAGAATCCTTCTTTCGATTGCAATTGTTTTATTTACTGCTTCATCATTTAGCACTTGTAGTTTATCAAACAATTCTTTTTCTGATGAACGGATCTGTATCGCTAAAACTCCCTGTGCAGGTGCAGGAATAAATTCTTTTACATCCAACCGTTCGACATGAAATTCACTTAAATCAATTTCTAACCGTTCTACACCTGCTGCGGCCAAAAGAATAGCATCATACTGACCATCGCGTAATTTATTAATTCTCGTAGGAACATTTCCGCGCAAATCTTTTAGTTGAACATCGGCACGAAAAGCAAGTAATTGCGCTTTGCGCCGAGCGGACGATGTTCCAACGATTGGATTTTGTTTGAGTGAGAATTTTTTCCTAGCATCAACGGCTTCTTTACGGATCAACAACAATTCAGCCGGATCTTCTCGCTGAGAAACTGCTGCAATCATTAAACCTTCGGGGGATTCTGTTGGAAGATCTTTATGCGAATGCACAGCAACATCAGTATCTCCGGACAAAAGTGCTTCTTCTATTTCTTTGGTAAAAAAACCTTTCCCCTCCAATTTATCAAGACTCAAATGCTGAATTTCGTCTCCTTGCGTTTTAATAATCTTTATCTCACACTTTAAACCGGATTTTTCCAGCAACGATTTAACATGATGGGCTTGCCATAGTGCTAAATCACTTCCTCGGGTACCGATAATTATTGGAGATCGCATAAAATACTTTTGATATTCGCAGTGTAAAGCTATAAAAATGTTTTAATCAGGTAAAACAATATCAAGTTCTGAAAGCACCCTACCTGATTTAATTTGTCGTTTCCAGAATAATCTCTTTTGCCAATACCATTGGAACAGAAATACACTTCTTTTCCATATAGTCTAAAACCTTCATTAAAACCTCTTTTGAATGGGCATCCAGGCTGTTGATTTCTGTAGCAAAGACTTCATTCATTGCCTTATCTTTTATTTCACGAATTTTATCAGGAACGTCTCGCATTTTTAATTCCAAATTGCGGGTACGATATAACTGATGGAAATTTTTAATGTTCTGCTCAACTAACTCTTCTGCTGCTGCATATTCACTTTGACGTTCTTCTAAGTTTGATGAAGCTATTTCCTTTAACTCATTTATATCAATCAGATTTCCTTTATTTGCCGCCAGCACTTCTGCATCTATATTTGAAGGTACTGAAAGATCTATTATCACCTTTTGATTTACATCTGCTCCGATAAATTTGGCATAAAGAGCCGGAGTAATGATCTTTTCAGGTGAGGCTGTGCAAGTCACAAGTACATCGAAACCGCCTTCGTAAGCACTCAACTGATCCAAAGAAAAAGCTGTTGCTTTTACTGTTAAAGATTGAATAATTGTTGCCAGCTTTTCAGCATTATTTAATGTACGATTAAAGATGGTGAAATTCGTAAAGCCTTGCTTCACCAAATATTTTGACAGATTGGTATTTGTTTCGCCGGAACCTATCACTAAAATTCTAGCGTTACGATCCAATTTATACTCCCGCAATTTTCTTTCTGCCAATGAAACAACTGAAACAGGATTATTAGCAATCTTTGTTTCTGTATAAACTTGTTTTGCTGTAGTG
>CAYHCU010000293.1:0-4039 GCA_964355035.1 uncultured Flavobacteriales bacterium | reverse complement strand
TATCCACTATCCACTATCCACTATCCACTATCCATTATCCATTATCCATTATCCACTATCCGCCACTTCCAAATTCTGAATAGCCACTTCAGCCATCATACTACCAAAATTTACATAGACAATATTCTTTTTAATTTTTTCAACGGTGCCAATTTGTTTGCCATGAAGCATTCTTACTTTTGATCCAACTTTAATTTCTGCAGTAAGGCGTTCAATTAATTCTTTCTTGCGCTTGGTTAGTTTTTCCGGAGTATTTTCTGCTTCCCTTTTCTTTTTGATGGCAGTCATGGAGCCAACAAATTTTTTGATAATTTCCTTTTTGTCTTTAGTCTTTTCCCATTCGAGAGAAAGTGCCTGAGATTTTCGTCCAAGTTCTACCAATTTTCGGGTTTCTTCTCTCTTCTCATTATCGCGCTCTAATTTCTCTTGAAGCTTTGTTGAAAGCTGCGTATATTTTCCGGTAGCAGCTTCGGAACGCTCTCGACTACTTTTGAGTTCTTTTATTTCTTCTTCTAACTGATTTTTCTGTTTATGAAGTTCAGAAAGCATATTGTTAAGATTCAATTTGTCCTTCTGCACTTTTTTTCTTGCACGATCAATGACATGTTTAGGTAAACCAATTTTCTCCGCCACTTCAAATGTGTATGAGCTTCCGGGCTGGCCAACAATCAATCGATATTTTGGCATCAGAGTTTCAGGGTCAAATAGCATGGAGCCGTTGAAGACACCTTCCAGTTGATCAGCGAGTAATTTTATATTTGTATAATGTGTTGTGAAAATTCCAAAAGCTTTTCGTTTGTTAAGTTCTTCTAAAACTGTTTCAGCAATAGCGCCACCTAATTCAGGGTCAGTTCCGGTTCCAAACTCATCAATCAATATCAACGAACGATTATTTGCCATTCTCAGAAATTGATTCATGCGGATTAAACGCGAACTGTAAGTACTTAAAGCATATTCTATAGATTGACTATCTCCAATGTCGGCAAGGAAATGATTGAAGAAACACATTTGTGATTTTTCTTCAGCAGAGACAAGCAAGCCACTTTGTAACATCAGTTGAAGCAGCCCCAGAGTTTTTAATGTAATCGATTTTCCACCTGCATTTGGACCACTTATAATTAGAATTCTTTTTTCTTGTTCCAGTTTTAAGGTGAGCGGAATTACTTCTTTGTGTTGAGCTTTATTCTGCAAATAGAGAAGAGGATGAACAGCATTATACAATTCTACAATACTGTTTTTGTTTAATTGCGGCAAATTTCCATTGATGTCGATTGCAAAAAGTGCTTTTGCCCGGACAAAATCCAATTCACTCAAAAAGTTGTGATAATTTTTAATCATGAAAGCATGAGGTCGCAGGTTATCAGTTAACTCTCTGAGCAATCTTCTGATCTCATTTTTTTCATCCTGCTCCAATTCTGAAATTTCATTGTTGAGTTCCACCAAAGCATCCGGTTCGATGAATGTTGTTTTTCCGGTGTCGCTTTTTCCATGAACTAGACCTTTGACATCTCTTCGATATTCTGAAGGCACAGCAAGCACTCTTCGGTTGTTATAAAAGTTCTCTTCATTATCACGTAGCCAACCTTTTTTCTTCATTTCAGAGATAAAAGCACGAAAACGTTTATCTGCTTCTCTCCGTTTGGAGATAAGAGCTGAACGAATTTGTTGTAATTCCGGTGAAGCATTATTTTTGAGCAGACCATGAGCATCAATGATCACATTGATCAAATCGATGATAGCATTAGTCGGATAAAGATGATCCGCTAATTTTTTAAGCGTCAAAAATGAATCGGACCTTTCATTGAAGAATTCAAGTATGCGATTTACTGTTTCAGAAGCTGAACGAATGTTGCTGAATTGAATCTCCGCCAGGATAGAATTTGCAATAAGAAGTAAATTCGCTTCCGATTCAAAATCTTCAAAGGAAGTATCAGGAAAATATCCGCGAATTGATAAAGTCTGTTTATACTCATCGGTTTGCTTCAGCATAATAGTGAGCAAATCGCGGTCTTTTTCAGGCTCCAGGGCCTCAGCCTTGGCACGAGACGAGCGGCAACGACAATACTCAAGGATAAGCTCCCTGATCTTGTCGAATTCAAATAATTGCAGCGTATCTGTTCCGGAAATATTCACGTGTGGATTCTTTGTTTAATCGATTGCAAAGATAGACGCTTATTTGAAAAATAGTGTATTTCTCACTTAAAAACAAGCATATTAAACCTATATTCGCCCTGCCTTTAAACAAAGAAATATTAACGATAAGAAAACCCAAAGGGGTGAAATGTTTCTAGCAAAAAAATGACAATAGCGACAAGAAAACCCCGTAGGGGTGAAATATTTACAGCAAAAAAAATAGCAGTAATCGGTGCCGGAGCAGCCGGATTTTTCGGAGCGATCCGCATAAAAAGTCTGTTGCCTGATGCCAATGTAGTAGTATTTGAAAAAAGCAATAAAATGTTGGCTAAAGTAAAAGTCAGCGGTGGTGGAAGATGCAATGTCACCAATTCATGTGTTGAAGTTTCAAGTTTGATTAAGAGTTATCCTCGTGGCGCAAAAGAGATGCGTTCGCCGTTTATGCAATTTTCTTGTGTTGATACCGTAAAATGGTTTAAAGAAAGAGGTGTTGATTTGAAGGCCGAAGCCGATGGAAGAATGTTTCCGGTTACAAATAATTCACAAACAATCATTGATTGTTTGATGGATGAAGCAGAAAAGTTTGGAGTTGAATTTTCATTAGGCAGCACTATAGAAAAGATAAATTCTATAGACAAAAAAATTGAATTGGTATTTGATAACGATTCAACATCTGTTTTTGATGCAGTTTTAGTCGCTACCGGCGGACATCCAAATAAAGAAGGATTTCGATGGTTGGCCTCGACCAATCATACTATTGTTGAGCCTGTACCTTCACTTTTCACTTTCAATTTTAAAGACAAGACTATTTCAGCTTTAATGGGAGTAAGTGTGCCCAATGCTCAGGTAAAAATTGTTGGAACAAAATATGAATACAGCGGACCACTTTTAATTACACATTGGGGAATTAGCGGACCTGCTGTTTTGAAACTAAGTTCATTTGCTGCGCGATCTCTTGCAGAAATGAAATATGAATTCGTTACATCAGTAAATTGGTTAAACAAAAAGGAAGAAGAAGTGCGTCAATTAATTCTTCAGGTAAAATCGCATTATCCAAAACGAACACTTTTCAGATTGAACGAATTAGTGTTGCCTAAAAGATTGTGGGAATATATTCTATTCAAACTTAAGATTGATGGGGAGCAGATTATCGGGAATATATCAAAGGATTCGCTGAATCGAATTGTCAATACTATTGTCAATGATCAATACGAAGTAAAAGGGAAAACAACGTTTAAGGAAGAGTTCGTGACCTGTGGCGGCATTGCTCTTAACGAAATTGATTTTAAAACCATGGAAAGCAAACTTGTTCCTAATTTATTCTTTGCCGGAGAAGTGCTGGACATTGATGCAATTACCGGTGGATTTAACTTTCAGGCGGCATGGACGACAGGATTTATTGCTGGTTCGGAGATTGGGAAAAGATTCTAACCCTTGCATTCAATTCTTATCCAATACGTTTGCATTTTTCATTGAAATCCCATAATTATTCCACTTTTTTTGCTTTCTTTTGGCGTCCTTTTCAGTACCAATATATTGCTGGAAAGAATGCACCAAAACATGAAAAAAATACTGCTAATCCTTCCATTTATTATCATCACACTGTTTTCAAATGCTCAACATACTGTTAGTGGAATTGCACAGGATAAAAGTGATGTTTCATTACTGTTGGAAGGCGTTTCTGTTTATATTCCTGAATTAAACAAATCAGATATCTCAAAAGAAGGTGGAACATACATTCTCACAAATGTTGGTATCGGTACAGTACACATTCAATTTTCGAAAGAAGGTTATCAAACAGAAATTAAATGTATTTCAACAAAAGACAGCGCTGTTGTAATAAATATTGAAATGGAGAAATCCATTTTGGAGCCTCAGGAAATTTCTAATACAAATTTTAACAGTA
>CAYHCU010000292.1:0-4054 GCA_964355035.1 uncultured Flavobacteriales bacterium | reverse complement strand
TAAGTCGTATTTTTGCATATCCAACCACAATTTACATCAATAAGGATGGAAGCGTAAGAGAAATTCATACTGGATTTAACGGACCTGCAACCGGGAAATATTTTGAAGAGTATAAAGTGGAGTTTGAGAAAATTATTACTTCCCTCCGGGACCAGTGATTTAACCACTGATTTAGC
Organism: uncultured Flavobacteriales bacterium; assembly: GCA_964355035.1. Lineage (GTDB taxonomy): Bacteria > Bacteroidota > Bacteroidia > AKYH767-A > 2013-40CM-41-45 > JADKIH01. Next base: position 3,878 of record CAYHCU010000292.1, on the reverse strand, counting down.
TGATTCATATGATATAGTTGATCCAACTGAATTAGCTGACCTGCAGGTTTTTTTGAATAGCTTGATTCAATTAAAGACTTTTTTATACTTTCGCATCGATGTCAAACATTATTAGCGCACTTCTTTATTATTTAGTTCTCCTGCCGATTTCATTACTGCCATTTCGGGTATTGTATTTAATTTCAGATGTTTTTTTTATTCTGCTCTATTATATTCTCCCATATCGAAAAAAACTAGTGATTGCAAATTTAAAAAGATCGTTCCCTGAAAAATCAGAAAAAGAAATAAATTACATCACAAAAGAATTTTATCGTCATTTTTGCGATCTCGTATTTGAAACGCTAAAGGTTTTTACAGCATCAAGTGAAACTCTAAACAAAAGAATGATCTTAGAGAATACTTCCATTATTGAAGACTTTTATAAAAAAGGACGAAGTGTAATTTTGGCCGGAGGTCATTATGCAAACTGGGAATGGGCCGTTGTTACGCTTCCTTATCATTCTTCTCACAATGGTTCAGGAATCTATACCGCTTTATCAAACAAGTTTTTCGATTCAAAATTAAGATCAACCAGAGCACGATTCGGCATGAAACTGATGTCGACCAAAGAAGTAAATTCCTTTTTTAAAGCAGCAAAAAATGAATTATTTACCTATGGGTTTATTAATGATCAAAGTCCATCGAAGCCAAATAAAGGTCACTGGATGACATTTCTGGGACAAGACACTTGCATGCTTTTAGGAGCAGAAAAGTATGCTGCTATGTATAACTACCCTGTTGTTTATGGAAGTGTTAGTAAAGTAAAAAGAGGTTATTACAAATTAGTTTATGAACTTGTTTCTGAAAACCCGTCATCTGAAAAGCAATTTTTTATCACAGAAAGATGCGCTCAGATCAACGAGAAATTAATTCGCAGCGCACCACAATTTTGGCTGTGGACACACCGCAGATGGAAGCACAAAAGAAGTTGATCACTGATTTCTAATTTCTGTCACCAACATAAATTATTCCTCCATTCAGGTCTACATAGATCAAACGGCTATCATTCGTGCCACGCAAAATTTTATTGCCAATCTCATCGACAGAACGATAAGCGCATGGCAATATTAAATTTGCGTTTTTGGTTAATGCTCCAAACTTTCCGTCTTTGACCACCACCACATAATCGTTTTTGGGAATTACATTGTCATACAAAGGCTGGACAACATAGGCTCCTGTCCTATTTATTAAACCAAACAAATCTTTGCTTTTTACTATTGCGACCCCACCGGAGAAAGATTCTACCTGTTCAAATTTGGGTTGAATTTTAATTTCTCCGTTCATATCAGAAAATCCCCACTTTTTGTTTTTCATAATAGGGATAAGCCCTTCGCTTGGAAAGCCATATTGTTCTATTCCTAAAAACGAAACAACAGAACCGGATGTATCAGCTAATTGTATTTTATTCTTCTGGCGTAATAATATATAACCATTCAAAGCTTTACCAGTATTTAATAATGAAGAGGAGTACTGATACTTTAAAGAGATCTTTACTAATCCGGCTTCATTTAAATATCCATACTTCCCATTTATTGCGACGAGCGCTAGTCCGCTGCTAAATTCACCAATTGCATCATAAATGAAATCTGAAACAACTTTCCCGTGTATGTCAATTATTCCCCATCTATTATTATTCGATGCTTTCAATAAATTTTTTCCGCAGAAAATCAAATCGTCATAAATTGGTTCAATTAAAAACTTACCAAGTATATTTATCAAACCATACTTTTCATTTACCGCTACAACAGCACATCCATCCCGAAAATCATTTGCCACATCGAATGTACAATCTGTCAAAAGTTTCCCCGCTTTTGAAATGTATCCAAATTTATCATTCTTCATTCCGATACAAAAGCCTTCAACAATATCGCTTAATTCTTCATATTCAGGTTTAATTAAATATTCACCTTTTCTATTAATCAAACCATAAAAGCTGTCTGTCATTACAATTGCATAGCCCTTATGAAAATCATCGGCTTCAGTATAGATAAAAGGCAATACAACTTTCCCGCTCTTATTTATATAGCCATACTTCCCGTTCAATTTTGCCGCCGCCAATCCTTCAGAAAAAAATGAAACTTCTTCATATTGTAAAGCAATTAACTCTACTCCTTCTTCATTTATATAACCCCACTTTTCACTCTTTTCAATTGGAAGAAAAATGTAGTTCTGTAATTTGAAATCCGTTTCTAGCTCACTTGAAAAAGGATAATCCGGATAGTTTGCTTTAAAAGAATTAAAGGTGTTCTCCGTAAAGTCTTTCATGGACAACGAATAAACTTGTCGCCAAGCTTCTGCAGCATACTTTGAAAATGAATACTTTCTTGCAAAAGCAGCATACTCTTGAACAAGGTGATGAATGGTGCTCAATTTATAAATCATTCGCTCGGCTTCTTCTTTATAAGGACTAGCCGGGTGGTCTACCATAAATTTCTCAAAAGAAGTGATTTTATTATCTACGGTTTCTTCTTCAAATAATCGCTGTTGATAAAGTTCTATTGCCTTTGGGCTATCATGAGCCTCAGGATACAATTGAGAAAATCTTAAATAAGCTGAGGCCTTATTAATTCCTGAAGCTTCTCTGAAAGCTGCTGTATTCCTTAACTTAACGACTCTTTCAATATCCATGCAAGACGAAAACGTCTCCAAATAATGTTCATACATTGATATGCTATCCGTTTTCTGAACAAATTCAAAATATTTCTCACAAATTAAATTTGACATATCTTGAATAAATGTATCAGTAACACCTATAGAATTATAATATATTTTCTCTTTTGTTTTACAAGTTTTAAATGTAGAATCTGAAAGTAAAATATATTTTCTGGCAGAATCCAAATTAAAAAACGGATTGTTTTCTTCATAAAATATTTTACTTAATCCAAATGCAGCACCCGCTGTTTTTTTTTCAAGACTTTTTTCAAAGTACTCTTTTGCTCTGAAGTAATCGTAAATTTTCAAACGAGCAAATCCATCTTCTAATTTATCAGCGAGTACAGTATTCGTAATAACAAAAAATATTGCCGCCGATAACAACCTCTTTCCAATAAATTTATTCATTCAGTAAAAATAATAATTTAATAGTTAAGTGAACAAGATTAAAACAACTTCTCAGGTAATTTCTTTGGGAAACGCCCCTCGTGACCATTAAAAAATTGTAAAATGTTTTTTGAATCAACTTCCTTGTCGCCCGTGGGATAGTATGGCTCTGAAATAAATACCGTTTTTTGTTTATAATCAAAAGAAGTCAATACCATCGGAACATTTGCTTTAAGGGCCATAAAATAAAAACCTCTCTTCCACTCTTTCACAAACTTACGAGTACCTTCCGGAGCGATTGCTATTGCAAATTCATCGTGAGCTTCATAAATTGCTGCAACAGCGCTCACTAAATCTGTATGCCTCGATCTGTCTACCGGATAGCCGCCAAGTTTTCGAAAAATCCAACCAAAAGGAAACCTGAAAAGTTCTTTCTTTCCGAGAAAAGAAGCCTTAAACCCAAGAATACTTCGTATTGACAAACCCACTAGAAAATCATAGTTGCTAGTATGTGGGGCAACAACTATGATGTATTTTTTTACATTAGGCATGTTTCCGTTTATCTTCCATTTCAATGCCTTTAGGAAAACAAGCTTGTAAATCCATTTCATCATTCTCAAATTAATTTTACTTTATATTTCTCCGCCATTTTCAAAATCTGTTCATTACTTATTTCATGAACATTTTCTCCACCATGATAATTTTCCACTGTAAGAACATGTAAACAACAGTCGTACTTTTTCGCCATCTTAAAATAAGGCTCTAATTCCCAATCCAAAGTAAATGTGTGTTCAACCAAT
>CAYHCU010000291.1:0-4055 GCA_964355035.1 uncultured Flavobacteriales bacterium | reverse complement strand
TATTGAAAACGATAATTATAGCTGCAGCATTCTGAATGTTTCAGGAAAACCCGTCTTTCAACAAGTAATTTCAGGAAGTGAATTAGTCAGAAGTTATGATATCAATACGCAAAACCTGGAGAGAGGGAATTACGTTGTGATAATTATGCATTCAGCAGAAATCGTTGGCAAAGGTCGCTTCATACGAAACTAATTCCGGTTGAAAAATATTTTACTGAAATGAGTGAATATTTCAAATGTTGAAGTAATTTCGTCACTTATGCCGGTAAAGAAAAAAAAATCAATAGATACTTCTGCTCAGCCAATAGGGGTTTTCGATTCAGGAATTGGTGGTCTCACAGTTGCCAATGCTATCCAAAAAGTACTTCCTCATGAATCGCTCGTCTATTTTGGCGATACAGCACATTTGCCTTATGGTGATAAATCGCCGGATTCAATAAAATACTATGCAATCCGTATAGCGCAATTTTTAATGCAGAAAAATTGCAAGATGATTGTCATCGCTTGTAATACTGCCAGCTCTATCGCTTTTGAAACTGTTAAAGACTTTGTAGGAGGTAAAATTCCTGTTGTAGACGTGATTAGTCCGGTAGTTCATCTGGTGACGCATTCCAAATCAATTCACAAAGTTGGTGTCATTGGAACAAAAGGAACAATTAAAAGCGACATCTACGCTAAAAAAATAAGGGCCGGCTCAAGCAAAGAAGTTGCTTCTTTAGCAACACCGCTTTTAGCACCTATGATAGAAGAAGGCTTTTTCAACAATAAAATATCCAGATCCGTTATTGCCTCATATCTTTCAAGTCGAAAACTTGCAAAGATAGATTCATTAATTCTTGCCTGCACGCATTACCCTTTAATTCGCCCTGAAGTAGAAGAGTATTACAAGAAGAATGTGAATATTATCGACACCGCAGGCGTTGTTGCTGATAGCGTAAAAGAGGTCTTAAAGCAAAATAAACTTCTCAGCAAAAAGAAAAAACCGGTACATCATTTTTATGTTTCAGACTTTACGAAGTCATTTGAAGAAAGTACACGATACTTTTTTAAAAACAAAATTCATTTGGAAAAGCTGGACTTTTGGAAGTGACGATTGACAATGAAAAGTGAAAAGTGAAAAGTGAAAAGTGAAAAGTGAAAAATGAAAAGTGAAAAGTGAAAAGTGAAAAGTGAAGAACGTATCCAAATTAATAATTTATTCTAATTTACCCCGTTTTTCACCCACTATAAAGTCTGCTTGGAGCCGATTTTTCACTTTTCATTTTTCACTTTTCATTCCTCATTCCTCATTCTTCATTCTTCATTCTTCATTTTTCACTTTTCATTTTACCTAACCCTTCAACCACTCCGAATACATCACATATCGATCCGGCAATTGTTCAAGTAATTTTCTTTGTTCGGCAGAAATAGGTTTTAATTTTTTTGCAGGCGAACCGGCGTAGATGAATCCGCTTTCAACAATTGTATTTTCTAAAACAATGGACCCCGCTGCGACAATGGAAAAGGATTCAAGAATAGCATTGTCCATTACAATGGCTCCCATTCCAACCAAAACATTATCGTGCAAATGGCACCCATGAATAATTGCATTGTGGCCAATGCTACAATTATTTCCAATGGTAGTTTTCGCCTTTTGATACGTGCAGTGAACAATTACACCATCCTGGATATTCACTTTGTCGCCTATCCGGATGCTGTTTACATCACCACGTATCACCGCATTAAACCATATACTGCATTCATTTCCCATTATTACATCACCAATAACGGTTGAATTCGGTGCTAAATAGCAATTTTTACCAAATTGTGGCTCAACATTTTTAATGGGAAGGATTAGTGCCATAAGAGAATTGTATCTTTGTGAAATTAATTGTCGTGAATATTCTTTAGTAATAAACGAAATATTCTGTAAATTTATACTTTCAAAAATAGTTATGAAGAAAATCGGAAAAGTATTCTCTGCAATCGTAATTACAGCATTTACATTAAATGCCTGTAAAAAACCGTTGGAGTATCCGATCATCCCTGCGATTGATTTCAAGCGTATTGAAGCAGTGAAAAATGCAAATGGCAAAGACCAAAGTGTAAAAGTTACGATTGGCTTCACCGATGGCGATGGCGATATCGGTTATCACACCCCTGAGTCCGGATTGAATGATCCGATGTTTGACTTTCCTGCTAATTCGTCCAATCCTTACTATACCAATTTTAAAGTCAAAACATATCACCTTATAAATAATGTTTGGACTGTAGATACAGTAGATATCAGCGCCCGGATTCCGTATATTACTCCTGAAGGAAGTAACAAAGCATTAAAGGGTGAAATTGAACGCGATTTGCCATTGAATGTAGGATTAGTGAAAGATACTTTCTACTATGAAATCTTTATCTATGATAGAGGATTGCATAAAAGCAATGTCGTCAAGACTTCCAATATTGTGATTACTACACAATAATTTTTCAGCCACTGTGATGCTTTGCTAAATACTCCTGTTCTGTTTGTCCCGGTGTCGGTATAAAAATTGCCCGTTTGTTTAAGGCATATAAATCCATTATTGTAGAATAGCCGGAACGACAAATGATTTTATCCGATTGAGTTACTTTTTCTCTGAACTCTTCATCACTCAGATGATTATAAATATCAAGTCCTTCTACTTTCAAACATTCTTGGTTTTCAGGTTTGCCACGGATGATCAAACATTTTTTTTCTGTCCTCTGAAATAGATCGATGCATTGATTCTCTAGTTCCGTTCTCAAGGGCTCAGGTCCACTGAGGATTGCGCAAAACTCATATTGTTTAATGAAATCTTCCTTCGGCCTTCTTTCAAATCGACTTAGCGGTCCAATGAAAGATGCGTTTTCAGGTAGTGGATATTTGTGTGATAAGTCGCCCGATAAATTATTGTCTCCTTCATAATCCGGTATCCAACAACGATCAAATTTCGTAGTTCGCTTTAAGATTTGCTCATGAAAAAAATTTTCCAAAAACGTCAATCCTTTCGGACATTTGACCATTAATTGATGAGTAATGATAGTGGAAGAAATAGTTTGATGATACAAACCATAACAATTATCAGAATACACCTCATCAAACTGATATTGAGGAAGAATTTTTTGCAGCCATTTATGCTCATCACGAATTGTTTTAAGGAAAGCACGTGACTGAAAAAGGAGCATCCAGCTCATTGAAACTTTAGTTGAAAATCGAATTCTATATGCCGGCTTCTCAAGCACTAGCAATTCCGGGAAATAGTTTTTCAAAAAAGCAAAAGCCTGTCCTGCTGAAGCTAAAATGACCTCATGACCTTTTTGTTGCAAGTCTCTAATCAAAGGAACACTTCTGCTCGCATGCCCCAATCCCCAGTCCATGCAGGCGAATAGTGTTTTTTTGGAGTATCCTTTGTTCATTGGCGTTTTCGATATTCGATATTCGTTATTCGTGGTTCGTTATTCGTGGTTCGAAAAACGAATAACGAACCACGAACCACGAACCACGAACAGACTTTATTCAACAACAAGCTGAATCCGCCCTGAAATTTTTTCCCCCTCAACTGCAACAGAGTAAACTCCTGAGGATAAATTTGTCGTAGAGAAAAGATGACTTAATATAAATTCATTATTCCCAATGTTGAGTTGAATATTCGAAACAGTACCAAGCATTCTACCTATTGCATCATAAAGAGAAATCGTTGCTTTGTCTGTGGAGTTCGTTGTGATTTTCAGATGTTGATTTGTGCGTGAAGGATTAGGATAAATGGTCGCTGTCAATTTCTGAAGAGTAGTTGTTGGAATATTAACTGTTGACCCTAATGTTCCATCGTTATTAATATTCTGCGTGTAAACTCCACGGTCAATTCGATCGTCTTCCCAGATCGCAACAGTTTGTTCAGCGGAACCTAAAGACGAAAACATTGGTGTCAGTTGAACTCTTGATTTGTTACTTGCAACTGTTGCAACAGATACTGTTGAAGGAGTCCATAAAGCAGCACCGGTAAAGTCAACTTTTGTGGCAAGGAGTTGATTATTTCCGAATAAACCTTCAGCATAAATAATAA
>CAYHCU010000290.1:0-4079 GCA_964355035.1 uncultured Flavobacteriales bacterium | reverse complement strand
TGGGACTGGGGGTTGTTTATTCCTTGGTGGTTACCGATGTGGGGTCCCTATGGGACTGGGGGTTGTTTATTCCATGGTGGTTACCGATGTGGGGTCCCTATGGGATGGGGGTTGTTTATTCCTTGGTGGTTACCGATGTGGGGTCCCTATGGGATGGGGGATTTGTGAAGGGGGATTAGAAGACGAATTTCTTTTTTGACTTTTTTTCTGTTAGTGCTTTTAACTCAAGGTGTATAGTATGTTGTCTAGGAACTTTGTTGCGGGCATTAAGCAATTAGGATTCCTTTAGATATTAACAGAATCATTTCGCATATCAAAAAGTAAAAAAATATTTTTCCTAACTTTTTCTTTCACTTCATCGATGTCAACTTTTTTGCCCAGCTCTTTTTCTAGAGATGTCACTTGCTTGTCTGTGATCCCGCAGGGAATAATGTAATTGAAATAATTAAGGTCTGTGTTTACGTTAAAGGCAAAACCATGCATTGTTACCCAACGCGAACATCGTACACCAAGAGCGCAGATTTTTCGTGCCCGGACTTTGTCTTCCGGATCAAGCCATACGCCTGTTAGTCCTGCGATACGACCTGCATCAATACTATAATCTTTGAGGGTGAGAATTACTGCTTCTTCTAAATAACGTAAATACTTATGAATGTCGGTGAAGAAAAAATCGAGATCTAAAATCGGATAACCTACTATTTGTCCGGGGCCATGATATGTAATATCACCGCCACGATTGTTTTTGTAAAATGTTGCTTGAATACCGGGAAGATCTTTTTCGCTGACGACTAAATTTGATTCATCGCCACTTCTTCCAAGAGTGAAAACATGTGGATGCTCGCAAAACAAGAGATAGTGCTTTGGATCTTCTTGTTGATCGACTTCAAGTTTTCTATTATTAACTTTTCGACCAATGACTTCCTGAAATAACGTTTCTTGAATATCCCAAGCTTCTTTGTAATCTATCAAACCAAGATCACGGAAAATAACAGCACGATTTGCCTGTTCTTTTTCCGTGCTCCCCGGTGTTGATTTTAATAATTCGCTCATTATAATTTTGACAATTCACCTTTCAGGTGATTGATAATATTCACTTCTGTTGCATCAATTTGCTTTTTCTCGGCAAGTAAAACAGAAACCCAATCAGTAAGATGAATCAGATAAATAGTTCGTTCTACTTGTGATTTTCCTTTCGAATAACACTCACGCACACCGGCAAATTTCGAGAAAACATTTTTGCTGATTTCAATCCGTGATTGTGTCCTTGAATAATCGTTGTCGCTTCGAAGTATGATCACTGCAAGCTCATCATGTTTTTCTGTCCAGCCGACTAATTCGTTATGATTCATCTCAGGAAGAACATGATGCCAGCAAAGCATTTTCGAATTCTCGTTGATCTGCTGACGGAAACGAGTTGCTACACCATTGTAGCCATCAACAGAATAAATTACCGGGAGTTTTCCCAGAAAGAAATTTGTCAAGGATTTTGCTTCTTCAAGTATGACTGATTTTTCTTTTTCAATTAAGTCGATAGATAATTTTAATTCGTCGATGATATGCTTTCCTGCAAATCCTGCTGAAACGAAAACATAAAATAATTGTGCTAACGAATATCCTAAACATGCACGTGGTGGCAATCCACCCGGAATCATGATCGTATCGAAGTGATTACTTTTCGCTAATTCTGCAACTTTACCGCCGGAAGTGATGCAAACAATTTTTGCTTTCTTTTCCATGGCCGATTCCATCGCTTGAACGGTTTCTTCCGTATTGCCGGAATAAGAGCAAACGATTACCATGGTATCTTCACCCACATAAGCCGGTATAAAATAATCTTTATTTACCGTGATCGGAACTTTGCATTCGTTGTAAACGATCTCTGAAATAATAGTTCCCCCAATACCGGAACCACCAAGGCCGGTGATGAGAATGTTTTTAATGTCTTTAGATGGTTTGGTGAAAGAAAATTTCTCTCCAATTGTAATCGCTTCACGCAATTGCGCCGGGAAATTTTCTACCAGTGATTTCATATCGCTCATAATGCTGTATTTTAGAATGGGTCAAAAATACGCTTTTGATGTCGTCCTTCGAAATTTGATTCGATGAATTATTATAAAAAGTCGCCCATTGTCCATTATTTTCGGTTGAACTAGCTTTAACTAGCACAAAGGCCAACTTTAAACCTTAAACCTTAAACAAAAATGCCGTAAAACAGCACTCAACACCAATTAACCATCAACTTTGTAAAACCTACAATGCCAAATCTGCCTACAAATTTTATCTTTGCCCTCTCAATCAAAAACTTTCAATGGAATTTACCGAACAAGAACTCATCCGCCGCCAGAAACTGGAGGAATTAAAGCAAAATAATATCAATCCTTATCCGGCTGAACTTTGGCCTATCACGCATACATCGAAGGAAATGCTCGAAGGCTTCGCGACGAATCCCGATGCTTACACAGAGGTTTCTTTCGCCGGACGTATTATGAGTGTTCGTGATATGGGAAAAGCTGCTTTTGCTGTTTTACAAGATAGCATTGGAAGAATTCAAATCTATGTAAAACGCGATGATATTTGTCCCGGTGAAGATAAGTCTGCATACGATTTTCTCTTCAAGAAAATGCTCGATATGGGTGACATCCTTGGAGTGAAAGGTTATGTTTTTGTGACAAAGATGGGCGAGACGAGTATTCACGTTCAAAGTCTGACGTTATTAAGCAAAGCTCTTCGCCCGCTTCCTGTTGTAAAGAAAGATGCAGAAGGAAATATATTCGATGCTTTCAGTGATCCTGAATTAAGATATCGTCAACGGTATGTTGATCTTATTGTAAACCCTCACGTTCGTGAAGCATTTATAAAACGTACAAAACTCACTAATTCCATGCGTACTTTTCTCAATGAGAAAGGATACATGGAAGTGGAAACTCCAATTCTTCAGCCACTTTATGGCGGAGCTGCTGCGCGTCCGTTCAAGACGTTTCATAACACATTAGACATGACGCTTTATCTGCGAATTGCAAATGAATTGTATTTGAAGCGACTGATCGTTGGTGGTTTTGATGGTGTCTATGAATTTGCAAAAGATTTTCGCAATGAAGGAATGAGTCGTTTTCATAATCCGGAATTTACGCAGGTAGAATTATATGTTGCTTACAAAGATTACGAATGGATGATGAACCTTGTGGAAGAAATGGTTGAACGCGTTGCTATCGATACAAACGGTACAACGGAAATTCAAGTCGGCGAACATGTGATTAGTTTCAAACGTCCGTGGAAACGTTTCACAATGTATGAAGCTATTGCTCATTATACCGGAGTTGATATTACTGATATGGATGAAACTGAATTAGCAAAAACAGCGAAGTCGCTTGGCATTCATGTCGATAGTACAATGGGCCGCGGTAAAATCATCGATGAAATTTTTGGCGAAAAATGCGAAGGCAAATTAATTCAGCCGACTTTTATTACAGATTATCCTGTAGAAATGTCGCCACTTGCAAAGAAACATCGCTCAAAACCAGGACTGGTAGAGCGTTTCGAAGCAATCTGTAATGGAAAAGAAATTTGTAATGCTTTCTCTGAATTGAATGATCCGATTGATCAACGAAGTCGTTTCGAAGAACAATTGGAACTCGGTAAACGTGGCGATGAAGAAGCAATGCAACTCGATGAAGATTTTCTTCGCGCATTAGAATTCGGTATGCCACCAACAGCTGGATTAGGAATTGGTATCGATCGTTTGTCGATGATTATGACGAATTCAACTTCGATTCAAGATGTTCTTTTCTTTCCTCAAATGAGGACTGCAGTGGATAATTGACAGTTGACAGTTGATAATTGACAGTTGACAATTGACAATGAAGCATCCAATGGCTACAACCAATTGTCCATTATCCATTATCCATTATCCACTATCCTTTTCTTACTACTTCCCAATCACTAAAATAAATGAAAAAGCTACTTGTTCTCTTCGCTCTAACAGTTGTACTAATTTCCTGCGGACAAAAAACTGACACATTATTACCTGTCGAAAAATTTCAGGAAGAAATAACTAAACCTGATATTATTTTATTGGATGT
>CAYHCU010000289.1:0-4081 GCA_964355035.1 uncultured Flavobacteriales bacterium | reverse complement strand
ATTCAGGGTTCGACAATTCAACAAGATAATCACGATCAAGATTAACCTTAAAATTGAAAGTATTGTTTACCATAGTTGTATTGTAAACAATTGTTCTTCTCTTGAGGTTATTGTTGTCTATTTGCAACGACAATTCTTATGATGACAAGGGTGGCAATTTCCCACTGATCACAAATGAATTCTGTGCACTTGTGTCTGCGGAAAAACCTGTCATCACTATAAGCAGGCTGATCACTTTTATTATTTTTCTCATATCGTCAATTACTACTATCTTGTTTTTGTAAATTTATTATTCCGGAATGAATTCTCAATTAATTCAATGGTTGAAAGTAAAGTACATCTTTACATACACGTTTAATCTCTTCTTTATTCATTAATTCCTTCCGATACTTCCCCTTGATATATAATTTAGTCTGATTGCTATAATGTTTGCTGATAAAATTACCGGATTGTCCACTCGGATTGATACTATACGCACTTTCCGGCTCTGCAAAATCAATTACTCTTCGCAAAGCAGGTCCTAAATTCACTTTATAAACACCACTTCCATTTAATTCAAAGCTCTGATTATTCACCGTTTCCATTCCGCCCATTTCAGGGAATGGACCAATGTTAAAAATACGATTCAATGGCTTTTGTTTTCCTAAAGGATGTTCAATTTCGATAGTGTGTACTTTCCCCCATGTCCACTTTTCCGGATCATATCCTAATTGCTCCACTAACTCATTAATAGTTTTATCAAATGCACCTTCAATAATTTCTGCTTCAGTTTCCTTTTTTACTGTATTTTTATTATCCCACCAAGCAGAATTCTCATTCTTAACAAAATCGAGTATCATTGATTTCTGCGCATGTGTCTTTAACAATGCTTCGAAATCCTTTTCACCTAATTCATCCATCATAGCATCAGCAAAAACATGAAAAAGGAATTTATAGTATAACACCGGACCTTTATCAGAAAGTTTATGATCACCATTCCACTCTTTTAAAACATCTGAAGCATTCTCGTGAAGCTGCGTTTTCAGAATGCTTACACCCCTCAATTTTGAAACTAACACTCTGGCAATTTCTGATGCAACCGGGTTTTTTACATCGATGGCAAATTTCTCTAAATCGTCGCGGTTAAATTTACTTTTCGTAAACAACAAATTTCTTAAGCGTAAATATCTATCCTTTGGAACATAGTAACCCTGAAAAATATTTGTAGTGTCATTCTGCGGATCGTTGTTGGCTGACAAGACAAATCCCAACTCCGGATTCTCCTGTTTAGGATTCATTTCGAAATCGTAATAGCCTAACCAATCATTTGCTCCGGAACCATCTTGTAAAATTGAACCATTTGCTCCTTTCGGACGAATAACAAATTTCGCTGCTGTATACCAGGCAATATTATTTTCTGCATCTGCATATACAATATTTAAACCCGGTGCGGTGATCGATGAAACAGCACCTCTGAACTCATTCATGCTCTTTGCATGTGCAAGCTTCCAAGTTGTTCCCATCAAATTATTATTGAAGTTCAAAAATGTCCAACAAATAGATACAGGAGCTTTCGTCATTGATTTGAATTCCGGCATTACATCACTGCAAATAGGACCATGATGGGTTGCACGACAAATAAGATTTACTGAAGCACTATCTTTCACCAAAATAAGTTCATTGCGTGAAGAGATTTTCTCCCAATGATCTTTAGCATAAACAAGAGAAGTGTCATCTGATTTCGTTTTCTCAATAAAGAAATCCAAATCGTCGTTCTCTAACATCGTGAGTCCCCAGCCGTGTGTCATTGTATGTCCAATGGGTGCAAAAGGAAATCCTGCAAGAAAATTTCCATAGAATCTGAAATCAGGGCATTCGAGATATGCTTCGTACCAAACAGCAGGTTGCTGAACACCTATGTGTGTGTCATTCTCTAAAAGCGCTTTCCCTGAAATAGAGCGATTGCCCGACAATGCCCATGAATTACTTCCACTCCATATTTTCATTGGAAGAATTTTCTCTAACTCTGAAAAAGAACTCAATTGATTTTCAATGAAAGGAACAGTCAACGTATCCAATAACAAAGTTGAATCCTTCTTGGCTCGCAAAATATCTTCTAAATAGTTTTCACCCAACGTTTTTTGGATGCGAGTCAAAACAGGGTCAGTTTTAAATCCCATCTGAAAATTAAATGACAAATAATCTATGATCAGAAAAATATCTTTAACGGTAAATGGTTTCTCTTGAATTCCTAACATCAGAAACTCCATCCGCCTTTTACCTTTTAAAACATATTGATTGACTCCTTCAAGATAAGAGACAACATCACGTTTTGCTTGCGAATCCGGTCCACTCATAAAAACTTCTGCTGATTTTTCCGCATGCTGAGCGACACCAATCATTCTGAAAAACTTGTCTACTTCTATTGTTTTGTTTCCAAAAACTTCCGATAATCTTCCGGCGCTAACACGACGTATTAACTCCATTTGAAACAATCTTTCCTGCGCCTGAATATAACCTAAAGCACGAAAGACGTCTTCTTCATTCTTGCCGTATATGTGTGGAATACCGTATGGATCAAAATAAGTTGTGATGGTAGAATCTAAATCAGACATTCTTACAGTGCCTGAGTATTTTGTTTTTTGAAAAAATAGAAAAAGTATAACCAGAGCAACGGCAACTGCCGTTGTTAATAAAGCGAACCAGAAAATACGCTTGAGAATTTTCATTCAGCTATTCGGTTAAATTGAATATCCGAATCTACGCAATTTATTTTCGTTCTTGCGCCATTCTTTTTCAACTTTCACAAAAAGTTCAAGGAACACTTGCTTTCCTAACGACTTCTCTATATCACGACGAGCTTCCGAACCGATACGTTTGATGCCTTCGCCTTTTCTTCCGATGATAATTCCTTTTTGTGAATCACGTTCTACAAAAATCACTGCGGAGATTCTGATGATCTTTTCTTCCTCTTTAAAAGCTTCTACTCCTACTTCGGTAGAATATGGAATCTCCTGCTGGTAGTGCATAAAGATTTTTTCACGAATAATTTCACTGATAAAAAACCGTTCATTGGAATCACTCAGTTGTTCCTTTGAAAAAAATGCAGGCGCTTCCGGCATCAATGTCAAAAGCATCTCAGTAATTTTTTCTGTATTGAATTTCAACAAAGCAGAAACAGGAATAACAGCTAAAGGATTTACTTTCTTCTTCCAACCGTGAACTAATTTATTAATCTCTTCAGGAGTTGATAAATCGACTTTGTTAATGACGACAATTAGTGGAACTTTTATCGCAGCCAAGCGAGCTACAATAGTTTCGTCCATATACGTTTCACTGTTATCCGTTATAAAAAGAACTGCATCTGCATCTTCTAAGGACGCATTCACGAATTCCATCATTTTCTCCTGTAAGAGATAATGAGGTTCTAGTATTCCGGGAGTATCGGAAAAAATAATCTGATACTCGTCGCCATTTAATATTCCCTTGATTCGATGTCGTGTTGTTTGCTCTTTCGCTGTTACAATCGATAATTGCTCACCGATAATTCTATTCATCAACGTCGACTTCCCAACATTAGGTTTTCCGATAATCCCTACAAATCCCGCTTTATGCCCCATTTAATATTTATTTCTTGTCTTATTAGTTTAGTAAAAGAACGAATTATATCTTTGCAGTCCAAATAAGAAAAAATAATAGCTTAATTATTGATTTTTAGCTGTTTATGAATAAATTTACCAATAGCCTTTTTTGTGGTTATTAAAGATATAGTGCGGGGTGGAGTCCCAATGGGAGTAGTCGTTGGGCGGTGTGGTTGAGAAAATATAGTGCGGGGTGGAGCAGTTGGTAGCTCGTTGGGCTCATAACCCAAAGGTCATCGGTTCGAGTCCGGTCCCCGCTACCTAAGGTCAGTGTGAGTGTGAAGTGCGAAGTGTGCACGGACATTCACACTTTTTTTATACCCGGAATGTTGGTCAACACACTCAAACTCCACACTCAAACTGTATTTGCTGGTGTGCACGGACATTCACACTTTTTTTATACCCGGAATGTTGGTCAACACACTCAAACTCCACACTCAAACTGTATTTGCTGGTGTGCA
>CAYHCU010000288.1:0-4093 GCA_964355035.1 uncultured Flavobacteriales bacterium | reverse complement strand
TTAACTGCCGGATTCCATTTTATTTTTGTTCCTAATCGTTCGTAATCATTTTCGTCAAAAAATAGATGATGGATGCACGCTTCGGCAGTAATTCGTTTTTTGCCTAATGGAATTGTGTTGTCAAACAATTCCAGTTCTTTAGCTGTGCTTATGTGGAGAACATGCAATCGACTTCCTTTCGCTTTGGCTAAATTTACAGCATACGAAGAGGATTTATAACATGCTTCTGTACTTCTGATTTGTGGATGCATCCACATCGGTACATTTTCACCATATTGATTACGTGCCTTCTCTAAATTATTAAGTATGATTTTTTCGTCTTCACAATGAGTAGCAATCAGCATTTCTGAATTTCCGAAAATTCGATCTAATGTTGAAGGTTCATCAACGAGCATGTTTCCTGTGGAAGAGCCCATGAAAATTTTTATCCCGCAAACATTTTTTTTGTCGGTACGCATTACCTCATCGTAATTGTCATTTGAAACTCCCATATAAAATGAGTAGTTCGCTAATGATTTTGTTGCTGCAATATTATATTTATCCTGAAGTAAAGCTTGTGTCAATGTATTTGGAACTGTATTCGGCATTTCCATAAAAGAAGTAATTCCACCTGCTACTGCTGCTTTTGATTCTGTATAAATGTCTGCTTTATGGGTAAGTCCGGGTTCACGAAAATGAACCTGATCGTCAATCATGCCCGGAAGGAGAAAATTATTTTCTGCATCAATGATTTCTGCATTCTGTGATGAAATAACCGGATCAATTTTTTCAATCCGTCCATTTTTTAATAAAACATCAGAAGATATGATTTTTCCTTCGTTGACAATTCTTGCATTTTTTATCAGATAACTTTTCACTTTTTTCCTGCTTTTGGATATTTCCTGAAAAGACTTTGCCATTTCATTTGAATCACACCAAGAATGGCTTCTTTGAAAATTCCTTTACTCATCTTACTTGTGCCTTCTGCGCGGTCAGTAAATACGATTGGGACTTCTGTTAATTTAAAACCACATTTTATTGCAGTAAATTTCATTTCAATTTGAAATGCATAGCCAATAAAATGAATCAAGTCCAATGGAATTGTTTCCAATACTCTTCTTTGATAACAAACAAAACCTGCTGTTGTGTCTTTGACTCTAATGCCGGTAATGATTCGCACATACACAGAAGCATAATACGACATTACAACACGTCCTAAAGGCCAGTTTACCACATTGGCGCCGCGGATATATCTTGAGCCGACTGACAAGTCTGCCCCTTCAAGAGTGCATGCTTGATATAATCTGATCAAATCGTCAGGGTTGTGTGAGAAATCGCAATCCATCTCAAAAATAAAATCGTATTTTTTTTCAATCGCCCATTTGAATCCATGAATGTAGGCTGTGCCTAAACCCAGCTTTCCTTTGCGTTCTTCAATGAATAATCTGCCGTTAAATTGCGGAATTAAATTCTTTACAATGTTTGCTGTACCATCCGGCGAACCATCGTCAATTATTAGTAAATGAAATTCTTTCTCCAGAGAAAAAACCTTCCGGATCATTTTTTCAACGTTTTCTTTTTCGTTGTAGGTTGGGATTATGACAAGAGAATCGCTCACAAAATTTGATGTGAGGCGAAGGTAGCTAAAGAATTGTTAAGTAAGAGTTATTTTTTACCGAATTTCAGTGAAAAAGACTCTTTTCTGTGAGGTCTTGCTGATCTTTTATCACGGTTTAATTCTATTTTTTTTAACTTTGACACATGAAATTATTCGTTAAAAACATAGATGGATCAGTAAACGAAGTTTTATTGGAATCTATTTTTCGCCAATTTGGTGAAGTAGTTGATACAAAAATCATTTATGATAAAATTACCTGGGAATCGAAAGAGTTCGGTTTCGTCTTATTTAAAAATAGAGAGGATGGAGAAAAGGCCATTGAAGGTTTGGATGGAAAAGAATTGGTAGGGAAAAAGCTCTCGGTTTCTGAAGCGATAGAAAAGAGAAGTTATTCCTAATTCAGAATGCGGCCAAGACCACAACTATTTGTCTTTCTATTTTTGTTGTTGCTGATGGCGCAATTGAACGGTTCAGGACAAATTTTTGAAGGCCTCACAAAAAGCCTCAAAGAGAAACCTAAATTTTTTTTAACGCTTGCCTCTTTTAATACTTTTATTGATCACGATTTTGCCAGTTTCAATGGATTGAAAATGGGTGTTACTTACGATAAAAAAGTTCGATTTGGTTTGGGCTATTTTACTTTGGCCAATAATGGTGTTGTAACTACAATTGATGTGAATGAAGTAAATAGTTCTTACACCACGAACGGTCAATTGGAAGTCTTTTTTTTTAATTTTTCTGCCGAATATATCTTCTTCAACAGGTTGCCCTGGCAATTTTCTGCAGTTCCTTTTAATTTAGCTCTTGGTTCTGCTCATTATGAATACATCAGCCGTACTGAAAGTAAGCGGGTGAAAGGGCCGGCTGAATTTTTAATGCTCTATCAGCCTGAAGTAACAGCTCAATATAATGTCATAAAATGGTTTGGTTTTGGTGTTTCAACAGGATACCGTTTTGCTGTGATAAGGTCAAAAAAACAAACAAAAAAGCTTGATGGATTTAATTTTTCGATTGATTTTCGTCTCTCAATTGATGAGCTTTATTACGAAATAGTGTCTTCAAAATAAAACTTTAAGAATTGATTTTCGTTCGTCTCTAAGCATTACTTTTACTACCATATGATCAACCCCAATCTTGACCCTAATGCTTCGCAACTAAGTGCTTCTGAAAGAGAGCTTGACAAGGTCTTACGTCCACAAGGTTTTGATGATTTTACAGGTCAAAATGCAATATTGGATAATCTGAAAATTTTTGTGCAAGCGGCAAAGTTGCGCGATGAAGCCTTGGATCACGTCCTTTTGCACGGCCCTCCGGGATTAGGCAAAACGACATTGGCTTACATTTTAGCAAATGAGCTGGGTGTAAATATTAGAACAACTTCCGGCCCTGTCCTCGACAAACCAGGCGATTTAGCAGGCTTGTTAACGAACTTGGAACCGAATGATGTTTTATTCATCGATGAGATCCATCGCTTGAGTCCTGTAGTTGAAGAATATTTGTATTCGGCAATGGAAGATTATAAGATCGATATCATGATTGAATCCGGACCGAATGCAAGATCCGTTCAGATAAAAATAAATCCGTTTACTCTTATTGGCGCAACTACCCGTTCAGGATTACTGACGTCACCTTTGCGCGCTCGTTTTGGTATTACCAGTCGACTGGAATACTACGATGCTAAACTTTTACAGAAAATAATTCTTCGTTCGTCACAATTATTGCGAACAGAAATAATCGATGAAGCTTCTTTTGAAATTGCCAGAAGAAGCAGAGGAACACCACGAATTGCAAATGCTTTACTTCGAAGAGTGCGTGATTTTGCACAGATAAAAGGCAACGGTGTTATTGATCTGGACATTTCTCATACAGCATTAACGGCATTGAATGTTGATCAACATGGCTTGGATGAAATGGATAATAGAATTTTATCTGTCATCATTGACAAATTCAAAGGTGGACCTGTTGGATTAACTACGATTGCAACAGCCGTAAGTGAAGAGGCCGGAACTATTGAAGAAGTGTATGAACCGTTTTTAATTCAGGAAGGTTATTTGAAACGAACACCACGCGGAAGAGAAGCGACGGAGTTGGCGTATAAGCATTTGGGGAAGAAGTTTACCGGGCAGGCGGGGGGACTTTTTTGAAATGAAAAATGAAAAATGAAAAATGAAAAATGAATTTACGTTTTGGGTAAATTATTTTTTTTAGCTAAGTTGCTTGTTCTTAGATTTTCTTTTGCAGTTTTAATGCTTTTTGTAAGTAGATAGAGGATGTCATTGTTTAATGTCATCAAATTCTCGAATTCTATAATATTCATATAATTGGTTTGTTTCAATAAATTTAGCCAATATCGGCTCTCATTTGCTTCTTTTAAACCAATCGAAAGTTTATGAATAAAATCTAATTTGCTTTGAGCAAATGCAGCTTCCGAAACATTAGCTCCTATTGATGTACCTGATTTTAATAACTGTTTGGTTATAACATATTCTTGTTTTT
>CAYHCU010000287.1:0-4094 GCA_964355035.1 uncultured Flavobacteriales bacterium | reverse complement strand
ACTTTCGGGAATAATCCTTTTTAATTTTTCAATATCACCATGTAACTGCTTATCCTTTCGGTAAAATACTTCCATCGACTCCATTGGTGAAATAAATGTATGAAAAAGTTGTAATTTATTTACGCTTCTGTTACCACACAGAATAACTTCTTTCATCGGACGCTTTATTGCGAATAACAAGAAGGCAATCAATCCTATTTCTACAAATTGTTTTAATCCAATATTCGGAAATGTTTCTTTCACAAAGAAAAAAGTTGTCGGCAAGAACAAAAGCGAACATATCCAAATATATCTTTCATGAACTAAAATTAAACTGTAACCAAAATATAATCCGGCAATAACCAACAATGAAATAATTACCCATACCGGTATTCTTTTTTCTTTTTTCTTTCTGATTAAATAAATTACAAAAAGCAATAAAAACACGCTCCCAATTTGATGCCTGAAATCATGGTAGTAAATACTGAGCACGTTTCGTTTTACTACTTTTCCATAATAGGATAAGTCATGAATTGGATCTAAAGAAGTAAGCCTGACTTGTGATGCAGGTTCTTCCCATGCTGAAACAGCAAAATCATTTGCAGGCTAAAGCAAGCCATTTCCTAATACCGGAATTTGTGTGTCTTACCAACTATTGGTGCTACTTCATATGTAAAATTAAATTTAGCAGATTCGGAAATTGTAAACTTGCCATATTTTATAGACAAGCATAAAATCCAAATTCCGGAGATTAGAATAAAAGGGTAAATTATTTTTTTAACCGTGGCTTTTGTAAGTCTTTCGTCTTTCATCCAATATGTTATTGCAAAAAGAAAAATAAAGAGCGGCAAAGCAAATGCTTTTGTTAAATAAAGTAAGGCGCCAAGTTGCCCGATTTTTTGTCCATCGGATTGTTTCTCTAGCCATCTTATAATTGCCACTATTAAAGCAAAAAGTATTCCGACAAATAATAAATCAGGAGTTAGATTATTAAGTGAATAGCTTATCACAAAAGGGATGATAGCAAACCCTAAAACGCGCTTCCATTTATCTTCAATTTCTGTTAATGACAAAAAAGACAACCATTTAGCAATGACATAAACGCCGATAGCCATTTGTAAATATTTGAATGCAATAATGCCATCATCAAAAATATAAATAAATGGAACAAGCATCCAGGATATCAATGGGCTCCAATAACCATTGACTGCTAATGCCCAACGACCACCAAGTATGTGATGAGCAATAGAAACATATTGTAAACTGTCAGGATTATCGACATACCACTTTACAAAAGGCATCACAGCAGTACATGCCAGAAGATAAACTGCTGCGATTAAGAGAAAATCTTTTTTCATAGGGGTGGTGCAAATATAACCGGGATTTAGCTGATTTTGACCAGGATTAAGCTGATTTCTACCAGGATTAAACTGATTTCGACGAGAATTAAGCTGGTTTTTGGATTATAGGATATGGATATATTTATATCTTCTAAGGTAAACCCGCCGTGCAGGATTTCAAATCTGCACTACCAAATAAACGTGTAGTAAATTCCTAAGGAATCTTGTAGCCTTACCTTTTCGTTCCCCTTAAAAGTGCGCTTGCGTGTCCTCCTGTAAGGATCTCGTCGTTCTCTAAGTACGACAGCAAAATTAATCCGATTCTTCCTTTCGATACAAATTAGGCGAGAAATTTTGTTCACTACCCAAAAAATTAATGTGACCCTAAATCTTTCCCCAACTTTTGATGGTAGCCCAAATAATCCTGTTCCCAATCCCATTTTCCCGGTCTTTTATTTACCTTTGCAATCTATAAAAATCAAGACAATTATTATGAAATCTGAAACACTAGCCTCTCAGGATTACGGCATTGCTGAAGTACTTAAAACGCTTGGAATCCAAGCAATAAACCGCGGTGCTTGTACCGGAACTGTTTGGTTGGATACAAAAGGCGAAGAAATAGAATCGTATGCTTCTGCTGATGGCGCTTTAATTGGAAAAATAAAGCAAGCAACCGCTGCAGATTATGACGCTGTTGTACTTAAAGCTCAGGAAGCGTTTAAAATTTGGCGAATGATGCCTGCACCAAAACGCGGTGAAATTGTGCGCCAGATGGGTGATCAGTTACGTAAATATAAAGAGCCGCTGGGAAAACTTGTTTCTTATGAAATGGGAAAAGTTTATCAAGAAGGCTTGGGTGAAGTTCAGGAGATGATTGATATCTGCGATTTTGCTGTCGGACTTTCTCGTCAGATGTATGGATTAACAATGCATAGCGAACGTCCGCGTCATCGCATGTACGAACAATATCATCCAATCGGAATTGTTGGAGTAATTTCTGCTTTTAATTTTCCTGTTGCAGTTTGGGCCTGGAATGCAATGCTTGCAATGGTTTGTGGTGACACCGTTATCTGGAAGCCAAGTTCAAAAGTTATGTTGTGCGCAATTGCCGTTCACAATATTTTAGTTGATGTCCTTAAAAAGAATGATGTGCCTGAAGGTGTGATCAACTTAGTTGCAGGAAGCTCTAAATATGTTGGCGACAATTTCCTTGCCGATCATCGTGTACCATTGATCTCAGCTACCGGTTCTACCCGCGTTGGAAAACGTGTCGGTACAATTGTAGCGGAACGTTTCGGTCGTTCACTTTTAGAATTAGGCGGAAACAATGCAATCATCATTACTGAAAACGCTGATCTTGAAATGGCTTTACGCGCAGTATTATTCGGCTCTGTTGGAACTGCCGGACAACGCTGCACATCAACACGTCGTTTGATCATTCATGAATCAGTTTATGAAACATTCAAATCAAAATTACTTAAGTCATACAAACATATTCGTATTGGACATCCATTAGATTCAAAAACATTGGTGGGACCATTAATTGATAAGGGTGCTGTGAAAGATTTCTTAAATGCTATTGAGCGCGTTAAGAAAGAAGGCGGAAAAATTCTCTTCGGTGGTGAAGTGATGGAAGGCGAAGGTTACGAAAGCGGATGTTATGTGAATCCATGTATCGCTGAAGCTCCCGGAAACTTACCAATCGTTTGCGATGAAACATTTGCGCCACTACTTTATATGATGAAATATAAAACGCTTGATGAAGCAATTGAACTTCACAACGGTGTTCCACAAGGACTTTCATCCGCTATCTTCTCTCGTAATATGCTTGAGACTGAAAAATTCCTTTCTCACGAAGGAAGTGATTGTGGTATCGCTAACGTAAACATCGGAACTAGCGGGGCTGAGATCGGTGGTGCTTTCGGTGGCGAAAAAGAAACCGGTGGTGGTCGTGAATCAGGTAGCGATGCTTGGAAAGTTTACATGCGCCGTCAAACAAATACAATCAACTATAGCACGGAATTACCATTGGCGCAAGGGATTAAGTTTGAGACGGGGGAATAAGGGTGAAGGTCAAAGGTGAGAGGTCAAATGTGTGAAGTCAAAAGTTAGAAGTTAGAAGTCAAAATCGTATAACACGGCAACATCGAATATCGAATAATGCACACTAAAAATGTTGCTTTATGAAAATAAATGTCTCATTATAAAACACCGCAACTTTGAACTTTAAACACTGAACATTGAACTAAAATGAGCTATGAAAAAAATCTGCTTCCTATTAATTTTGATTTCGCAAATTACAATGGCGCAAATTAAACAGGGAGTTTGGCATGGTGAGTTGATACTGCATGACACTATCCCTTTGCCTTTTAATTTTGAAGTGAAAGGGAATATCGCTACGATTTTCAATGCCGAAGAACGAATTTCGGCATCAATATCGCTTTTGAAAATGGATAGCATTCTGATTCGACTTCCGGATTTTGATGCCGAGCTGCATGTGAAAAATTACGATAATTTATTGATCGGCGAATTTTTCAATTTTTCCAGAAAAGAAAAAAATGTAATTTCATTCCGCGCCATTCACAATGCCGGTTATCGTTTTAGTGATCGTCCGGAAAAAACGTCTTTCAATATTTCAGGAAACTGGAAAGCTAAATTTGACGGAGATGATGAAGAGAGTAAATATTCTATCGGAATATTCAAACAAGAAGGTAATCGTGTTACAGGTACATTTTTAACAAATGCCGGAGACTACCGATTCTTAGAAGGAGAACT
>CAYHCU010000286.1:0-4103 GCA_964355035.1 uncultured Flavobacteriales bacterium | reverse complement strand
CATTTTTCATTTTTCATTTTTCATTTTTCATTTTTCATTTTTCATTTTTCATTTTCCATTTTTCATTTTCCATTATTCACCTCTTCCTTATTCCGAAAAAGCACCCCTAGGATGACCTCATTTTTCAGCTGCAAATTATAATTTATAAGAGGGTCATATACTATTTGATTTTCGAAACTGACATTAATGGATTTGTAAATTTCATACATAATCCGATTTTTAAAGTCAATTGTGATATCGTCCTTCGTAAATCCTTTGGCGAAAATTTTGGAGCTGCTCTTCCAGCTTACCGTAGCTTTCATCCATGATTTATAAATTGAGGAATTTAAACTTAGGCCGACAACAGGAATCGATCTTAGTTTTTTGGTGAGTTTTTGTGATTTCAGGTATTGAAATTTGCTATTTTCGGAAATTAATTTGGCTTTGATATCGATCAAGGAAACATTTATATAATTATTATTTTTAAAGGAAAAATTGAAACCATAACCTATTTTAATTGTAATGGGAAGAAATGGCTGAGTTGATAAGGCTTTCCCGAAAGCATTATTGTAGTAAAAATAATCATAGGAATTTGTAAGTTGCGTTTTGACATTGACATTTAGCGTATTTAAAACTGAAAGGCCTTTGTATTGCCAGTTTCCTGTAAATTCAAGTAGGTCAGAAGTAACTACAATGATGCTGTCAAGATATTTCGTGAAACATATTTCAGCAATAAATTCTTGCTTTGAAGTATTCCGTCCGGAATGTTTTTTTTTAACGCTATTGAATTTTCCTGTAAAATCTGCATTTATGTTAGTTTTACTATGAAAATTTTTAAGCTGATTAAATTGTGTAGTAAGGAAAAGTTGCCTTTGGTGCTCGCGTTTTATAGTGTCACCGGACAATACTTTGCATGTGTCAGATCTAACAGTGTCGCCGGCAGAATGAATTATTTTTATCGTCAGTAATATGAGCAATATACATTTTATCATTTGTGATTTAGAATTTCCGATATTTCTTTTTTGACATTAGGGGAAACTATGTCAAATCCATCACTGAAAATTTCCTCATAAGAGAAGTGGCGAAAGGTTTTATTTTTTATTATTGCTAATTCCGGAGTGGGAGTTTTATCTGTTACAATCGTATTATAGGATACTCCAAAGTTTGAAATAGCACTAAAAATATTTTGAAGTTCATATATATTTCTTTTTCTGTCAAGAGATGTAGAGTCAGAATGAGAAATTGCAATTAGCTTTATGTTAGATTTGTCGTGAATGGTTTTTATGTAATTGTTTATCACTGCAAAGCAATTCATGCAACTTTTATTGTTTTTTAGAACGATAACATATATGCTGTCATTTGAAAAATGCAGCTCTCTGTTTTCTTTTGTGTAAAATTGAATTTTATCAATATTAGAATTCGTGGTACTTTGTGCAAAGGAGATTATACTTATAAGCAAAAATGAAATAAATGCTAACCTATTTATACCGAACTTTTGATATCCTGATGATAAATTCCGGATCATTGTTTTCATAGAAATTATTTTTATTTGTTTCATTTTGCGAGATTGTGAAATTCGGGTTTGGAATAAAATTGTCATCTTCCAGTGAAATGTATATTCCTTCACTGAATAGCTGATATGGAGTTAGGTTAAGGGAGGGAGTGTTGGCTTTTTCAAAAGCCATATTCTCTTTTGAGTAAAATGAAATATACTCCGGTTTTTCGAAAGAACGGTTTTGTGTATTATAGATGTAAGTTGTTTTTTTTGATTTTAAAGAATCCGGTATTGTGCAATTAACAAGTAGGATTGAATCATTGACAAAATGAATGGTCTCAATTCTTGAGAATGTAGGAAGCAGAGTATTAAGTTTTTCTATGAGGGCTTTCGGATTTATTTTTTCCGGTCGAGTTTCTAGAGGGATTTTATTTTCCGGAAGATCAATCCAATGTTTGTCAACCGGAAGACAAATCATTTCTGTTAATTTTAGAGCTAAATCATAGAGGTAAATTTTATTTCCGCAGGGCTCTGATAAAGCAATTTGTTTTGAATTATTGCTAATCCAATTTTGAGGAAAATGACTTAATCCGATACATGGTAAACCGGGATGGATTTCTGCTGTAAACTGACGAAGTCTGGCATCGTAAATGCACAAACTTGTGTTGTAGACACTATCTGCTGAATGATGGTTGTAATTATCGGTTAGCAAAAACTTGCTTTCTGAAATTGCTTTCGCTTTAAAAAAAATTGTCCTTGGTGGCGGAGATAATTGTTCAAGGTAGGTGTATTGACCCGCTTTCTTAATAAACAGAAACCAATTGAGGTCATATTCATCCTGAAGCAACAGAAAGGAATCGGTTATACAAAATGTCGGACATTGAAGAAGTTTGATATTCGTAGGAATGAGTATTTTAATTTTAGATAAAGCGTACCTTACTAATTCAAGTTTATTCAAAGTTAAAATTCTTTGAGATAGGTCCCATGAAGTTGACGTTGCAAAAACAAATTGATCTTGAAATATACTTGATCGGTACAGTGGGTCGACTGAAGATTCTTTTGTAAAAATGATTGTATCTTTTTCGACCCCGGCATTTGCTTTTGGAGCTATTAATACAAAAAAACAGAGGAAAATTATAGTTCCTCTGTTTTTGTTTTGGAATAGTCTACTTAAGAAATACTTCATCTTCTTTCGTTGTAATAATCAGTTCGTCTTTTTCTGTCGTACGCCATTCAACAGGAAGCACTTCAGCATAAATGGTAGCGCCTGTCTTTTCTCCTTTTTCATATTTGGCCAAAACGTAATTGACGACATCCTCCATATTCAATTTACGTTGACTTGCTCCTACGCCAAAATTTACCGGACAACCATTGTTTCCTCTCCCACGACATTCGCAACGAGAATCATTAAGGAAAATGTAATTGTATTGATGATTTGAACCGCCACCCTGAATGATGATGGTATACGCCGACGCTGAATATGCCAGTGAAGCAATCAACGCAAATACTAGTAAGATTTGTTTTTTCATGATGTTTTGTTTTTAATTGTTTGGATTATTTATTTTGATGGTGCAAATCTCCGACATCAATTGGCTTTTTACAACCGCATATATTAGGGATAATGAAATACCCTACATTCTTTAAGTTCAATTTCGAAATCTGTAACAATTTATTATCTTGCATAAAATTTCGAAATATGATAAAAGGAAACTTTAGAATTCTTAGCTGGAATGTAAATGGACTAAGAGCTGTATGGAAAAAAGGTTTTCAAGAATGGCTTGAAAAGGACAATCCGGATATACTTTGCTTGCAGGAAACAAAAGCTCAACCTGATCAACTTGTGGAAGAAATCAAGAATATAAATAATTATAAATCTTATTTTTTTTCTGCTGAAAAGAAGGGATATAGTGGTGTTGCCGTTTATTCTAAAGTTGAACCGATTGCCGTTCGTTCCGGTTTCGACGTTCCTCACTTTGACAATGAAGGGCGTGTGTTGGAGGTAGAGTATGAAAATTTTGTTTTGTATAACGTTTATTTTCCTAATGGTGGAAGAGGTCCGGAAAGAGTAAAATACAAATTAGAATTTTATGAGCAACTTTTCAAAAGAGTGGAAGTGATGCGTGATATGAAAAAAAATGTTGTTGTCGTAGGAGATTACAATACAGCACATAAAGAAATTGATTTGGCTCGCCCCGGACCAAATTCAAAAACTAGCGGATTTCTGCCCGAAGAAAGAGCATGGGTGGATAAAATTTTAGGAATGGGTTATGTCGATATTTTCAGAGAGTTCAATGATCTTCCCGGTCAATACACGTATTGGGATGTAATCACTCGAGCACGAGAAAGAAATACCGGATGGAGAATTGATTATTTTATGGTTTCAGAGGAAATGCGAAACTTGGTTGTTAATGCAACAATTCATTCTGAAGTTCTTGGTAGTGATCATTGCCCGATTGAACTTACTTTGAAACTTTAAAGTATATTCTATTAATTATTATTGAGCATCGCTTTGTGCCAACTTTCCTTCACAGGAACTTCCCAGTTGGAAAGCAGATCTGATTTCTTTTCAATGAGATTGTTGAAAACAATAGTGTTTTCATTTAATTGACCACTTTTAAGCAAATCTTCA
>CAYHCU010000285.1:0-4110 GCA_964355035.1 uncultured Flavobacteriales bacterium | reverse complement strand
GATTGCCCGGTCTACTTGCTGATCTGCAAATAAGGTCAATGATGCACCTGCCTGTTCAAAGCATGCCCAGAAGAAAATCACAAAGAAAGCAAGAATGAAAATTACGATTATTCGCTCTCGTTCATCTTTTGTCAGTGATTTATCGGTAAGAATAATTATCGGCATTAAAATTAAAGATGCATAAATTAGATAAGCGACCAAATCTATACCTGCAATAGTATGAGCTAAAGTTCCAGCAGTTGCTACTGCATCGGCACCAAAAATTCCTTTCACAATGTTTTGGAAGTTCAGTAAACAAAAGATCAAAGCAATAGAACCGAGAATAGTACCGTATGTCTTCATGTCAACTTTCGCAACCGGCATACCGATTGGTTTCCCATCCGGACCAACAAGATGTTTGTTCTTTAGTAATTCAAATGAAATTAAACTAACTACCATTCCAATTGCTGCAGCAAGAAATCCGTATTTGTATTCAGAGAAACCTCCACAAACTAATGGTGAAAAGAATGCACCCATGTTAATTCCCATGTAGAAGATGGTAAAAGCTCCATCAATACGAGAATCATTTTTAGGATACAATTGACCAACCATTGTAGAAATATTCGGTTTGAAAAAACCATTTCCAATAATGAGTAGAGTAAGCCCCATCCACATAAAAGTAATGGCGGATTGACTTTGTGCACCTTCTATTACCATGCTTCCACTAAAGTAAAGTAGAAACTGACCGGCAGCCATAAGAATACCACCAATTAAAATACTTCTTCTGTTTCCCCAGAATTTATCGCAGAGATAACCTCCTAACAACGGTGTCAGATAAACCAATCCGGTAAAACTGCCATAAATATTTGACGCCAGCGCTTTGTCAATGAACAATGCTTTTGTCATATATAAAATAAAAATGGCTCGCATTCCGTAATAACTAAATCGTTCCCACATCTCAGTGAAAAAGAGAAGGTACAGCCCGCGTGGATGTCCTGAATTGGTAGATGATGTATTCATATGTCAGATTTGAATTTTAGTAGGACGCAATGTAGTATTTTTATGCAAAATGTAAAATTTCGGACAAATTTCTTTAAACAGTGCTTATATTTACCACCATGAAAAAAACTGCAAGTCTATTCTTATTATTACTGTTCACCTTAACTGTAGGTGCCCAGAAATTTAATATTTTCAAAGGAGATACCATCAACCGAACAGATGCCAAAGGACAAAAGCAGGGTTTGTGGAAAAAATATTACTCAAATGACGTGCTTTTTTCTGAAGGTGTTTATAAAAATGGAAAGCATACAGGTGTTTTCAAAACATATTACAAAAGCGCAAAACCCCAATCAATAATGCACTTCAGAGGACAAAGCGAAATAAATGATGCTGAAATTTTTTCTGAAGATAGTGGGCTGATGGCCAAAGGTAAATACATAGATCGGATGAAAGACAGTCTTTGGGTCTATTATGACAGAATGGGTAAGAAGTCATCTGAAGAGTACTATTCAAAAGGTAAAAAGGAAGGTGTCTGGAAATTGTATTATCCCAATGGTCAGCTTTCAAGGATCATTTCCTATAAAAAGGACCTTCAAAATGGTGAGTATAAAGAATTTTTTATGGATGGAATTCCAAAGGTAGTGGGCATCATGAAAAATGGCGAATTCGACGCAGTTTTAACTGTTTACCACCCTTCCGGGAAGGTTTGGCAAAAAGGAAGCTATAAAAATGGACTCAAAGAAGGTAAATGGATGATCTATTTGGAAACCGGTGTCGTTGAGCGTGAAGATCTTTACAAAGCCGGCTTATGGTTGAACCCTGTTACGGAAGATAAAGGGGAAATTAAGTAGGTTTTTAAGAGGGGTCGGTCATATAAGTTGATGAGTGGCTTAATGCGGGAACGATTCAAATTTTTTTTCCGCAGAATACGCTTTAAAAAATTCCGGCAGATTTCGTTTTTAAAAAAAATCCCGCAGATTCCGCTGATTTTTGCAGAAAAATGCGCAGATTTTTTCTGTTGATATCCTGCTTTTTTACTATTTACATATAATTCTAATGGACTAAAGATTAGCTGATTCAATTTTTTATACGGTATATCTGCGTATTTTTCTGCGCCTTTCTGCGGGAAATAATTGCTGTCAAATTTTTTCCCTACACTCTCCTCGGAA
Organism: uncultured Flavobacteriales bacterium; assembly: GCA_964355035.1. Lineage (GTDB taxonomy): Bacteria > Bacteroidota > Bacteroidia > AKYH767-A > 2013-40CM-41-45 > JADKIH01. The sequence continues at coordinate 1,963 of CAYHCU010000285.1, read as the reverse complement.
TTAATTCATCCAATTTTAGAATGATTCTGATTAACATAGAATCCTTCTTTTCATTCCTTATCTTTGCCGTTCACAAATTTTAAAATGAGTAAAAAAGGACGGGTTTTAATGGCAATGAGCGGTGGAATTGATTCCTCAGTTTCTGCTATGCTTTTACAAGACGAAGGGTATGAAGTAGTTGGGATGACCATGAAGACATGGGATTATGCCTCTTCAGGAAGCACCAAGAAGGAGACGGGTTGCTGTTCCTTAGACTCCATCAATGATGCCCGTTCCATTGCAGTTGAAAAAGGGTTTCCACATTATATTATTGACATCCGCGAGGAATTTGGTAACCATGTGATCAAAGACTTTGTAGATGAATACCTTGCCGGTAGAACGCCGAATCCTTGTGTTCGTTGTAATACACACATAAAATGGGAAGCGCTTCTGAAACGTGCGGATATGCTCGATTGTGAGTTTATTGCTACCGGACATTATGCCAATGTCAGAGAAGTCAATGGCCGTTTTGTAGTCAGTAAAGGTAAAGACGATTGGAAAGATCAAAGTTATGTGCTTTGGGGAGTGAGTCAGGAATGTTTGTCTAGAACCATCTTTCCGGTAGGTAAATATCACAAGCCTGAAATCAGACAGATGGCGGAGGATATGGGTTTTCACGAATTAGCTAAAAAGCCTGAGTCGTATGAGATCTGTTTTATTCCCGATAATGACTATCGGTCGTTCCTTAAAAATAGAGTAGAGGGAATTGAAGAGAAGTTGGCAGACGGACTTTTTGTAAATACAGAAGGCAAAGTCCTCGGCAAGCATCGCGGTTATCCGTTCTATACAATTGGTCAGCGCAAAGGTCTTGAAGTCGCTTTAGGTGATCCTGCTTATGTAGTTGAAATTAAGCCGGATACTAACACTGTTGTTTTGGGGTCTTATGATGAATTAAAGAAGCAGGACATGTGGGTGAAAAATGTGAACCTTATCAAATTCACTTCGTTAGATAAACCAACCGAAGCCCTTACGCGCATTCGTTATAAAGACAAAGGTACTAACAGCACCATTGAGCAAATCGGTGATCGGATGAAAGTAACATTTCATAATCCGGTTACAGCAGTTGCTCCGGGACAGAGTGCAGTATTTTATGATGGTGACGATGTAATTGGCGGAGGATTTATCGAAGGGTAGATCACTATGACAAATAAAAAACACATTGCTTTCTTGCTCTTGAGTAGTCTTGCACTTACATGGTTTTCGTGCAAGAAAGAAAGTGTCGTTTTGCCACCGTTATCGTTTAATTATTTCCCTACAGAAAAAGGCAGGTATGTTATTTACGATGTTGACTCCGTTTATCATTCAGAGAACGATAATGATAACGACGATTCCGTTTATACCTACCATTATCAGCTGAAAGATAAAATTGATAGTTCATTTCTTGATTTAGAAGGAAGGACGAATCAGATTCTCCTTCGTTACCGACGCGCGAATGATACGCTTGAATGGGAATTAACGAATGTGTGGACACAACATCTTTCTGCAACGAGCGCTTATTTAACAGAAGACAATGTTCAGTATCACAAACTCGCTTTCCCGATTAGTTCGACGATAACCTGGAATGGAAATGATTCCAATACCGGACAGGAAGAGTTTTATTTTTACGAATACTATCACGAGAGTGATGTGATAAACGGAAATTCATTTGACTCCACTTTAAGTGTGATTCAAATTGATGAAAATAATTATGTAGAAAAATTATTCGGCAATGAAAAGTATGCCGTCGGTATCGGGCTAATCTACAAAGAGCGCGACGACCTCGGAAAAAGAAATGGCCAAATAGTAAAAGGGATGGAGTATAAGATGGTTGTTATTGATTACGGGATCGAATAAAAATGAAAAATGAAAAATGAAGAATGAAGAATGAAGAATGAAAAATGAAAAATGAAAAATGAAAAATGAAAAATGAAAAATGAAAAATGAA
>CAYHCU010000284.1:0-4151 GCA_964355035.1 uncultured Flavobacteriales bacterium | reverse complement strand
TCTACTGATTTAATAATAACTGCAGGGAGTGATAGCAGGTTGTATTTTGTGAGATATTCATCAACACCATGTTTCAGATAATCCTTAGCTAATTCTTCCGGAATAGCTCCGGTTATCAATACAAAAGGAATCAGTAACTTTTGCTCTTTTAAAAACAACAAAGCTTCATGAACGCTATATTTCGTCAGATTGGTGCCCGACAATATTACATCGGGTTTAAAACGATTTACATGTTTGATGAATTCATTTTCAGTTTTAGCATGCTTCGATTCAAAAAGTATATTCGAATCGAATAAAATACTTTCAAAAAGTTTTATCTCAGACTGATTTTCTTCCAAGATTAAAACTTTCAATGGATCTTTGTTTTGCATTCTTTATGGCTTTAATAAACAGAATGAGTGTGTGTCATTGTGTGTGAATGCAATAAAACATTGTCTTGACGTTTCAAGATGTAGTAAAATTAGAATTTAAATGAAGAATGATTTAAATCTTACTGAATATTTATTAACATTTGACTTATAAGATCGATTGCTTCAAACCTCTTGAAAGCTTTGTCTGTATTGGCTTATGGCTGTTTGACGCCTCGATTTTACAAGAAAATAATCCATTTCAGGGCTCTAGAAAATATTGAAAATATTGCGTTTTTATTGAAAAAATGAAGCTTTTTGATAAAACCTGAAAAGTTTGGCATTTCTTCTATCGGCTTGTTCTTACAATAGTAAGAATTGTAAAAAACGTGTGAATATTTCGTTTTCGTTTGAACGTAATATGGCTAGGTAAAGTAGTACCCACACAATTTTTACTTTACTGCACACACATCCATGCTTAAGACAATTAAATGTCTGTTGTTTCTATTATTAGTACAGAGCTTCGTACCGATTGAAATGTTGGCAACAACATATTACTCTCGTGCCTCCGGTAACTGGAATGCCAGCGGTTCATGGTCTACCGTAACATATGGTAATGCTACGAATACAGGTACTTTTCCAATTGCCGGGGATAGTGCTTTAATAGATGATGGTCATACTATCACTATTAACACCACTTCTGCTTGTGCTGTTTTGACTATTGGCCAAGGTACTTCAGGAATCGTAGTTTACACAAGCTCAGGAGCAAAAACTCTTACATTGACGGGTGATTTGAAAATCAACAGCGGTGGAAAATTCTGGTATAATAGCAATGCAGGACGAGTGCATACTTTGAATATTGGGGGAAATATTGACAATGCCGGTACTTTAGACTTTTACTATGACTCCAATGATCTTGTAAATATTACTTTTAGCAATGGAAACGCTTCAGTGATAGGCAGTGGGAGTTGGGATCTTTATAATATTACAGTTTCAAAGACTGCTACAGCGAATACACTTGAAATTATAAGCACTACGTTTGAAGCTGCAATTAGAAATACTTTTAGTTTAACAACCGGTACTTATATTCATAATAATACATCAACTTTCAGTTGTAATCCAAGCTTAAATGGAACAATATCTGAAACCTCTTGTGTGAAAATTCCAGCCGGAACAATGAATTTTAGTGCTAATTCAAACTACTTGTACCTACAGGGTTCTTTGTATATCAATGGAGGAAGTTGTACAGTAGGGAAAGCAGCAGGAGGTGTTGGAATTGCGTCCGATCAAAATGGCGCAGCAATTCCTTATCTTGAAGTTTCATCCGGAACCTTAAATGTAAATGGTGGTATCAATTGCAGGAATACAGCGACTACCGAACCATTTCATTTTAAGATGACAGGTGGACAAATTAATTTGCAGACTGGAAGTACTGCATCTGCTTATGAAGGATTTAAAATTACGGATGTCGCTAGTAGTACTTTTGAAATGTATGGAGGAATAATTGAATTTGAACAAGCCAACACTTCTTCGTCCTTCAGTTTGCCTGATTTTGATTTTTGCGGAACTAATGGCACTGTTTATTCTACTGATGGTATCATTCAATTCGGTAACTCAAATACCTCTCCCGGTACCTTATTCAGTTTTAAACCTTATACAAGCGAAATCTACCCTCATTTTAGAGTAAGCAATGGTGTTTTGAGTCCTTCTATAGGTTCAGGAAACTCAGCGCATTTTCAGTTACAAAGTTTACAAATTGATGCCGGATGCGAATTTGATGTTCGTTCAATTTCCGGGACGGTAGGAGATAGTAAAGACATGTATATTCGAAGTAGCATAAATAACAATGCCTTCATCAATAACGGAACGTTTACTCGAAGAAGTGGTGCTGTAATCTTCCAGGACGACACTTTGCAACGAATCGGAGGAAGCGCAGTTTCTCAATTTGAAGATTTCACTATTAATAATGCTATGAATGTGACGTTGGATACTTCCATAACTATTAATGGTGTTTTGACACTTACTAGTGGATTAATCAACTCAACAAGCACCGATTTATTAACGGCAGGAAATAGTTCGACGATACCAATAGGAAGCTCAACTTCTTATGTAAATGGACCAATGCAAAAAAATATTGCTTCAAGTTCCTCTACAACATTAAATTTTCCAATCGGCGCAAATGGTTTTTACAGACCGGCTGTATTAACGGTGAAACATTCTTCTGCTAGTCAGGCGTACTATTGGGGACAACTTGTTAATTCCCCTGCAGCTGCTTTACCTTATTCTTTGCCTGTGGCTTTTTCCAAAGTTTCCAACGTCAGGTATTGGCAATTTGTCAGAAGTGGTGCAAGTAATTTTACAAATAGTACAGCCAAATTATATTATGGAATTGACGATGGCGTTACAGATCCAACAAATCTAAGAGTAGGACAAGGAGTAAGTGCCACTTGGGCTAATGAAGGAGGAACAGGTTCCGCTTCTTATGTAGGAAATATTACTTCTAGTTCTTTTACGACATTTACGGGTATTTTCACACTTGCAAATACAACCGGTGGTTCAAACGCTCTTCCTGTTGAATTTACTTCTTTTGAAGTTGAATCAATCAAATCAGGCAATTTGTTAAATTGGGCTACTGCTACTGAAATTAACAATGATTATTTCGAAATTCTACGTTCTTTTAATGGACTTGATTTTGAAGTTATCCATAGACAAATAGGAGCGGGGAATTCTACTCAACTTAAGGAATATTCATATCTGGACGAAACCTCTTCTGCAAAATTAACCTACTATCAATTGAGACAGGTCGATTATGACGGAAAGTATTCGTATTCAGAAATTCGATGTGTAAAAGCAAGCAATGTTTCAATTAATTTATTCCCAACGATATCCAATGGAGAAAACATTTTTCTCTCCATTGAAAGTCTGAGTAAGGAACAAACAACACTAAAATTAGTCAATGATATGGGAACACTATTTTCACAACAAAATTTCTTTTTGCATGATTCAATTGTTCGTCTGGAGAATACAACTTCCCTGAGCAATGGCAGATATTACGCTGTGATTGAAACTGCAAATAGTAAAAAGGTGATTTTATTCTTTATCCAGAAGTAATAAGTAAAATTAGATCTAAATCTTACACATTTATTAAGAAGCAAAAATTTATTAACTAGAGGAGATTCTATTTTAAACGTTTAAAATCCAAGATATCTAAAGTTATTTTTAATTAAATCTTTGTTGAGCAAGTCGTTTTCTTACAATTGTAAGAATGATTTGGTATGCTCAATCGTGAAGTTCATTTTTCAACCTAATTTGCTTAGGTGAAGTAGGCTATAAGAAAAACCTTATTCTTTTGCTTACTATATAATGGTGAAGACAATTAAATATCTATTAATTTTATTGTCATTTTTTCTATCTGCGGCAAATGATTTGCTTGCAACAACCTATTATTCCCGTGCATCAGGTAATTGGAATGCAAGCAGTACATGGTCAACAACAGATTATGGTGATTTAACAAATTCAGGAACTTATCCTCAAATTGGGGATGATGTTTTTGTCGGAGATGGATATACGGTAACAATAAGTGCAAATGCTTTTTGTGCATCTTTAACTATTGGCGAAGGGTCTTCAGGAATTGTCACTTTTTCCACTTCAGGGGCAAGGACTTTGACTATGACTGGCGACTTAACAATTAATAATAGTGGAAAATTCTGGTATAATGGAAATGCCGGTCGTGTGCATACATTAAGTATTGGAGGAAGTATTTCAAACACTGCCGGTACAATAGATTTCTACTATGATGCAAAC
>CAYHCU010000283.1:0-4152 GCA_964355035.1 uncultured Flavobacteriales bacterium | reverse complement strand
CACGATATGGTGTTCTTTGCTCTTGAATTCAAGAGCAAAGAACACCATATCGTGAATTCAGCACCTATGGTTGTGAAAAATGACCCTACGCTCATGTTCACAAATGCAGGTATGAATCAATTTAAAGACATTTTTTTGGGGAATTCGCCCGCCAAATATCCGCGGATTGCAAATACTCAAAAATGCTTAAGAGTTTCCGGCAAACACAATGACCTTGAAGAAGTTGGGATAGACACCTACCATCACACAATGTTTGAGATGTTAGGAAACTGGTCTTTTGGAAATTATTTCAAGAAAGAAGCCATTGCTTGGAGTTGGGAATTATTGACGGAGGTCTACAAACTTTCGAAAGACCGCCTTTATGTAACAGTATTTGAAGGAGATAGCAAAGAAAATCTGGCTTTTGACCAAGAAAGCTACGATCATTGGAAGAAATTTATCGCTGAAGACCGAATTCTGAAAGGTAATAAGAAAGATAATTTTTGGGAAATGGGAGAAACCGGACCCTGCGGACCCTGCTCAGAAATTCATATTGACCTCCGTTCTGTGGAAGACAGAAAAAAAGTTGACGGAAAAGATTTAGTCAACGCTTCCCATCCACAGGTAATCGAGATTTGGAACAATGTGTTTATGGAATTCAATCGCAAGGTTGACGGAAGTCTCGATAAACTACCTGCCCAACATGTAGACACCGGGATGGGATTTGAAAGATTGTGCATGGCCATTCAGGGAAAAACTTCGAATTACGATACGGATGTTTTCCAACCAATGATACAATTCATTGCTTCTAATTCAGGAGTGAAATATGGAGCAGACGAAAAAACTGATATTGCCATGCGTGTAATGTCAGATCATATTCGTGCCATTGCTCTAGCAATTTCTGATGGACAATTACCAAGTAACAATAAAGCCGGCTATGTGATTCGCCGTATTCTCAGAAGAGCAGTTCGCTATGGCTTTACCTTCCTGAATTTAAAAGAGCCATTCTTAAATAAGCTAGTACCCATTCTTGCAGAACAATTCAAAGATGTTTTCCCTGAACTAAAAGCACAACAGGATTTTGTTATTCGCGTCATCACAGAAGAAGAATTATCATTCTTAAGAACACTTGATACAGGAATTAGAAAATTCGATGATTACAAAGGTAAAAACGTTGACGGAAAATTTGCTTTTGAACTCTATGATACATTTGGCTTTCCAATCGACCTTACACAATTGATGGCTCGTGAGAGAGGCATGGAAGTCGATATGACAAGTTTTAACAAATGTCTCGACGAACAAAAAGAACGTTCACGCGCAGCGGCTGTGGTTGACACTGATGATTGGGTAATTGTAAAAGCGGGAGAAGAAGTTGAATTCATCGGTTACGAAGAATTTGAAAGTGAAGTAGAAATTCTTCGTTACAGAAAAGTAAAAGCCAAAAACAAGGAACAATACCAATTAGTATTTAACAGGACACCTTTTTATGCAGAAAGCGGCGGCCAGATTGGCGATACCGGTTATATAGAATCAAAGGGCGAAAAGACAAGTATTACCGATACACAAAAGGAAAATAATTTGATCATTCATTACTGCGACAAATTACCAAAAGATGTTACTGCACTATTTATCGCCAGAATCAACATCATACGTCGTCGTCAGATCAGTAATAATCACTCTGCAACACATCTGATGCATTCTGCACTCAAGAAAGTTCTTGGTGCACATGTAAATCAAAAAGGGTCACTTGTAAATGAAAACCAAACTCGTTTTGACTTTTCACATTTTGCAAAAATCACTGACGAGGAAATACAAAAGATTGAAAAAATTGTCAACGAAAAAATTCGCGAGAATATACTTCTCGATGAAAAAAGAAATATACCGGTTCAACAGGCAATTGACATGGGAGCAATGGCTTTGTTCGGAGAAAAATACGGCGAGTTTGTCAGAGTAATCACTTTCGATCCCACTTTTTCAATTGAATTATGTGGAGGTACGCATGTAAAAGCAACCGGACAAATTGGTCAATTAAAAATTGTATCAGAAAGTGCAGTTGCAGCAGGTGTAAGACGTATTGAAGCAATCACAGCAGACAAAGCAGAAGCATTTTTCGAAGAGCAACAATTGCAATTGAATACAATCAGAGAGTTGCTCAAAAACCCGAAAGACCTTGTGCAACGAATACAAGGATTGCTCGACGAAAATATTAATCTGCAAGAACAAATCAATCAATTCACATCAGAGAAAACACAAATTGTGAAACAGCAATTACTTGGGAAAATAAAAATTCTAAATGGCATCAATGTTATTGCTGAACACATTGAACTTCCTTCAGCAGATGCAGTGAAAAATCTTTCTTTCGAATTAAAAAATCAAATTGACAATCTTTTCTTCCTTGCAGGAGCAGAGATTGACGGTAAAGCACTTTTAAGTTTAATCGTTTCTGATAATTTAGTAAAAGAAAGAAACCTGAACGCCACCAATATTATCCGTGAACTATCCAAGGAAATTCAAGGTGGTGGCGGTGGACAACCTTTTTATGCAACTGCTGGTGGTAAAAATCCTGCAGGATTAAAAAAGGCAATAGAAATGGCAGACAGCTTTATTAAATAGAACTTGAAGGCAAAGCCGCTCCAATATTTCACTCTAAGTATTTTTCTTTTGCTGATACTGCCATGGATCATTCAGGATGGAATGTTTATGGATGGAATGATCTATGCAACAGTAGCAAGAAATCTATCGTTGGGAATAGGAAGCTGGTGGAATTTACATCTTACCAACTATTTATCTCCTCAATATTTTGATCAACCTCCATTAACAATATGGATCACCTCATTTTTCTTTCATTTATTTGGAGAATCAATGTACACAGAGAGAATTTACTCTTTTGTAACTGCTTTAATTTGCTTACTTCTTATAAAAATAGTCTGGCAAAAAATAAATCACAACAATGAAAATTACAAAGCTCATTGGTGGCTTCCCGTACTTCTATGGATAATTCCTCCTGCTTGTTTTTGGTCATACACTAACAATTTGCAAGAAAATACGATGAGCATTTTCATTCTTTTATCCGTTTATTTTATTTTTGATTTTTTCCAAAGAAAACAAAATCGTCTAATTCCGATAATTCTGATTTCGCTTTGTATATTTTTATCGGCCATGTGTAAAGGGGTTCAAGGAACATTTCCACTGATTGGGCTTCTTGCATATTCCCTCACAATAAATCGAAGTACACTTACAGTTGCTGTCAAATATACTTTCATTTCACTTTTAATTCTCGGTTTCTTTGGTTTTGGATTATACTACTATTCACCTGCAAGAGACTATTTTATAGGATACTTCCAAACCAGGATTGTAAATACATTTACAAATCCGAATTCTGCAACCACAGACAATAGATTTTATTTGCTTTATCGTTTATTGATGGAGGAAATAATTCCAATTACATTATCAATTATTGTTCTAATTTCGAGTAGAAAAATATTTTCTCACAGCAGTAAAAGTGCAGAAAACAAAAAAAGCACATTTTTCTTTTTAACAATTGCTTTAGCGGGAACCTTACCACTTCTTATTACGACCGAGCAAAGACGGTTCTATCTTGTACCAACCTATCCATTTTATGCATTAGCCATTTCATTTTTAATAATTGAGAACATACTTTGCCTGGTTGAACATACGAAAACGAAACATCTTGGCAAATGGATTAACAACGCTTCAATTGGTCTGTTATCCGTTGTCGCACTAATGACATTCTTGAATTTCGGAACCGCTAAAAGAGATAAAGAAATGCTCAGCGATATTTATAAGGTTGGAGCAATAATTCCTAAGAATAGTGAGATTTCAATTGAAAGCAATCTATACAAAGTATGGATATTGCATCTGTATTTTCAACGTTACTATGGAATTTCATTGGATCCGGATGAAAACAGAATTTCACACCGGTATTTATTAAGCACAAAATCATTTTTGCCAACGAATGAATTCACAAAAACTAATTTACAACTTGAAAATTATAATTTCTATTCAAAAACGAAAAACTAAGGATTAAGAACTAAATTTCAAAAACGTGGCACATTCATTTTCTGAGGAGAGAACGAAAACGGGGTGACATTCATTTTCTGGGGAGTGATCAAAATTTCTCACCTAAAATTGTATCTAAAGGAAGAATCGGAT
>CAYHCU010000282.1:0-4158 GCA_964355035.1 uncultured Flavobacteriales bacterium | reverse complement strand
TGAGTTGTCGCTACAATTCCTTTGATAACATCATCATTAAGAGAAATACCTTTTTCGAGATGACTAAATAAGGATACAACCGGAACTCTGGTACCTTTAAAAACAGGTTGCCCACCTAAAATATCTTGGTCAATAGTGATTAAATCCCTCACATTTTTCATATTCCAAAAGTACAAGTAAAAGTTGAAAATAAAAAGCAGAATCACTTAATAGTTAAGGCTGCATTTAAAATCTATTTTATTAACCAAACTACATTTTTTCATACTTTTACCCCACTCATGACAACCATTAAACACATCACCAACTACCTTGAATCCATCGCTCCTTTGGCATTGCAAGAGTCATACGACAATTGCGGATTGATTGTAGGAAATCCAAACATGGAAGTGAAAGGAATTACCATTTGCCTCGACAGTACGGAGGAAGTGATTCTCGATGCCATAGCAAATGGTTCTAATTTGGTAATTGCACATCATCCAATCATTTTTTCCGGATTGAAAAAGTTGAATGGAAAAAATTACATCGAAAGAGCAGTGATGACAGCAATTAAAAATGACGTCGCTATTTACGCTGCTCATACTAATATGGATAATATCATCAATGGTGTAAATAAAATAATTGCAGAAAAATTAGGTCTGATTAATCTGAGGATTCTGGCTCCGAAAGTTGGCTTACTCAGAAAACTCGTTGTTTTTTGCCCCGATAGTCATGCGGAAAATCTCAGAAAGGCTTTGTTTTCTGCAGGCGCCGGGAATATTGGTAATTATGATGAATGTAGTTTCAATACCGAGGGAATTGGAAGTTTTCGCCCGGGCAGCGGTACGAATCCTTTTGAAGGTGTAATTGGCCAGACTTCTTCTGTACCGGAAATTCGTATCGAAGTGATTTATGAAGCATTCAAAGAGTATGGTATTCTCGATGCAATGAAGGCCAACCATCCTTATGAAGAAGTGGCCTACGATATTTATTCCTTAAATAATCAATATCAGTCAGTTGGAAGCGGAATTGTCGGCGATTGTCCTGAATTTCAGGAAGAAATGGCCTTTCTGAAGCACGTTAAAAAAGTGATGGGAGCCGGTGTAATTAAATTTACTCCGCTACTCGGAAAAAAAGTTCAACGTATTGCTATTTGCGGAGGCTCTGGAAGTTTTCTGTTAAACGAAGCGTTAAGTGCTGAATCTCAAATATTTATAACATCAGATTACAAATATCATCAGTTTTTTGACGCTGAAGGGAAAATCGTAATTGCCGATATTGGTCATTTTGAAAGCGAGCAATACACAATGGAAATGTTTAAGTCGTTAATTCTGAAAAATTTTCCTAAATTTGCCGTCCGTTTGACGGAAGTAAAAACGAATCCGGTTAACTACCTTTAAATGTAGTGTACTTCGATTCATTATTACATCTTAAAACATCAGAATTTTTTCAGAGGAAAGACTTCTGAATTTGACTAACTTCAAAATAATAATCACGACGTGGCCCTAGGAAAATTAGCAAAAGGTAAGATCAAACCAAAAGAGCAGGTTGCATTCAAACCGCGCAAGATTGAAAAAATCATTGATGTAAACCGACTGGAAAAAAAGTTGGAAGAGATCATGGCCTTAGATCATAATGAATTTAGTGTTGAAGAGCGTTTGAAAGCTTTGTATGTATTGCAAGAGATCGATTCAAACATCGACAAAATTCGTACAATCCGTGGTGAATTACCGATGGAAGTTGCAGATTTGGAAGATGAAATTGTCGGATTGAACACTCGCATTGCTAACATCAATGAAGAAATGTCAAATCTGACTGAGCAGGTAAATAAAAGAAAGCAAACTGCGAAAGAATCGAAAGAGCAAATTAAGAAATACGAAGCTCAGCAAGATAAAGTTAAAAACAATCGTGAGTTTGATTCGTTGAACAAAGAAATTGAATTCCAGAATTTGGAAATTCAGTTATCAGAAAAACGATCTAAGGAATTTGCTTTTGAAGTGACGAATAAAAATGTCATTCTTGAAGAAACTCAAAATATTCTTCACGATCGCGAAACAGTTTTAACTTTAAAACAAGCAGAATTGACAAGTATCGTTGAAGAAACGAAAAAGGAAGAAGATCAGTTAGTGAAAATTGCTGCAAAAGCTCGGACCATCATCGATGAACGTCTGCTTGCCGCTTATACCCGCGTACGTGCCAATGCCCGCAATGGTTTAGGTGTTGTAGCAATACAACGTGATGCTTGTGGAGGTTGTTTCAACAAGATTCCACCACAACGTCAATTGGATATCCGCCAGCATAAAAAAGTAATTGTTTGTGAACATTGCGGTCGTATTTTAGTAGACCCGAAAATTGCAGATGAAGAAGTTGCTGCAGTAACAGAATAGTTTTCGAGCAAAAAAATAGAAAAAAGGATTTCATTTTTATGAAATCCTTTTTTTTGTGACCAATATTTTTAATTTTGCCTTAAATTGCTGCGAATTAAATTTAATCAAATACTGCCATGAGAATCCGCTTTTTTATTTTCGCTTTTGTTTTGCTTTCGAAATCGTCGATGGCTTATTATGAATTTGATCAAAATTTAAAACTGGCGTATAGTTCCATTATTAATCTGGATTTTGAAAAGTCGAATTCGATTTTACTTCAGGAACGAAAAGAAAAACCCGGTAATGACCTGGTTATATTATATGCTAATTACATTGATTTTCTGAAAGCATTTATCTCTGAGGAGGAAAAGTATTTTATTGTATTGAAAAGACATGCCAATGAGAATATCAAATTGCTCGATAAAAGAGAAGAGAATATTAATTCGCCATTTCATCTTTATTCAAAAGCAGAAATACTCATTCAACAAGCTCTGGTAAAAGTTAAATTTCGCGAATATGTATCTGCGGCAACAGATATCAGGAAAGCATACCGTCTGATTGAAAGAAATAAATCTCTTTATCCTGACTTTCTTTTGAACACTAAACTTTCAGGTTTCCTGAATGTTGTTGTTGGTGCAGTTCCTCGTGAATACCATTGGCTGGTTGAATTTGCCGGTATGGAAGGTACTGTCGTTGAAGGCACGAATGAGCTTAAGACCCTTTTTAAAGCATTGGAAAAATCTGAGTATAGTTGTTATCGAGAGGAACTGTTATTTTATTTAAGTAGCCTTTATACTACATTCAATTCTTCTGAGGCAGATCTGCTGGAGTGTATGTTGTACATTGGACCTTATGCAAACGAAAGTTCATTGATGCGTTATTGTACTGCATCAATCTTAATTAAATTAGGTCGTAATGATGATGCTTTGCTTTTTTTGAATAACCCTGAATCAACCAACAATGGTTTTGCTTTTAATTACATGTATTATAAATTGGCAATTTGTAAGCTGAGGAAATTAGACTTGAGCGCATCAAATGATTTTGAACAATTTATTGCCGGATTTAAAGGACAAAATTATTTAAAAGCTGCATACCAGAAATTAGCTTGGATTGAATTACTAAAAAACAATACACAAGGCTATTACGCTTATATGGCCAAGTGTCGCAGTCTAGGGAATTCCTTTATTGATGAAGATAAACAAGCATTGAACGAAGCTTCGGTAGTAGAATACGGAAATCGTGTTTTACTACGCGCAAGATTGTTATTTGATGGTGGCTATTATGAAAATGCGCAGAAAGAACTAGCAGGATTGCCATTGGATAGTTTTCCGAAATACAAAGATCAATTGGAAGTAACGTATCGCTTGGCAAGAATATATCAGAAAACAAATCAAGTAGAAAAAGCAATTGATTTTTATCAGAAAACAATTGATAATGGATCAAGGTCTACTTTTTATTTTGCTGCAAACAGTGCTTTGTTGTTAGGAATTTATTACGAAGAGAAAAATGAATTAGATAAAGCCGAAGCGTATTTTAAAAAGTGTTTAGCAATGGAACGACATGAATACCAAAACAGCCTCGATCAAAAAGCGCAGGCCGGTCTGGATCGCATTCAATTAATGCGAAATCCGGAATAGGGTTAAAGTGGGGTCACATTCATTTTCTGGGGAGTGATCAAAATTTCTTGTCTAATATTTTTATCTAGAGGAAGAATCGGATTAATTTTGCTGTCGTACTTAGTAAACGACGAGTTCCTTACACGATGACACGCAAGCGCACTTTAAAGGGGGACAGAAAGGTAAGGCTACGAGATTCC
>CAYHCU010000281.1:0-4165 GCA_964355035.1 uncultured Flavobacteriales bacterium | reverse complement strand
GTATATTTTTAGGAGGTTCTTATCAAAAGATAGGCGTTGTTATTAAAAAACAAAATCTGACAATGTCAGGTGCACCATTTGCAATTTACTATACCGATTCACAAACTGAATGGGAAATGGATGCTTGTGTTCCTGTAAGTGCTTCGGCAAAAAATGAAGGAGATGTAAAAGCCGGTAAAATGAATTCAGGAAACGCTGTAGTCGCTCATTTTTTCGGTAGCTATGATCAAACGAAGATTGCTTACACCGTTCTAAAAGAATATATCGCTTCTCATAACAAACAAATCGTTGGTGCTCCTTGGGAAGTATATATCACAGACCCTATGGCTGAAAAAGATACTGCAAAATGGCAGACTGATGTTTACTTTCCGATTCACTAATTTTATTTATGGAACCTATTTCTCCTGAGAAGGCCCTTTCCAAAGCACTAAAATTCTGCGCCTATCAGGAACGGAGTCAGCAGGAAATGCGTGATAAACTTTATACGTGGGGAATGCATCAACGTGAAGTGGAAAATATTCTCGCTCATTTAATCAGTGAAGGTTTTCTGAAAGAAGAACGTTTCGCTATCGCTTATGCAGGTGGAAAATTCAGAATTAAAAAATGGGGAAAAATAAAAATTAAAAATGCTTTAAAAGGTAAACGTGTCTCCGAACCTCTTATCAAAAAAGCGCTCAGCGAAATAAGTGATACCGATTATCGCAAGATGCTGCAAAAAGTCATTGAAGGAAAAAGTAAACTCATCAAAGAATCGGACCCCTTCAAAAGAAAATATAAAATTGCTTCCTATGCGATTTCGCGTGGCTTTGAATCGGAACTTGTTTGGTTGGTGTTAGGGGAGGAGTGATTTTTTCGAAGTTCGATGTTCAAAGTTCGAAGTTCAAAGTTCAAAGTTCAACGTTGCCGTGTTTTATAATGTTGACAGTTGATTTCATGAAGAAAGGGCATTTATTTTTCATTTAATTTGGAATGTAACCCCAAACATTTTTTTTATGTCAAGACTTTTGTCCCTTTGGGATGACTTTTGACTTTTAACTTTTGACTTTATTTATTTGACCCCTTTGAAAAACCACTTCAATACCCTATGTTTGATTGAATATTATATCAATTCACCTGGATGTGTATTACCAATAATTTCAACCAAATATGAAACACACAACAATCTCCCGTCACCTTGTACTGTTACTTTTTGTATCTGTAACGGCTTTATTCTCCTGCAAAAAAAAGGAGGGTGATTTACCCGCACCGATAACACCTCAAGGTACTACCGCTTTAGTTACTGCCGTTGGTACTCCTATTGGCATTGGCTCCTCTGCAACTATTGGTGTAGCAGGAGGAACCATACAGTCTAGCGATGGCAGGCTTGATGTGATTATCCCTGCCGGAGCGTTGTCTTCTGATATTCAGGTTTCAATTCAACCTATTACCAATGAAGCTCCTCTTGGATTTAGTTCAGGATATAGATTAGAACCCGAAGGAACTACTTTTGCTGTTCCCATCTCTTTGGTTTTTAATTATACCGATTCTATGGTTAGTCAAGTGCCGGAAGATTTTTTATGGATCGTTACACAAGCCGCTAATCATAGCTGGAATGCAATTCAACACATAGCACACGATGGAGCTGCAAATACAATAACAGCGCAAACAACTCATTTCAGTGATTGGAGTTTGGGTAAGTTCATTGAAATGTCTATCAATCCTAAAATAGCTTTCCTTCCTATTAATCAGTCTCTTCAACTTGTAATTGGAGGTTTTTGGAAGAGCCCTGACATTACGGATGATGATGAACTTGTACCATTGACGCCGCTTCAAGCGAATCCCAATGAAGATCTCGCTCCCATTACTCCTTTATTACTTGGTGGAGAAAGAATGATGGCTTTTCATCCGGTTCAATGGTCAATGAATGGTGCTGCAGCACCGGTTACAAATCAATCCGGATCATTAGTTGAAGCAGTTGGGGTAGCAACTTATACAGCTCCTGCTCAGATTCCTTTGGCAAATCCGGTGGCTGTAACTCTTGAACTTTGGACTAACGATATAAACAACCAATACCACACTTATTATCTGACATCCAATATCACGGTGATGGAATATGACACGTATATCACTCTCACTTTTGATCATCAAAACACTTTTACGTATTATCAATTTGAGTTAAATCCTGACCCGAACGATGTGACTCAGGTGATTTGTAGCTACACAGATGGGAAACTTGGGATTTTAGGACAAAGAGTGGTTAGCTCAAATATGGCTAGTTCTGTTGTTTTTGAAATGAATAGCCCCGCTCAGGTATCACGTTCTTTTGTTGGATATAATGAACAGGGTAACGACGATATTACTTTCTTCCCTTCAGGGCAAACTGTTTTATATGAATTAAACTGGGATAAACGTTTTCCTACCGGAGCATCCTCATGCGATGTAATTCACGATGGTGGTGATATGTCAATAACCTTAACTCAATTCACCGGCATCACCGGTTCAATTGTCGTCGGTCATCTTAATGGCGTTCTTTACGAAGATCCTCCGGGATATTCTGATAATTGTCAGATGCCAATCGCCCACTCAGTTGAAGGTGATTTCAAATTGATTCTCTATTAATCCAAAAATACTCAAACTCCGGAGAGCTCTTCTTTCCGGAGTTTTTTTTGAATTTTGACTTCTTACTTTTAACTTCTTACTTTTGACCTTCCACAATTTTCCCTACCTTAGCCCCATGACAACAGACCAATTAAAAGAGATTAAAGAGCGGGTTGAAGCTCTGAGGAGGTACCTTTGACATCGATCGAAAAATTGCCTCTATAAAAGAAGAAGAAAAGCTCACTCATGCCCCTGAGTTTTGGAATGAACCGGCTAGAGCACAAGTCGTTTTAAAGGGTATAAATCAAAAAAAGAATTGGACCGCTCCGTTTTTGGAATTGGAAGCTTCATCCGATGATCTCGGCGTGCTTTATGAATTTTTTAAAGAAGACGCTGCCACTGAAACAGAGGTCGATGAACATTATGATGCAACAATCAAGCTTTTAGATAATATGGAATTCAAGCGCATGCTTGGAGCCGAAGAAGATCAACTTAGCGCAGTACTTAATATTAATTCAGGTGCAGGTGGTACAGAAAGCCAGGACTGGGCCGAAATGCTCATGCGCATGTATATCATGTGGGGAGAGAAAAATGGCTACAAAGTTACCGAGTTGGATCGACAAGAGGGAGATGGCGCAGGGATTAAATCCGGCGTACTTCAATTTGAAGGAGATTTCGCTTACGGTTTTTTGAAAGCGGAAAGTGGCGTGCATCGCTTGGTACGTATTTCCCCTTTTGATTCCAATGCCCGTCGACATACTTCTTTTGCATCTATCTTTGCTTATCCTTTAGTCGACGATACAATTCAGATCGAGATCAAAGATGCTGATATTGAAATTCAGACTTCCCGTTCCGGTGGAGCAGGAGGACAGAATGTAAATAAAGTGGAGACCAAGGTTCAGATGACTCACTTACCTACCGGTATCGTTGTCGTTTGCCAGGTTGAGAGATCACAAGGTGGTAATAAATTATTAGCGATGAAAATGCTTCGTTCACAATTGTATGAATTGGAAATTCGCAAACGTAATGAAGCAAAAGCGATAGAAGAAGCATCCAAGAAAAAAATTGAGTGGGGTTCTCAAATACGTTCCTATGTTTTTCATCCGTATAAATTAGTGAAAGACAATCGCACCGATTACGAAACATCCGATGTTCAAGGAGTAATGGATGGAGATCTGAATGAATTCATGAAAGCTTATTTAATGGAATGTACAAAAATAGAAAATGCTTAAAGTCTATTTCAAATCTACTTGTAGTACATGCAGAAATGCGTTAACTCTCATCAAAGAAAACACCGATGAAGATTATGAGTTGGTAGAATACATGGTTGAAACTCCCTCGCAAAAAGAAATAAAAGAAATATTGAAAATGTTGGGCTTAAAAGCGATCGACCTTGTACGCAAGAAGGAATCATTATACAAAACCAAATACGCCGATAAAAATCTCACAAATACTGAGTGGATAAAAATTCTTGCTGAAAATCCTATTCTCATCGAACGACCAATTGTCGTGAAAGATGGCAAAGCAATTATCGGAAGACCAATCGAAAGAATTCTCGAAATAATTTAATTCAAACTTAAATAGATTT
>CAYHCU010000280.1:0-4167 GCA_964355035.1 uncultured Flavobacteriales bacterium | reverse complement strand
AAGAAGTTTTCGGCATACAGAATTTTGTATCCAATAAACTCATCTGTCTATCTAGTAACCTATTGAACTCAAAACATTTTCCAACAAGGAAATTGAATTGGTTATTCAATTCTTCTGAGATTAATGGTCTCATATTTTGTTTTGCCTCCTTCCTGTTTATTTATCTATTTGTTTATTTATTTACAACCATACTTATTTTATTTATTATATAAGTATGGTTGTAAATATTTTATTTATTATGCGAAGAAACCGAGTTCCACGATTTTTGTGCCATTCATCGTTCCGGCAACAGCATACAGAGAAAGCGCAACACCAGCACCCACAGTCACAGTTCCGGCATCAATGCTACCGTCAAAATTCGAATAGATTTTCTGATTGATATTGTACAATCGAACAGGGAAACCAAGTTTCACACCAACACCAACGGAAACGGTTTCTGTTCCAGCAACAGCATACGGAGGAAGCACAATGCTTGTGATGGTTTTGAATGCTTTCGTACCAACGACAGCACTTGAGCCACTGAGAGCAATCGTTTCGGTAAGAACTGCATCCAAAATGTCCGTACCATTGATAACAACATTTCCGGTCACATTCGCATCTCCGCCTTTTACAACAAGGTTGCGAGGAAAGTCGGGATTTGTAATACCAGTTGTAACTGTCTTCGTAACAGTCTGAACCAACAGGGTTGCCGCAAGAGTTCTAATATTGTCACCGACAACGGGAGCTACTGCATATTTTACAATCGCACCACTGGTAATTGTTCCAGCGGCGGGAGTCACAACACTACCAAATTCCAAAGCATCCAATCTTGCACCAAGACCACCCGCCCGTCTTGACGCTTCGTTCATACGATTTAAGTCACTAATCATCTTACTTGTCATTCTAGCCATTTTTATATCTCCTTTTAGTAAATCTAATATGGTTTTTTCTTATTTTCTTTAAGGCTAACAAGAGCCACCAATTTCTCACTCTTTGCCTGTCCAACACTAAATATTTATAAAACTACTTTTTCAAACCTTCTAAATATTCATCCAATTCCTGTTTATCACATTCCGCCAATTCTTGTTTGACTCTTGCTATGTTTTCTTCAACATGATTCAACACAGAAATCCATACTTCTAATTCTCGCATTTTTGCGAAGGTTGATTCTTGTTTAAGGGTGGGTGTAGATACCATTACTTTATGTCCCTCCTTCTAATTCATTAAATGTTTGGATTAGTATTTTTTCTATTTGGTCAAATTCTGTATAAGGTATTATCAAGAGGGGTATGCCATTATTATAACAATAATCTTGTTTAATTTTGTCTCTGGCAATTCTTTTATTTAAACTATCCTGACCACCAAAATAATTATTTCTTATCAGCTTATAATGTTGTTCTCCGTTAAATTCTATACAGAGATTATATTCATCTAAATAGAAATCAAACCAAAGTTGTTTTTCATAAACACATCCCGGAAAATCTTTCTGTTGACAATATTGCACGTTTAATTTTTCTAAAATCTCACTAATTTTCTTTTCCCCCAAACTTTCTCTGCATTTTGGACAACCCGTTCCCTTTGTTCTATGTGCTATTCTTGTCTTCCATTCATGTTCGCAATATGAACATTTGAACCAAGCATCTTTATTACTTCCAAAAGAAAAATCTTTTGGCTTTAATTTTCCGTTTTTGCTTGGATGCCATTCACTTGCCACTTTTGGATATAATATAGAAAGTCTATTTCTGTCTGTTACAACTTTTCCAGCACAAGCAGGACAACCAGAATTATTTATTGTTCTTCTGCAAATTCTAGTGTTCCAACTATGTTTACAATCTTTACATATCCAATAAACATACACGCCAGAGGCTAAAGTTACGGAATTTGGTTTTATTTTATTTTTTTTATAATCCCATTCCTCAATCAAATCTGAACGCAGGTATTCCAAATTGTTATATTTACCTACTTGCTGTCCGTAGCAAACTCCACATCCCATTCCCGAATACATATTCCCCCAACCCATTCTACAAAAATCTTTACAATCATGACAATAAAAAATAAGATTTCCTTCTATACTTGTAGTGTATTCATTTCCTTCCGCTAATTCAAAATTATTTCTATTTAATTTCAACCATAATGATATGTTTTCTAATGAGTATGGATTTCTACTTCCTACGAATTGAGGGTGATAATCCTTTTCACTAAATATTATTTTACTAAGTTCACCATCATATTTGTATCCTAATTTATCCATAAAAATTATTCTTCTTTGTTTATCAACCCAATACTCTTCTATTAGATTATATCCACAATCATATATTAGTTTGTCTACCTCTTCATATGTTCTTGCGATTGGCATTTTCTTACTCCTATGATAAGATATTTCATTAATCCTAAAATATAAATCTAGATAAAAAGTGTTTAGGATTACACCTTGTCAAATTGAAGAGCGACCCCAATTCTATTTATCTAGTATTTACTAAGTCAAATATTACTTTTCCTCATTCGAGGCATTTCCTCTTGTTTCTGCACCACTATCCCCTAGACTTCCATCGGCTTTTTTAGGTCTGCCTGTTTCCCCCGCTCCTGCCTGAAAAGAGTTTAAAATTGGAGTAAGATTATCAACAAACCCACTTGCCTTACTCATGGCAAGCTGACGCTCGAAATCCTGTGGTAACTGTCCAATGGCTGAAGCTATCTTTTGATGATTCACCATACCAAATGGAATCAGGGCTAATTGAGTATCCAATCTTTCTTTCCTGTTGGTAAACGTATTTGTTCCTTCAAGCGTGAATTTAAAATGATGTTTCTTCAATCTTCTATTTACAAAAAACTCCAAGAAATCTTCAAATTGTTTATATAAAGGAGAAATCATATTCTCATCAACATTCATTGAATATTGACTTTCCACCGCATTTCCTTTATCAATACTAAATATCAACCTAGTATTCAAACCAGATGTAGCAGAAGTTGTTGACAAATAATTTTGATAAAACTCTTCATTCGGAAAACTTACGTTCTTCATATCCTCAAGAGGACTTGCCGAAACTTTGATTGACTCCCCAAGACCGCTTTTCATCAAAGCGAGGAATGAGCCAAGCAGAGAAGGACTAATTGCCACAGCGTCCTTTACAGCAGAACCCTTCACATCTTTTGAAAGCATCGGAATTTTTCCTATCAACAGTTTACTTGCCGCCGCTATGTATGTGTTTTTTTGTAAATTTCTAACCAAAGGAGCATTAACAACATCAGCAAAAATTGGAGCAAGGAAAGGAATTCTTGTTGCAATTTCTGGACTAAATTTAAATGCCCAAAAATTATCAGCGGGACTAACCTGATGATACAATACCCACTGACTATTCCTGTTTCCAATTTGAGCCGCTGGATTATATTCCTTCATCTTATCATTATTTAAAAAAATATCTCTGTACATTTTTTTAAATGGAGCAGGAAACATATCAATGTCAACTCCGGGCATATAAAAATAGTATAGGTTGAAGCTATAGAGCAAACCATAATCAAATCTTCCATCAATCAAACAATAATCTTGAGGAAGTTCCATAAAGGAATACTTTTCGCCATCATCCCTCAGAAATCCAAAATATGCTTCCTGTCTCAACATCTGTTTAACCGCTGTAACAAATTCTTTTTTTATATTAAATTTATCTAAAAACTCATATACGGAATTTAAATCTTTCTTGTACGCCGAAGATTTATAATCAACATCTGGAGTTGTACATGTTATTGTTAAATCAAAAGAAAGCATCGTACTAATGTATAACAACATTCTTTTATACATCATGTTTGTCAATTCAAAAAACTCAGAATATCCAAGAAGCTGTTGTTCACTAGATTTCGGAGTTCTCAATGCTTCATCAACCTTTTCAGAATCGGCAATTTGAGGACTCAATGTCATATCTTGCATTCTTGAATTTATCAAATTTGGAGTATAAATTCCATTATAAAGAGAATTCGCAAACTGTAAGACATCATACACTTCTTCTTTTGTCATCAAAACATCATCAGATGTCTTTTTTTCTTTTTCCATATTTTTTCTTGGTCTTGCCATAAAATCTTCCTCCTTCTCATTATAATGTCATTGTACTCATCAACCAATCATCAGAATCATCCTCTTTTGTTTCTCTCAATAAATCACCATCAAAGAAACTGGCAAACCAACTTCCATAACTT
>CAYHCU010000279.1:2616-4175 GCA_964355035.1 uncultured Flavobacteriales bacterium | reverse complement strand
CATTCTTCCAAAAAAGAATAATGAACGTTCTTCACCTCGTTCACACTAAAAACATTGAAATTATTATTGAAATCAACTACCAAAATACTCCTTAGTATTACACAATATTTTTTAAAATAAATAAATCGACGAATTTTTTAATGCACTAATTAATTTAATTGTCTGTTGGAAATTACACGAAATGAACAACAATCAACTAGAGGGACTTACATAAAAGCTAATTAACTCTGCAATAAAATTAAACAAGAAAAACACCAATTTGAAAAAATAAATTGCGCACACCGATTAAAAAATTAACATTAAGCAAGTCTTTTGCTTCCTAGCAGAATCTAATAAATCACACCACCACCCCACTCATCTCCCCCACAAAATCATCAAACAAATAAACACTATCATGAGGCCCCGGAGCGGATTCCGGATGATACTGTACACTGAATGCAACACGGTCTTTCACGCGAATTCCTTCGATGGTATTATCATTCAGATTAACATGCGTGACTTCTACGTTTTTTGATTTGCGAACTTCATCCTCGATAACAGAGAACCCATGATTTTGCGAAGTGATTTCACAACGACCGGTGATGATATTTTTTACCGGATGATTTATTCCGCGGTGACCATTAAACATTTTATACGTACCAATACCGCATGCTTGCGCCAATAATTGTTGTCCGAGACAAATTCCGAAAAGCGGAATATTCTGATTTAAAATTTCTTTGATATGTTCAATAACAACAGGCATTGCTGAAGGATCGCCGGGGCCGTTGCTGAGCATGATACCATCCGGCTCCCACGATTTAATATCCTTGTAAGTAGTGTTGGCAGGAAAGACCTGCACATAGCAATCGCGGTTCACTAAATTGCGAATGATATTTTTCTTCACACCGAAATCCATCAAAGCAACTTTCAATTTCGCATTCGCATTACCCACGAAATAAGGTTTCTTCGTACTCACTTTTGAAGCAAGTTCCAACCCCGACATTGAAGGCACTTCCTTAAGTTTACTTTTCAGTATTTCTACATCATTCGTCTCTGATGAAACAATGCAGTTCATAGCGCCTTTAGAACGGATATGGCGAACGATTGCCCGCGTATCCACATCTTCAATGGCCACTACATTGTTACGCTTGAAATACTCCTCAATTGACTCCACCGCCGACTTCCTGCTATACTGCTGACTAAAACTTCTGCAGATTAAACCTGAAATATTAATTTGACCACTTTCTACTTCATCAGGATTAATTCCATAGTTGCCAATATGGACATGCGTGGTCAACAACATTTGTCCAAAATATGAAGGATCTGTAAAAATTTCCTGGTAACCGGTCATGCCGGTATTAAAACAAATCTCCCCCGTGGATGTCCCAATTGCACCCGCTGCAGAACCATGAAAAACAGTTCCATCTTCTAAAAGTAAAATAGCCGGCGATTTTTCTTTGTATTTCATGGGAGAGAAGTTTTGCGAAGGTACTTTTTTATTGGATAATTGACAATTGATAATTGACAATTGTCCAATTTTCCAATAAAAAAAGAGGGTAAAACTTCCGTTCCACCCTCTT
>CAYHCU010000279.1:0-2516 GCA_964355035.1 uncultured Flavobacteriales bacterium | reverse complement strand
CAATTGTCCAATTTTCCAATAAAAAAAGAGGGTAAAACTTCCGTTCCACCCTCTTTCCAAGTATTCTATTAGCCGAAGTTACTATTCGTCTGTTTTCTTTTTCTTCGCTGCTTTTTTAGGAGCCTCTTCTGAAGCATCAGCCTTTGGCTTTTTCGCTGCAGCTGGTTTTTTCGCCGCTTTTGGTTCAGCACCTTCTGCTGCATCGTCTGCTTTTTTCTTAGCACCACCACTACGGCGAGTTGCTTTTTTAGCAGGAGCTGCGGATGCTTTTCCTTCGCCACCGTAGATCAAGTTGAAGTCTACCAATTCCATCATGCACATTTCTGCATTGTCACCTGGGCGATTTTCAAGTTTGATGATGCGTGTATAGCCACCCGGACGTTCAGCAATTTTCGGTGCGACCTCGCGGAATAATTCTGTTACAGCATCTTTATCCTGCAGAAAAGAGAAAATTATACGACGTGAGTGCGTAGAATCGTCTTTTGAGCGAGTGATAATCGGCTCAACATATTTGCGGAGAGCTTTAGCTTTTGCAAGCGTTGTATTAATACGTTTGTGCAGGATAAGCGAGATAGCCATATTAGAAAGAAGTGCCTTTCTGTGACTGTGCGTTCTGCCGAGATGATTGAATTTTTTACCGTGTCTCATTTTTTTATTCTCTTAAAGCGATCTCTTACAATAGGGAGATCATACTAAATTATTTTCCTCCGGATTATTTGCGATCGAGGTATTTACCGACATTCATTCCGAATGTTAGATTTTTTGAACGAACAAGTTCTTCTAATTCCGTAAGAGATTTCTTACCGAAATTACGGAACTTCAATAGGTCTGCTTTATTATAAGAAACCAGGTCACCCAAAGTTTCCACGTCAGCAGCTTTCAGACAATTCAAAGCACGAACGGAAAGGTCCATATCAACCAACTTCGTACTTAGAAGTTGACGCATGTGAAGAGTATTCTCGTCTAATTCTTCTGTTGGCGTTTTTTCTTTTGTCTCAAGAGTGATTTTCTCATCAGAGAAAAGCATGAAGTGATGAATTAATATTTCAGCAGCTTCTTTCAATGCTTCTTTCGGGTGGATAGAACCATCAGTTGTGATTTCCATGATCAACTTTTCGTAATCGGTTTTTTGCTCAACACGATAGTTTTCGATAGAATATTTCACATTACGAACCGGAGTAAAGATAGAATCTACTGCGATTGTACTGATAGGCGCACTACTATTTTTATTTTCTTCTGAAGGCACATAACCACGACCTTTATCGATATTAAGATCGATCGTAAGTTTTACACTTGTCTCCATATTACACAAAACTAATTCCGGATTTAACACCTGAAATGCAGTTGTGAATTTACTTATATCGCCTGCAGTAAATTGTGTTTTACCGCTTACATTAATTGTTACTTTTTCAGTATCCGTTCCTTGAATTTGTTGTTTGAAACGAACCTGCTTTAAATTCAGGATGATTTCAGTAACATCTTCAACAACTCCTTTGATGGTAGAGAACTCATGATCAACACCTGAAATTTTGATAGAAGTAATTGCATGTCCTTCCAGTGAAGAAAGAAGAATTCTCCTTAATGCATTACCGACGGTAATTCCATATCCCGGCTCAAGTGGGCGGAACTCGAACACACCGTGGCGGTCGTCGGAGTTAATCATGATCACTTTATCCGGTCTCTGAAATGCTAAGATGGCCATTGTATCGTTTGTATTTTAAGGTTTGACTCTATGTTTAAACTTGGAAAGTGTTGTACTGGGAGATCTTTCCGGTCTCTTTTCTGGTGATTAGTAATTGGTGATTGGTAATTAGTACTCACTACTTACAAATCACTACTTACTACTTACTATATAATTCGACAATCAACTGCTCCTTAATTGCTTCAGGAATCATATCGCGTGAAGGTGAACTAAGAACTTTGCCGGTCATTGTAGCTCTGTCCCACTCTAACCAAGCATGACGGCTTGCATGAGATGGTGCATTGGTTACGATTACTTCAAGAGCTTTTGATTGCTCACGTACTGCAACCACATCGCCCGCGCGACAAGTATAAGATGAGATGTTTACAACCTTACCATTCACAGTAATGTGACAATGAGATACAAGTTGACGTGCTGCCATACGTGTTGGTGCAAGACCAAGACGGAAAGTCACATTATCTAATCGAAGTTCGATCAATTGCAATAGGTTTTCACCTGTTACACCTGCTTTACGAGAAGCACGGTCGAAAATTTTCGCGAACTGACGTTCAAGAATTCCGTACATGTATTTCACCTTCTGTTTTTCCATCAACTGGACAGAGTACTCAGAAGTTTTTGCACGTTTCTTTGTTTGTCCGTGTTGTCCGGGAGGATAGTTCTTTTTTTCAAGTACTTTATCCGGTCCGAAGATTGGTTCACGAAATTTACGTGCGATCTTTGACGTTGGGCCTATATATCTTGCCATGGTAAGTTATTTCTGATCTTTAATAATACTAAATAAATTATACTCTACGCTTTCCTTTAGGACGGCAGC
>CAYHCU010000278.1:0-4179 GCA_964355035.1 uncultured Flavobacteriales bacterium | reverse complement strand
AAAAGACCTTTAGTGTAATAGGAATATTTGATAGAGTAATTGAATAAAAATAAATTTTATCCCATGCAGCATTTATACACATTTGTGGTTAATCAAACATTGGTTCTACGCATCAACATTTGTGATAAAATCGCCACCTTCGCCACTTATTGACATAAATATGTAGAGGTTATTAGAACGCTATTTTGGTAAACGTAAAATGGCTGACATACGGTATGACCCTTATCTACAAAAGCTATCATATAAAGTTGTAAATCATTCAAGAGCTAAAGAAATTAATTGGACTATTTTGGATTTTGCAGCTTTAATATGTAAATCACAAAAACCAATTTTCAAATCTTGCCAGCTTAATGCAAATTGTTCTTACTTCAAGGAAGTAAGGAATAAGCTTTACTTGGTGGGAACAATAAATTTAAAGCATTAGGTTTTAACTTGAAGTTGCAGCCTTTATCTATTACAGAACCATCAGCTAATCTTTTAATTGGATAATCTAATGTAATTGCTCCCATATCAATCAGCAAACCAAACTGGTTCAATAATGGCCCCTTTGTATGCTCCGCTGTCTTAAATAAAAAATATTCATTGCCGTCCTCATGCTTTGATTGTGCCTTAATCCAAAATGTTTCTTTATGCTTAACAGCTAGGGCATTTTTAAGAACCTCTAAATTCCAGGTTAAGAAATCTCCAATCTCTTTTCTGTCTGAGTTTTCAAATAAATAATCCAGTTCGTAATCGGTTCTTAAAATCAATCCTTGTGCATTTCTCCCTGTTGCCCTAATAGTATTGTATAAACGAAATACTCCTTTTTCCAAATACCCGAATGCATCTAAAATTTCTGACCTGCTTTTAAATTTACTAAGCTCCCAATTAGGAGTCTTTGCAAATAAACCCTTTCTTGTTCCTTTGTTTTCTCTTGCCGATTTCAATTCAATACCTTTATAATCAGGGGCTTTCGCGGAGTTCATAGGAATCCCAAGTAGGTGTTCTAATGTTCTACCAATTGCTGTATCAGCGTTTAATAATGCTCGTACAAATCCTCGTGCCGCAATCTTTTTTAATTTTAGCAATAATTCTTCCGCAACTTCATTTGAAACCTTGTTAATCTCTCTTACTAATTCTTGGAAAGGATTTGACAACTCGGAATCCAGTAATATTTTTAGATCAAGTTTTGTAATATTCAGAACGTACAAAACTTTTTCAAATTCAAATATTCCAAGAATATCATTTGCATTTGCATAATTTCCTAAACCTTTAAACCAAATTCTTGGATCACCCTTTTTTGTAACTGGACGATAAAGTGATGCAATTGAAGAAATCAGTCCTTCTTCTGCTATCAAATTTGCTGGAATCTGAATTTTACTCTCAGGCCCCTTTTTTTGTACTTCGTAGTTATGAACTAACTTTTCTTTTAAATAAGTACGTACTGGAGCAGTCGCATCCATAATTGATTTTTGCAACCCAGTTTCAGTTGGTTCAATCAAAGTAAGTTCAACTGAATTTTCTGTTAGTAATTTAATCCTATTAATTTCTACAGTTGAAAGTTGTCGCATCCATAAATTTACTGAATATGTTTTAATATTTCCAAAGCTACTGCTCTTGCCATTAATGGCGGCACTGCATTTCCTACTAAAGTAAACTGCGGCACTTCCATTTTTCTTTTGTTTCCGCCAGTCGAACGTTTTCCCTGAAAAACAAACGAATCATCGAATGATTGCAGCCTTGCCATTTCTCTTACAGTCAATGCCCTTGGATTAGAGTAATGAATGTAATCATCAGCAATTGTCATTACAGTAGGACTTTGTGCATCTGGTTTCAATACATTATAATTTCTTTTTTCAGATTCAAGTCCTATTTGCTTTAATTTTTTCTTTGCCAAGTCATAATCCCCGGCACTCAATATAACATCAAGCCTTTTTACTACATCATCATTTTGTTTACTCGTTTTATGATTATGTAAATGTGCCACTTGATGTAAAAGATTGTTTTCCAATTCCTCGAAATTTCTAACGTAGAAAGGATTTTTTGCATTTGCAAATCTTCCATTCAAACGGCCTCGTTTAGACCACTCAGAATAAGTCATCCCTTTACTCTCATCAATTTTCCCATCTATTGTTCTCTTTTTTACCAACGATACCATTTTTTCAGAAGTTCCATTGTACTTTGCTTTTAAATCAATCTTTTCATAATTAAACTTTTCTTCATCATTGCCTACAAAATCCAAATCATATAATGCTTCAAAAATAGTAACCTTTTCTTTCCCTGACACTGTTGCCGGCACTTGCTTAATCAACTGCTGATCTTTGCGGCAGCCAATGAATAAAACTCTTTCCCGATTTTGCGGCACCCCATAATTTGAAGCTAATGCCACAAAAGGTTCATCAATATTATAAAGTCTTATGTGTGACAAGATTTCTTTAAATTCTTTTTCTAGTTTAGCTTTTTTTACAAAACCGGTTAATCCATCCATACATTCATCAAAAGAATAAGCATAAATTTCTAAGGCTTTTACTATTTCATTTACATCATTAACAAATTCTTTTGCAGGTTTTAAAGTTTTAAAAGCAGTATTTACCCTTTCAACTATTGACTCTGACTCAATAGCAGTGAGGAAATTATTAAAATCTTCATAAAAGAAATCGTTATCCAAATCACAAAATGCTTTTTCATTAATCACTTTCTTCCTGATATAAGCAAGTTCATGTTCCCGTTTCAGCAAATTAAATCCGTGCCTGATTGTACTAATACTTGAATCCGTTTTACTGGTTTTGTAATCAACAATTTTTGGAGTAAGAACCCTAAACTTATTTTCGACATTCTGAATGTAGCGTTCTTTAATGCCTTCAATCTCTTTCTCGTTTGCAGTTTCAAATTGTAGCCGCAAATTGTAGCAATCAAGAATAAATGTTTGTTCTTTTTCCTGCCGCCTTAGTTGAGCAACAAAATGAATTAACTGGTGAAACTCTTTTAAATCAACAATAGATCTGATTTCCTGCAAAATCATTTCACGAATTCTTCCTTCCTCTTTTGTAAGGATGCCTTTCACATTTTCCATAACAAAGTATTTCGGCCTTAACTGCCTTATAACTTTTAAGTAGTGTGCAAACAAATCATCTTTCTTGTCAAATTTCTTTCTTTTGCCTGCTAAACTAAAACTTTGGCAAGGCGGCCCTCCGCAAACAACATCAACTTGTTTACCTTTTAATCTCTTTAATAAATTATCGAGAAAATCCGGCTCACTTATATCTTGACGCAAAAACTCAGCATCAAGTCCCAATTGATAATTGTATCGGGCAAGGTGAGTTAATTCGCAGTTTTCATTTATGTCACTTCCCAACAAAAAATCATAAAGTTTATTGCTATGTTCTGCTTGTAAAAAACCTTCGCTGAATCCACCAGCCCCAGCAAACAAATCCAAAAATGTAATCTTTTGCTTACCCTCATAATATGACTGGTCTTCGCAAACCATTTTCACATCAGTATTGCCTCTACGACTATTTACAAGCGAAAGTATTTTCTCTTTTATCTTTTTATCAGTTAGTTGAGAGTGTGGCGCTGTCTCCAAATGCTTCTCAACTTCCTGTTTTAAGAACGACAAGAATTTATTTATCCCTTTATGGTTATAACAACTATCTTTTACAGATTGAGAGGTATTATCCCAGTCCTTCTTTTTTATTTTTTCACCGGTAGCAACTTTTACCTGTGCTTCTTTTTGGCGAAGTACTAAGTGAATAGGGAAAAGTTTGTTTTTATCTGCCTTATCTAGGTAAAATTTTACATTTATCATTTTGCGGACATTTTTGCGGACACGGACAAATTTACGGACAAATTTGAAACTGCCAAATATTTTAGTAAAATTATCTGCCCCCACTGGCGCAAGTGTTCCCTTTACAACTGATTAAATTAAAAACAAAAAGTTTACAGGGTCACTTGATGCCTTTTCAATTCTGCCCCGATTGTATCGGGGAGTTATGCTGTGTAAGCTCCCCAAAAAAATAGTACGTTTTACAAGTAGATAATATTTGTAACTTTAAAAAAAACGTGGAATATTTATGAAGCCCTTACCGTATACCTAGCTGACGGAATACAGCGAAGGATAACCCAATTGAATTTATTTTTTAACACTTAATATAAAATTTATGCCCTATCTGCCATATCGTGATTTTGAAAGCAATGAGATCA
>CAYHCU010000277.1:0-4193 GCA_964355035.1 uncultured Flavobacteriales bacterium | reverse complement strand
AAAGTGATAAGTGAAAAGTGAGAAGTGAAAAGTGAAAAATGAAAAGTGAAAAGTTAATAATGCATTTAGCTGAATTTCTGCTATCTGTATTTTTCATTTTTCATTTTTCTCTTTTCATTTTTTGTTCATTATTTCGAACTGTTGCCCTTTGAGCCAACTACATGCATATAAAAAGCCGTCAACTCCTTCCCCGTACATTCAAGAGAATACTTTTCGATTGCCAGCTTTTTTCCATTCTCACCAATCTGACGGCACCAGGGTTCGTTTTCAAAACATTTTTTAATGAAAGTGGAAAATTCTTGCGGAGTATTTGCAATGAGAATATTTTTTTCGTGTTCAACATCAATCCCCTCAGCACCGATAGTGGTTGAAATAATTGTCTTTCCCATAGCTAAACCTTGAATAATTTTTACCCGCATTCCGCTACCTGAAAGTAAAGGCACTATCATTATTTGCTTGTCCGATGTGAAAACATTTGCATCGTCAACAAGTCCTTTGCAAATTACATTCGGATAATTTGCATTACGTATTTCAATCGGAAAATCTCTTCCGGCTAAATACAATTTGGCTGTAGGAACAATCTCATGGATTCCATTCCAACATTCTTTCATAAACCATTCTACACCTTCACGATTCGGCAGCCAGTCCATTGACCCTAAATGAAAGAGACACATTTCGCTTTTTATATTCAAAAACTGCTCGTAGTCACTTAGGTCAATTCCTAAAGGGATAGATTTGAGTAGTCCGTTATAGCCAAGTGACTTAAATATTGTTTCGTCAACCATTGTAATCGGTACAATGGCATCAACAGCAGAAATCGTTCGTAGTTCATATTTTTTCAAACGGCGGGCAAGCAAATTCAGGTAAATTTTTTTCAATATACTTTTCTCCGAAACTGCTAATCTTTCCCAAATGATGTGTTCAACATTATGCGAACGTAATACAATTTTTGCTTTACAGTATTTCCGGATTGTTTCAAGATAAGGGGTACAATAAAGCGTTTCCAATTGAATGATATCAAACTGGTTTTTTTTCAATACTTCCGTCAAATCATTTGCAACATGAAGCGAAAAAAAACGAACCATATTGTAAGACTGCCCAGTGAACAAATTCAGGAAAGCATCAACAACTTTTACTTTGGTATCAAGATAGGAGGTAGTCTGGTGCAGTTTTTCTTTTAACTCGGCAGGAAGAATGGAAGGTTCAATGAAATGTCGGGAAGTGTTCAAACAAAATTGATGCACTTCATTACCGGTTCTCTGAAGAGAAATTGCCATGTTCATCATTGCAATATTTCCTCCGTCGACCGCAGGATATGGAACTCTATGACAAATCTGGAGAATCTTCACGTAGAAGGATTTTTTTTGCGACTGAATTTTTTGATGAACTTCAAATAAGCATCTTTTTCAAAAAGAGCTGAATCTGTTGTTGCTTTGTAAATTAAAAATATCCCTACCGGAAACAGAATCAATGTTGACAGCCACATTCCTTTCCAAGGGAGAATTACTTCTTCACGAGCAAACTTTTCACCTGAAATAGAGATCACATGATAAATGACAAAGAAAAAAATTGAAACGACTACAGGCATTCCCAATCCACCCTTTCGAATGATTGCACCCAAGGGTGCGCCAATGAAAAAAAGTATCAGGCAAGCAAAGGACAATGTAAATTTCCTCTGCCATTCAATATTATGACGAGCTAAAGTACGTGATTTCATTTCAACGTCCCGAACAGCATCATCTGTTATACTACGGATATTACGAGCGGCAAACAAAGCCGTAGAAGTAATGCTGACTTTTTTGTCGCGGGGAAAATTGTCTATGAATTTCCTTTTGGTAAATTTTACTTCTTTCAATCCAACCTGTTTCACTGTATCTATATTCAAGGAAGGTAAAAGCACACGATAATAATTATTTTTCCTTTCTTCGATTTTCCTTTGGATAGAATCAGATGCATAGGAAAGTTGTTTCAAATTCAGCATTTGATAGTTGTCTCGGAAAAGCTGCTCGTTCGTTCGTGTCATTTTAAAAGAACTTAAATCCATTCGTATTGTTTCTTCTTCGAATTCGGTTCTCATCATAGGATGTGAATTTCTGCTCTGTCGCTCTTCTTTCTCTTCGTAAGAATAACCTTTAAAAAGATTTAGAATGAGATATCGTTCATCGTCAGACATTGCCATTTTCCCGCTTTCTGAAAGTATGACTTTCGTATTTCCAAGGTTCATTGTATGATCATAGATCATAATGTTGGAGAGTGTTTGACCATCACTGCTTTTTTTCCCTATTCTGATGGAATACCCATCGATGCCATTATAAAAAATCCCTTCTTGAATTAGTAATGCCGGTTTTTGCTGACGTACATCGTAAAGCAGAGCATTCATTTTTAAATTGGCAATTGGAAGTACATAGTTGCTGAAAATAAAAGCAGAGCCGCAAATCAAGAAGGCTGTTAGTATGAGTGGTCGCATGACGCGCTGCAATGAAATTCCGGCAGATTTAAAAGCAGTTAATTCAAAGTGCTCCGCCATATTGCCGAAGGTCATAATCGAGGCTAATAATAAAGACAATGGAAGAGCTAAAGGAACAAGGGTAATTGACACATAAATCATCAGCTTCACGATGATATACCATTCTAGTCCTTTGCCGACTAGATCATCGATGTACTTCCAAAGGAATTGCATCAAAAGCACAAAAATGGAAATCAGAAAAGTTACCAGCATTGGGCCGGCAAATGATCTCAAAACAAGGAGATTTAATTTCTTCACTTATATTTGTTGCTCAGTAAAACGAATGCAAAATATTATTTTGAAGTTTTTCCTTTCAATGCTGAGCTCTTAACAACCCAAAATATGCATTAAACTATGTATCTGACTGTTCCATAAGAGAGCATTTTCTTCTTTCTCATCTTCTTCAGAAAAGTCTGTAACAATCAAGGCAATATCAGAAGTAATTTCATCCTGAACAATTTCAAATTGAAAAAAGGAATCATCTTTTTTATCGTCAGTTACCCATTTATAGCGAATCATTTGATTGTCTTTTTTGGCGATGATTTGTGCCCGTTGCTCAGAACCTTCCCAATGAAAAACATAATCACCTTCACGGATTGTTACTTTGTCAGCAAACCACTCTTCTAAACTGCTGGCATTACTGAGATAAGTGAATAATATTTTGGTTGACGATTTTATTTCGAATTCCAGAGAATACTTGACCTTTGTACTTGCTTTGATTTCCTGCTTCACGATATTGTACTTAAACTGTTGATTTGCCTGTTTTTTCAGGGGAAGCGAAGATAGTCTTTTTTTATTGAAAAACCCAAAAATCATAATACCTTCGCAGAACTATGGCACTACTGCATTCTCTCGAAAAAGAAGGAAATTGGCTATTTAAGCATCGTGGACAACTTCCATTAATCCTGTTTTTACTGGCAATTCCTGCGGTTTTTGTCACTTCTTACGATTCTTTTTCACCACTTACAGTGAAAATTGTGAACTACTCAGCTTATGTTCTTTCAGTCCTGGGTTTTCTGGTTCGCAGTTATACAATTGGCACCACACCCAGAGGCACCTCCGGCCGCAATACAGATGAGCAAGTTGCTGAGCAGCTAAATCA
Organism: uncultured Flavobacteriales bacterium; assembly: GCA_964355035.1. Taxonomy (GTDB): domain Bacteria; phylum Bacteroidota; class Bacteroidia; order AKYH767-A; family 2013-40CM-41-45; genus JADKIH01. The sequence goes on along the minus strand of CAYHCU010000277.1, from coordinate 585 downwards.
TAGCGGAATCTATTCAAGTGTTCGCCATCCTCTTTATTTAGGAAATTATTTGATGTGGTTAGGCATTGTTCTATTCACAAAAAACATTGAATTCACCATTATCGTAAGTTTGATGTATTGGCTTTATTACGAACGTATCATGTTTGCAGAAGAACGTTTTTTGGAACGTAAATTCGGCCAGCCATATTTAGATTGGGCAAAAAGTATTCCCGCATTTATTCCGAATTTCAGCACCTTTGAAAAAAGCGCAATTCCATTTTCTCTCAAAAGCGTTTTAAGAAGAGAATATTCCGGTGTCCTTGCAACAGTCGTTGGATTTGTATTTGTTGATTTTTTAATCGGTTATAAGCGTTGGCATACAATTGCCATCGGAAGAAATTTTTTATACTTCCTTGCACTTACAGCAGTTATCACAATAATACTCCGCTCATTAAAGCATTATACGAATGTCTTGAAAGAGGAGGGAAGAAGCTAAAAAGAAATTTGCAAAAGCGAAAGGATTTCGGATATTTGCACCCCGAAAAAATGGTGAGGTAGCTCAGATGGTTAGAGCGCAGGATTCATAACCCTGAGGTCGGGGGTTCG
>CAYHCU010000276.1:0-4201 GCA_964355035.1 uncultured Flavobacteriales bacterium | reverse complement strand
TCACCTATTTTGACTTCCGCGAGTATGATAAACCCCTGCGAAATGACGACAAGAAGGATGATTCCAAGCTCATAGCCCTATATAAGTTGCTTTCACCTGAACATTTATTGAAGCTTCCTTTCATCAATGACAGCAATAGCCTGGATAAGGCATTTTATACGGAATTGCTTCATATCATTGGTTTGACGGAGACAAAGGAAGGTGGTAAAAAACTTATTGGCCGGAAAAAGGAAGGACAGCGTGATCCGGGGTCACTCATTGAGAATGCCATCATTCAGATCGACAGCCTGGATATGATCAGCCGGCTCGATAAGCCAACCCGCTTTGGGGACACTCTTCCTGAAAGACTTTTTAATGTATCACTGGAGCTAGCGATCACCTGGATCAACCGTATATTGTTCATGAAGCTACTCGAAGCCCAGTTGATCAATTACCACAAGGGCGATCCTTCGTATGTGTTTCTAGCCAGTGAAAAAATCAATGGATATGATTCCCTGAACAGTTTATTCTTTCGTGTGCTTGCCAAGAAGAATATAGAACGTGATCCTGCCGTGTCCAGGTTGTTTGAAAATGTTCCCTACCTGAATAGTTCTCTCTTTGAACCGACCGAACTGGAACGCAGCACCATTTATATCAGTAACCTGCAGGATGACTGTCTCATTCCAATTCACCCGGGAACCGTGTTGAAAAGCAATACCGGAAAACGGTTAACCGGGAATATGAATGGATTGGAATACCTCTTTGCTTTCCTGGATGCTTATGATTTCTCAGGCGAAGGCGCTGAAGAGATACAGGAGGACAATAAAACCCTGATCAACGCCTCTGTTCTGGGACTGATTTTCGAAAAGATCAATGGTTATAAAGATGGGTCATTCTTTACCCCTGGATTCATAACCATGTATATGTGTCATGAATCCATTCGCAGGGCAGTTGTGCAGAAATTCAATGATGTAAAAGGCTGGGATTGTAAGGACATTAACCAGGTTTATGATAAAATAGAAAACCGGAGTGAAGCCAACATCATCATTAACAGCCTCAAGATATGCGACCCGGCAGTTGGTTCCGGCCACTTCCTTGTGTCGGCCTTAAACGAGATCATCGCTTTAAAAAGTGACTTGCATGTTTTGCAGGACCGCGAAGGCCGGAGACTGAAAGAGTATCAAATTGAAGTTGTGAATGACGAGTTGATTGTAACCGACGAAGATGGTGAGCTTTTCGTTTATTATCCAACAAATAAGGAAAGCCAGCGCATACAGCAGACATTATTCCATGAAAAACAGACTATCATCGAAAACTGTCTTTTTGGCGTTGATATCAATCCCAATTCCGTAAAGATATGTCGTTTGAGGCTGTGGATCGAGTTGCTTAAAAACTCCTATTACAAGGCAGAAAGCAGTTTTACCGAATTGGAGACCCTTCCCAACATCGACATCAACATCAAATGCGGTAATTCGCTGATTTCACGCTATGCCCTTGATGCAGATATCAAACAGGCTTTGAAGAAAAGCAAATGGAGCATCGACAGCTATCGTATGGCAGTAATGATGTACCGAAATGCAACGAACAAAGAGCAGAAAAGGGAAATGGAACGGTTGATAGAATCAATAAAAACCGATTTTGAGACAGAAGTTGGTGCCAACGATAAGCGTTTGCTTCAATTAAAAAAATTAAATGGGGATTTATTTAACCTTACCAACCAGACATCGCTTTTTGAACGATCAAAGAAAGAACTTGCCGAATGGAATAGAGTTATTAATGAGCTGGCTGCGAAAATCAAGAAACTGGAAACCGAACTCGAAGAGATCAAAAATAATAAAGTCTATGAGAATGCCTTTGAATGGCGGTTTGAATTTCCGGAAGTGCTTAATGATGATGGAGATTTTGTGGGGTTTGATGTGGTGATTGGAAATCCGCCATATTATTCTTTGAGCAAGGAGCATTCTCTTAAAACTATAAGTTCATTATATCGAACATATAATTCAACAGGAGATATTTATTGCTTGTTTTATGAACTTGCAAATAATATTTTAAAAAAAGCGTCTTTTTCATGTTTCATTACATCAAACAAATGGATGCGAGCTAATTATGGAATGGAATTAAGAAATTATTTTATTGAATTTCTCAACCCATTATTGCTTGTTGATTTTAGCTGGTATCAAGTATTTGAAAGTGCGTCTGTTGATACAAATATTTTTTTGTTTCAGCGAATGAACAATATGAACATGCTTCAAGGCGTGTTGGCAGAAAATGATTTTCAGATCGAATTTATTTCAGAATATATCTTAAAAAATTCAAGGAAATTATCATTCTCAGCCAATGATTATTGGAATATTTCTAATTCTGATAAGCAGAAAATTAAATGTCTTTTTATAGAAAATGGAAAAGAATTAGAAAAATGGGATATATCTATATATAGAGGCATCCTAACCGGTTTAAATGAAGCTTTTATTATTGATGAATCTACCAAAAATAGATTAATTGAAGCTGATCCTAAAAATACAGAAATTATTAAACATTTGATTAGAGGCAGAGATGTAGAAAGGTACTCTTATAATTTTCAAAATCTTTATCTCATTAATAGTCACAATGGAGTTAAAAGTTTAGGAATTGATATGATACATTTAGAAAAGGATTACCCATTGATATTTGAACATTTAAAGCAATTCGAGATTAAAGCTATGCAGCGAGATGATCAAGGAGATCATTGGTCAAACTTGCGGAACTGTGCTTATTTAAGAGAATTTGAAAATGAAAAGCTAGTTTGGGCAGAAACAATGAGGGTGCATAAAAATGGTGATAGGAATTTTCCTCGCTTTGGGTATGATATTTCTGGCATTTATACTGATAAGACTGTGTTTTTTGGAGTAGGTAAGCATATTAAGTATTTGTTGGCATTTTTTAACTCAAAAGTTGGAAGATGGCTTATCCAAGAATATGTTACCAAACTCGACACGGGTGGGTATATGATGCAAAAAATATTTTTAGATAAGATTCCTATTTTCGAACCAACAATTGAACAAGAAGATAACATTGTGGCTGAAGTAATCCAAATTCTATCCATTAAAAAATCTCATCCAACTGCCGACACAAACGTCTTGGAAAAGAAGATTGATCAATTGGTTTATGAGTTATATGTGCTGACCGAGGAAGAGATAAAGATCATCGAACAATCAATCTGATATATCAGAGAGTAGAATTTGACATAAAACAAAAGGGAAAAAAGAGATGAAGTCAGAAATTATTATCTACCAAACCGAGGATGGGAAAACGAAAATTGAAACCCATTTCGAAAATGAAACAGTTTGGCTTACGCAGGCACAAATAAGTGAGCTCTTTCAGAAGGAACGGAGTGTTATTACCAAGCATATCAACAATATATTTTCAGAAGGGGAATTGGACGAACAAAGCAATGTGCAAAATTTGCACATTGCTGGTTCCGACCGGCCAGTCAAATTCTACAACCTTGATGTGATCATTTCTGTCGGTTACCGGGTAAAATCACATCGTGGGGTGCAGTTTAGAAAATGGGCAACCGGACTTATCAAAGAGTACCTCATCAAGGGGTTCACTATGAATGATGAATTACTTAAAGAGGTTGGTGGTGGCAACTACTTTGATGAACTGCTGGCCAGGATCAGGGATATCCGTTCATCCGAAAAAGTATTCTGGCGTAAGGTGTTGGATATTTATGCTACCAGCATCGATTATGATCCTAAGGACGAAATGTCGGTTGAATTTTTCAAAACCATCCAAAATAAAATGCATTGGGCCGCTCACGGCCATACAGCCGCAGAAATCATATTTCAACGAGCTGATGCAAATAAACTGAATATGGGTTTGACAAACTTTAAAGGAAGCAAGCCAAATAAAAAGGAAACTGAGATTGCAAAAAACTACCTCAATGAACAGGAATTGAATGTGCTAAACCGGATGGTAACAGCTTATCTCGAAGTTGCCGAGTTACAAGCGTTAAACCGGCAACCCATGTACATGGTCAATTGGATTGAAAGGTTGAATATTTTTCTTACCATGACTGGCAATGAAATCCTGCAACATGCAGGAAGTATCAGTCACGAAAGCGCCTTAGAAAAAGCGCATATAGTATATGAGGAATATAAAAAGCGAATTGATAATGAATTATCAAACGTTGAAAAAGATTATATCCGGCAAATAGATATAACTGAAAAAAGGTTAAAATCAT
>CAYHCU010000275.1:0-4216 GCA_964355035.1 uncultured Flavobacteriales bacterium | reverse complement strand
CGGTGTCGCATGCTATATCTTTTGCCATTGAATCTGCCTGGTTCCATTCTCGATCTCATGCAGAAAAGAAATCTGTTCCCGAACTTCTGAATATCCCGACACCGGGTCCAATTCCGACATCATACACTATTCCGATAATGGAAACCGGTGAGCTAAAGAAATTTTTCGACGCCAATCGACTGGAGCGCTTCCCTTTCATCAAACTCAAAGTGAATGCCGACGATGCTTACGAGTCTTTGATCGAACTCTTTTCTTTCTGCAATCAACCGATTATGGTCGATGCTAATGAAGCTTTCAAAGATGTTGATCAATGTATTCTCTGGCTCGAGAAAATTAAAAATCTCCCTCTCGTCTTCGTCGAACAACCGCTTCCATCCGATATGAAAGCTGAATCTGCATATCTCAAACAACATTGTCCGTTTATTCTGATGGCCGATGAAGCAGTGACCGATAGAGCAGATTTCACCGAACTCAAAAAATTATTCGACGGTATTAATATGAAACTGATGAAAGCCGGCGGATATGTAAACGGCCTTCGTTTACTCAAAGAAGCCCGCCATCACAATATGAAAACAATGATTGGATGTATGGTCGAAACATCGCTGGGCATTTCATCGGCAATGAATCTTTGTTCACTTGTTGATTATGCGGACCTGGATAGCTTTATATTACTGAAAGAGGAACCGTTTGGGTTGGTGGGTGAGAAAAATGGGGTATTACGTTTTAGGAAATGATTATGGATTAGAAATCCACAGCACGGGTGTTCAGGATTTGAAATCATCGGCGTCCGAGATCGATAAAACTATCGTCGTCGTTTCCATCACTTGCGAAACGTATTTGAACCCCATTGCTTTCTTTTGTTTTAAAATTTAATCGGACATCAATGATTTGAAATCCTGAACGGCGGCTTTTGACTTTTGACTTTTGACTTTTATCTCTGACCCCTAACCAAAAAACCTCACTCTCCATCAAACTTCTTCTTGAAATAATCTACCAACCCTGTATCTTCCAATCCTTCGATATCGCTGAGTTCTAACTCAAGTGCTTTGGTACTTAAATGAATTTCCACCAACGATACAATTAATGAAGAGGTAAATAATAAAAGTGAAATGGCAAATGAGAAATGTGCAAATCCCATTCGGTCGATATAAATGAGATACATGGTGATGATGGCCGATAAAAAACTCAGAATGCCAAGAAATTGCATGTTCTTGATTAGCCGCAAACGATATCGAAGACTTTTAAGCTGTTCATGAATAACCTTTGTGCTTTCATTATTGATATAACGATCGTGCAAATTTCGAACTCGATTTGAAATAGCAAGAAATCGATTGCCATAAGCCAACATAATTAAACTGATGGCAGGAAAAAGTAACGCGGGGGTGTTGATGCTGATGTCCATTTTTTTGGTGAGTGGTAAGTGGTGAATAGTGAGTGCAAAAAAAGTGAGTTGTAAGTGGTGATTAGTGAGTGCAAGTAGGGGAGTTTGTTCGCGGTTCGAAAAACGATTCCCAATTCAAAAATCCTTTACCATGATTGCAATATTACTATTTCTTCCTTTATCATCGCTGCAGGAGATTTTTAATTTTCCTTGGGTGGGGATGAAAAATATGCCTTCGCCGGCTAATGCCGTTTTAAAGAAACGGTCGTTGAGGTGCCAATAAACCTGACTTACATCGTTTGCTTGAAGTAGTAATTTTGAATGAAAGGTTTTTGTAAGCAAGAACAGAATAAATTGAGTAAAGTGCGATTGTTTTTCTGACCATATTTTCGACCTTAGCAAATAAATATTTCTTCGGAAAATTCAGTTTGCAATTTATTCCTTTTCGGGAGAACTTTCATATTTTCAATTGAAATCTTTCTTGAGTTGACACGACCGTAATATTTGAGAATTCACAATTCACCAAAAAAGCATATTTAAGTAGAATTTTATTTTGGTTACTCTAATGTTGTTTCTAATGGTAATCAAATAAGAAATACAATTTTCTTTTGCATAATTCGCCTCAAGACATAGTTCACCTCATGGTATAGTTCGCCTCAAGGCATAGTTCGCTTCAAGACATAGCTCGCCTCAAGGCATAGTTCACCTCAAGACATAGTTCACCTCAAGACATAGCTCGCTTCAAGGCATAGTTCACCTCAAGACATAGCTCGCCTTAAGACATAGTTCGCCTCAAGACATAGTTCACCTCAAGACATAGTTCACCTCAAGACATAGCTCGCTTCAAGGCATAGTTCGCTTCAAGGCATAGTTCGCTTCAAGACATAGTTCGCCTCAAGACATAGCTCGCCTCAAGGCATAGTTCGCTTCAAGACATAGCTCGCCTCAAGACATAGCTCGCCCCGGGGGCAAGTCTTGTTAATGATAAGTCACATAAACAATTGCACCATAATATTTATATACATCACAGTAATTGCACTACAGTATTTATATACATCACAGTAATTGCACTACAGTATTTATATACATCATAGTAATTGCACCACAGTATTTATATACATCACAGTAATTGTACCACAGTATTCATATACATCATTGTAATTGCACCACAGTATTCATATACATCATTGTAATTGCACCACAGTATTTATAAACATCAAAGTAATTGCATCACAGCATTTATATACATTCCAGTACCCGAATACGTCATAGTGTCCATATATTTACACAATACAATGCACATCTTTATACGTGAAAGCGTTCGCCTACTTACGCATGTTCACGTATCTAATAATAAACCAATAAATTTTGAAGTTAAAAGAATCGACTGTCGGCTTGCGTTTACCCCAAGGTTTTTCCCCATTTGCAAGTCTTTATTTTGAAGGCAGTCCGAATAAATAGTCAAATGACTTTATTATTTACGACAATCGTAACCGCATAAATGATGGTACTTTTTCTAAATTGGACTTTATGCGATTAAATTTCCCAACTACTTCGAAACCCGTATCGTCAATTCCTTCAACTGCTCATCCGAAATCACCGAAGGTGAATCGATCATAACATCACGACCGGAATTGTTTTTTGGGAAAGCGATGTAATCGCGGATTGAATCTGCGCCGCCGAAGAGTGAACATAATCTGTCGAATCCAAAAGCAATACCACCATGTGGAGGTGCACCGAATTCAAAAGCATTCATTAAAAAACCAAACTGGTTTTGTGCATCTTCTTTCGTAAAACCAAGAATGGCAAACATCTGTTGTTGTAATTGTTTATTGAAGATCCGTATCGATCCTCCGCCCACTTCAACACCGTTAATTACCATGTCGTATGCATTTGCTCGAACTTTTCCGGGATCTTTATCAAGAAGGGAAATATCTTCCGGCTTTGGTGACGTAAATGGATGATGCATGGCATGCCAGCGTTTCGCATCGTCGTTCCATTCGAGTAATGGAAAGTCCAGTACCCATAACGGTTTGAAAATATCTTTCTCACGCAAACCTAAACGACTTCCCATTTCCAAGCGCAGTTCGCTCATTGCTTTTCGTGTGCGGGAATCTTCCCCTGCAAGTACTAAAATTAAATCACCCGGAGCAGCGTTGCATTTTTCGGCCCACACTTTCAGGTCTTCCTCCGCGTAAAATTTATCCACTGATGATTTCAACGTTCCATCCTCGTTGTATCTCATGTAAACCAAACCCGTTGCACCAATTTGCGGACGCTTAACCCAATCTGTTAACTCATCCAACTGCTTGCGCGTATATGCAGCGCATGATTTGGCACAAATTGCAATCACCGTTTCAGCGTCATCAAATACTTTAAAGTTTTTGCCAACTACAGTCGATTTCAAATCCGTAAATTTCATTTCGAAACGAATGTCGGGTTTGTCATTTCCGTAATCGCGCATGGCCTCCGCAAAAGTCATTCGGGGTAATTCGCCAAGATTTATATTTTTTACATTCATGAAAAGATGACGAATCATTCCTTCAAATGTATTCAGTATATCTTCCTGTTCTACAAAACTCATTTCGCAATCGATCTGTGTAAATTCCGGTTGTCGATCGGCCCGAAGATCTTCGTCGCGGAAACATTTTACGATCTGATAATATTTATCCATTCCCGCCACCATCAATAATTGTTTGAATGTTTGAGGTGATTGCGGTAAAGCATAAAACTCTCCGGCATTCATTCTAGATGGCACAACAAAATCACGTGCACCTTCAGGAGTTGATTTAATTAGCACTGGTGTTTCTATCTCTACAAAATTTTCTTTGTTGA
>CAYHCU010000274.1:0-4255 GCA_964355035.1 uncultured Flavobacteriales bacterium | reverse complement strand
TTTATATTGTTGAATAGCCAATTTGGGGTCTTTCTTGTAATTCCTCCAAACAGCAATGGCGCATAACTGAGCCGTTCCATATGCGATATACTAAAAGGGAACTTCAGAGAGATGCGATTGCTTTTGCCACATTATTTCAAGTGCATTTTGAACGTCGCTCCAATCGACATGAGAAGAGGTAAAATCACCGATAAATTTTTTCCAGGCATTCGTCCGATCAACAATTGTATGAGCAGGATTTGTGTATAGCCAATGTTGAAAAGCATCTACACACGCTATCCACGGCAGTGCTTCAATTACATTTTCTAATTGCTCACGCTTGGCTCTTTTCAAATCCTCTGCATTATCGAAGAAATGATGCCAGTGTTCCATTGAGATCAATTCCATACTCATCGAAGCAAGCTCTGCAATTTCCGAAGGCAATTCCTTGAAGCCAATAAATTCCAAATCTGCAGTCAACATAGAATGAATTGCATGTCCACCTTCATGAACCATTGTGATTACATCACGAAGTGAGCCACTGGCATTCATAAAAATAAATGGCACTCCACTTTCATATAGTGGATAGTTATAGCCTCCCGGCGCTTTTCCAATTCTTGAATCAAGATCAGTATAGCCTTTTGCTTTAAGTGTATTCAATACCAATCCAAAATAAGGATCAATCTCTGAAAAACATTCAATAGATTTATCCAGCAATTCAGTACCCTTTTTAAATGGCTTCAGATCCGGTTTTCCTTCAGGATCTACTTCCAAATCCCAGGGTTTTAAAGTCTCCGTTTTCATTAGAGATTTTCTTTCCTTCATGAAATCATCCAAAACAGGAACTACACAATTTTTTATTGAAGAATGAAAACTCAAACAATCTTCTGCTGTATAGTCGAAGCGATCGAGCTCAACAAATTTATAGTCGCGGTAATTTTCAAAATCTGCATTTTTTGCAAAAGTAGTCCGTAATGAAATCATCTCATTAAACAAACTATCTAACTTCTCTCTTTCTTGTTCACGACGGGCAACAATCTTGTGATAAACTTCTTTACGCAAAGGTCGATCGGGCTCCTTCAGAAAATTTGCTGCTTGTTGTAAAGTCAATATTTTCTCCTTAACTTCCACAGTCATTGAACCGGTAATTTCACCGTATTGTTGCTCTTTAACAGAAAGCTGTGCTTGAAGTGGGATATTCTCTTCGCGAAATAAACGTATCGAATTCTGTACGCTTTTTATATGATTTTCATACTGCTTATCCAGCAAATTCAAGTTGGGATCATCGATAAATTTCTTGTTCAAAAGATCGCCAAATGGAGCTATTTTCGGATTAATTTCCTCCACAAAATAGGTGTACGCTTCACTCAGCGCTTTATTTTGCGTATCACAAGTCATTCGAATGTATAACCAACCGGTGTGCTCTTCAATGACAGCTTCCAATTCGCTTAAGTCATACAACCAAGAAAGCAAATCACGAATAGAATTAATTTTTCTATCAGTCAGAGAAATAAAAAAAGGTTCAAGTGCAGTCCAATTATTTATATCCAAATCATTGGGCAAAAAATGTCGGGTAATTTTTTCAACTGCTTTAATTTCCGGAGAACTACTCATCCGATTAAACTTTTTTACGAGTCCGTGCAGTAGACCTTTTTGCCGATTCTATTTTTGGTCCATGAGTTTCATGTTTAGACTTGGCAGCCAACTTCGAATCTTTTTCAGACCCAATGGATTTTTCTTCACTGTCAACTACTTCTTCTTTTGAAAAATCAATCTTGTCACTCAGCAATTCAAACCAAGTTAACATTTTTTTGATATCAGAAGTATAGACACGCTCTTCATCAAACTCAGGGACTAAGTTTTTAATATAGTCCCTTAGTTGCGTTTGATCTCCCTACACATCTACTTACAATTCATTTATTTCGCTTGTCTGGATCTTTTTATAAATCTCACGAAGTGGAACTTCACCGGAAGCAGTATAGACAGCTATATCTACCAACGTCATTATCTTTTGAGTTGAATTGATGATCGTTCTTTTGCTATCAACCAGTGATTCAACAATAAAACCTGCACGGTTATTTGCTACCACTTTGTAAAGCCCGCTCATTCCGGGCACGGAAATTAATTCTTTGAATTCCATAAATTTTGATTCTTTTAACAGACTACAAATGTAATAGTAAAAGAGGAAATAAAATTGTTATCTATTTAAATTTATTAACCTCTTTTTCAGAGTAAAACGGGTATTTATTCCTTTAAAATGAAAAGCCCCATCCGTTGGACGAGGCTTTTTAACAATCTATTTTATAAATTAATGTATAATATTAAGCGGCAAAGTCGACTGAACAGCGCCACTTTGCATTCTACATACATAACTTCCGGCAGCTAAATCGGAAGTATCTATAATCAATGAATAGGTTCCTACAGCCAAACTTTCTGAAATTACATCCTTCATTTTTTCACCAAGTAAATTGTAAACCGATAGTACTGTCTTCGCATTTGCTGCTAAAGCGAATTCGATTCTTGTTTGCTTGTTAGAAGGATTTGGATAAATTCCATTCAATTGGGTGACGAACGAATTAGAATTCAAATTCGAAACTGCCAAAACATTGTCGTATTTTATTTGCGCAGCATCAGCTGAAGCTTGAATCATTGATAAATCCTCCCCTGCAATCAAAGCAAAAGCTACTTCGATTGAATCACCTGCAGCAAGATTTACTCCCATTGATGAGACAGAACTTATAACATCATTGCCGGTTGCTGCCTGCAAGATTCCGGCATCAGCCCTTGATGTAGTCATTGATGTATACTTTTCAGCATTTGAAAATCCATCTGACAAATCCAAACCTCCGTTAGCGGCATAATTATCGATTGCATAATGATTGAAGTTTCCTGTGTGACTTAATAATTTAATACCAGCCCATAAACCGGCTACATCTGTACTCCAAACATAACCCATTCGTCGTGCAACATCTGTTGAAGCTTTATTGTTTCCGAATGCAGGAATATCCCAATCTGCTACCAATCCCGCTGCAAAATCAGTCAGTGAGCTTGTTCCAATATTCTTGATCGAATATTGAACCATTATGTATTTATTGTCAGGAACAGGTGTCCACGCATAAGCATGATGAGTGATTAACACATTAATTGGAGCAGAAGAAGATGGTCCGTTATCTTCAAAAGAACCAACAGCATCGAATTCAGAAACAACTGAAGGGATTTGACGAGAAACGGTTGCTATAGGAGAGAAATCCTCATCAGAGCTTGTTCCATCTCCACGGAAAAAATCGGAAACCTGTGTACCGTTTGCTCCTACCATTAAAGACATTTCATATAAAATAGTTGTTCCTCCTTGATATTTAAAACCTAATCCTTGAGTTTGACCACTTTGATTATATCCAATTAATCCTTTACTCGTAATTGATGTTGCAATATCATTAATGTCGATATTGATATAATCTTCATTGATAATAATTTTAAATGAGAAGTTATCTGTCCATGTACCATCTGTTAATGTAAGCTTTAATATTACTTCAGTATTTTGTGGAGTACCTGCTTTTATAACAACTCGATACGGCAAAGAATAATTGGAAGCTGTATCGTTCGTATTTAAAACACCAAACGAACTTGTACTATTAAGAATTTGCAAATATGTAGTTGAAGGAGTTGTTAATGAGCAAGTCAAATTTACTGTTGGACGAAGAAGGTTTTCTAATAAATTATTAATATTTAAGGTGTCGCCAACTATAAAAACTCCATCATTTCCGTCATTAATATTTAATTTCCTAACGACTACTCCCGGCGACAATGTATCTGTAACAGCACGAAATAAATTTACACGGCCTTTCCCTAATTTTCCAGCGAAGGCTACATTACCTCCAACTGCATAAATATTATCCGAAGTATTCCGTAATTGTTCTGCAACCTGAAGAGCGGTAAAAGAAGGGAAACGGGATTTTATCAAAGCTGCACATCCTGCTGCAATTGGCGAAGCCATTGAGGTACCACTTTGTGTAGAATAAGTATCGTTGTAATCTGTTGCATAAATATTTGTTCCCGGCGCACAAACGTCTACACTGTAGCTATAGCTTGAAAAACTAGAACGAGAATCTGTTGAAGTGGTAGAAGCAACTGATACACAATTATTATATGAAGAGGGATAGTGCTCTTCCTCCGTATTTCCATTTCCTGCAGCTGCTATAACCAAAGCATCTTTATCAAGGACTGCATAATCAATGATCTCCTGCTCAAACTCACTAACACAACCGTTTTTTCCCCT
>CAYHCU010000273.1:0-4269 GCA_964355035.1 uncultured Flavobacteriales bacterium | reverse complement strand
ACTGTTAATAAACTAGGTCGAGAGCCTTATGGTATCCACTGTCATGGCTGGATGGCTTCTTTGATTCCTTGCTTCGTAAAAACCGGTTACAAAGACGATCCGATGTTTAAAAACAGTCGTGTTGTTTACTCCTCTTATTATCAAGATCTCGATGATACAATGAGTCCAAATCTGCAGAAAAAACTGAAGATGGACGGTATTTCTCCTGAAGATTCCAAACTTTACAAAGAACCTTCAATGGTAAATGTAAACCTCGCAGCGATGAAACTTTGCGATGGTGTAATCAAAGGATGTGATGGCAAAAACGAAACACTTGATAATTACCTGAAAAAAGCAGGAAAGCCTGTATTAGACTATCAAAACTTCGAAGACGAAAGCGCTTTTGTTGCAGCTTGCTCTGATTTTTATGATGAACTTTTAGAACAAGAACCTGTTCTTGCCGACTAACTATGAATCGACTATTTCCGGATGCCTCCCCATCTAAAGGAAATCTTGTAAAAACTATTTTACAGAACCTTACCAAATCAACTTTAAAGACTTCCTCTACCCTTCGGTGGAGGAAATCTTTTTTGATAGTTCAACCACTCTTGGTTGGAATCCTGCTTTTCTCGGGTTGTAAAGATCCAGACGATATTGGATTAGACGTTCTTCCTCCGGGAGATCAACTGGTCACAGTATTTTCAGACACTACAACGATTATTAATACCGTTTTAGCAGAAGATTCTTTGCAAACAGACGAACTTTCCTCTCAATTACTTGGATGTATTAATGATGCTACATTTGGATTATCAACTGCTTCTGTTTTCGCTCAGGTAAATCTTGCAGGAACACCAAGCTTTGGTACTACACCAATTGCTGATTCCATTGTGCTCATTTTAGGCTACAATGGTTATTATGGCGACACCACAGAGTCACAAACAGTGAGTGTTTACAAACTTACCGACAACATGCACGTTGACAGTACCTATTATGATTTCTCAACATTTGCCTTTGATCCTGCGCCACTTGGAAGCACAACTTTTTTACCTGCTCCCCTTAGTCGTGTGGTTTTAGCTTCAGATACAACAGATACCCTCGGTGCTCAATTGCGAATTAAATTAGACAATAGTTTAGCAACTGATTTTCTGGCTCAAAACGGTCAAGCTTCTTTGAACAGTAATGCTGAATGGTTGGCCTATTTTAAAGGATTGAACATTTCTACTGCTCCAAATGCAACCCTTGGCAGGGGCGCTATTTCTTCCTTTAGCTTCTTTAGTTCCGCTCTCGTTTTGTATTTTCATAATGACACGACACCTAAAAAATACAACTTCTCTTTGGCAAATGCTCGTGTCAACTCATTTGTGCACGATTATACAGGAACGCCGGTAGGGACACTTCTTTCATCCGGTACAACAGATTCGCTTTGTTATGTGCAGGGAAACTCAGGTGTTAAAACCAAGATTTCAATGCCGTATTTGAAACATTTTATCGACTCCGGCAGTATTGTAGTTAATAAAGCTGAGTTAGTGATCACTGCTCAAGGTAATGTGCCTGCTTTGTATCCTGTAGCATCAAAATTCCTTTTGACTACAAAAAATGATGCCGGTGCAAACATCTTTCCTATCGATTATTATGAATCGGCAGGATATTATGGTGGCACTTATAACAGCATTACGAACACCTACACATTCAATATCGCCCGCCAAATCCAGGGAATTCTGGATGGCACGTATAACAGCACCGATTTTTATCTTGTTGTAGCCGGTGCCGGGGTGACACCAAACAGAGTCGTGATAGGTAGTAGCACAAATGCAGATTACAAAATGAAATTATCTCTTTACTACACCAAAATAAAATAATCACACATCATGTGCGGAATCGTTGCCTACATCGGCCACCGCGAAGCATATCCCATCATTATTAAAGGCCTACAACGCTTAGAATACCGTGGATATGATAGCGCAGGAGTTGCCATCCTTAATGGAGATTTAAAAGTTTATAAAAAAGCCGGGAAAGTCAGTGACTTAGCTGATTTTGTTAAGGGGAAAGATGTTGTAGGGAAAATCGGAATGGGGCACACTCGTTGGGCAACTCATGGAGAACCGAACGACAGAAATGCTCACCCTCATTATTCTCAATCACAAAAGTTTGCTATCATCCATAATGGTATCATAGAAAATTACTCTTCCATCAAAGCTGAGTTAATTAAACGTGGCCATACTTTTTCAAGCGATACAGATACGGAAGTTTTAATTCACCTCATTGAAGACATTCATGAAAATGGAAATGTTAGTCTTGATGAAGCTGTTCGTTTAGCTCTTGGAGAAGTGATCGGAGCGTATGCAATCGTTGTCCTTTCTAAAGAAAATCCAAACGAACTTATTTGCGCTCGTAAAGGAAGTCCGATTGTATTAGGTGTCGGAAAAGAAAAAGATGAATTCTTTGTTGCTTCCGATGCAACACCAATCATTGAATACACAAACAATGTAATCTATCTGAATGACGGTGAAGTTGCTTATATTAAAAACGGAACACTCACAGTAAAGACGATAGAGAATCAGGTAAAGACGCCTTATATCCATGAACTGGAGCTTAAATTAGAACAGCTTGAAAAAGGCGGCTATGAGCATTTCATGTTAAAGGAGATCTACGAGCAACCTCGTTCAATTTGGGATAGTATGCGTGGACGTATTGATGCTAAAAAAGGATTTTTACGTTTGGGTGGTATTGCTGAATACGAAAATAAATTTGTCAATGCCAAACGTATTTTAATCATTGGTTGCGGCACTTCGTGGCATGCCGGTTTAGTCGCTGAATACTTAATCGAAGATCTTGCCCGCATTCCGGTAGAAGTGGAATACGCTTCTGAATTTCGTTATCGTAATCCGGTGATCTATGAAGATGATATTGTAATTCCGATTTCACAATCAGGTGAAACTGCCGATACACTTGCTGCTATTGAATTGGCAAAATCAAAAGGTGCTACAATCTTTGGTGTTTGTAACGTGGTTGGTTCATCCATTCCCCGTGCAACACATGCCGGAGCCTATACACATGCCGGTCCGGAGATCGGTGTGGCTTCAACAAAAGCATTTACCGCTCAAGTCACTGTACTTACATTGATGGCAATTCAAATTGCGCGTCACCGTGGTACGATTACAGATTCTCGTTTCCATCAATTGTTAAATGAATTGGAAGCAATTCCTGCAAAAGTTGAACGTGCTTTGAAAGCAAATGATGCTATCAAAGTACTTGCGGAGAAATTTAAAGATGTGTCGAATGCCTTGTACCTTGGACGTGGTTACGGCTTCCCTGTTGCTCTGGAAGGCGCACTCAAATTGAAAGAGATCTCTTACATCCATGCAGAAGGTTATCCTGCCGCTGAAATGAAACACGGCCCTATTGCTTTGATCGATGCAGAAATGCCTGTTGTTGTAATCGCCACAAAAAATGAAACCTATGAAAAAGTAGTCAGCAATATTCAGGAAGTAAAAGCACGCAAGGGTATTGTGATTGCTATTATTACTGAAGGGGATGAAACCGTTAAATCAATCGCTGATTACTGTATTGAAGTTCCCGAAACAGACGATATATTAATTCCATTGCTTTCTGTAGTTCCGCTTCAATTACTCTCTTATCACATCGCTGTCATGAGAGGATGTAATGTAGATCAACCGCGAAACCTTGCGAAGTCTGTTACTGTGGAGTAATTTCTTAAATGTTGTTTTAAAAATTATTTAACAATAGTAAATCGCGTACTTGATAAATATAAATTGTTCTCATAAAATGAGATCACATAGCTTCCGGCATTTAAATTTTCAAGGTTGATGCAATTGTTTTGCAATTTCTGCTGCAAAACAATTCTTCCATACAAATCAATTATTTTTGCAGTAACAATCTTTCCATCATTCTTGTTGAAGAAAACAGTTAATTTGTTCGTTGCCGGATTCGGAAAGATAGTGATTTCATTGTCACCACTTATATCCACAACCACATTCGGTAACCCCAAGGTATCACACACAGAACCGCCTAAGGCAGGTAAATCGTAATCAGGGTTATTCGGTAGTCCGGCATAAGTACGTTTACCACCAAGGTAGAAACTGTAAGGCTGAAAATCACAAGCCATACCTAATAAGTCTGGTTGATTGATTACACTTAAATTTTCATTATACATGTTTCGTATAGAATCAGCATACGGATAAGTAAAGAATGTTCCATCATAATATGAAATACTCCAATAAATTTTGTGATCAGGGGCTAATTTCAAACAAGCACCTCCATAAACCGGGA
>CAYHCU010000272.1:0-4289 GCA_964355035.1 uncultured Flavobacteriales bacterium | reverse complement strand
CCTATTCATGTACCCTTGCGCTTCAAGATTCAAATCAGTAATTCCTATTTGTGAGCGAAAATCTTCGAATTCTTTTTCTACGCCATTTACATCCTGAGAAATTAACAGAACCTGCTCATCAATAAATTTAAGAGAATTGGTAGCTAATTCGTTTTTTTGATCGATGCTGCTTTGCATCCAAATCTCAATAAGTTTATCGATGAAATCGACTCCCTTTGTCGGCACTTTGTCCTCAATATAAATATTAAGAATCGAAGAGGCTTTTGTCAGCACAGAAACAGTAAGTAAAGATTGATATCTCTCCACAACACCATCAACATTCTGAACTTTTACAAGGTAATTTCTTCTGTCGTAATTAGGATTATTGTATGCTCTGGCATTAAAGAAACCTCTCTTCACAATTCGAAAACTTCCTAAATCAATATTAATTTGTTCTTCAAAAGCATAAATATTACTAAAGGTCTCTTTCGTTTTTGAATTGGTGTAGGATAATCGAAATTTCTTGTCGGAAATAATATGTATTTCTATAGGGTCATTCAATGCTTTCAATTTAATTGAATCATTGATAACTTTAAAAGGGCATTCAAGATAAACTTCACGTGTTTTAACACTTCCTACATAATAATAGGAAATATCAAAATTCAATGCTTTTACTGTTCGTAAAACCATTGTCCGAGATTTGATTACTTCAATTTCATTCTGAAGATTTCTATCGTCATCAAACTCATTCATGGCGTTCAGGATATCTCCCTTTTGTCCTCCCGGACTAGCAAGTTTGATCAGAACAGTTGCATGCGCATTATAAATAGGAGTTGAATACCATAGATAATAATATCCAATCATAAATGAAAGAATCAAACTTAGAACATACAGATACCAATATCTTACGACGTAGTCATAAAAGATCTGTTTGATGTTGATCTTCTCAGACTCTACGCTTAAATCTGCATTTGTATAATTATCTTCCGTTGACATTAATTAAAATCTATTTTTTAGTAATTGAAAAAATGGCGAGCATGAAAGTAAGTGAACTTAATATTAGAGGAATAACTCTATAGTAGTTTTCTCCCTGGAATCTTTTTTTCTTATTTGGCTCAACATAAACGATATCGTTCGAATGCAGGGTATAATAGGGAGATGAAAACACATCGCGTGTATTCATGTCTATATAATTGTAGGTTTTGTAACCGGCACTATCGCGAATTACAGTCAAACGATCGCGCTTACTGTACAGAGTAAAGTCGCCACAAAGTGCTATTGCTTCAGGCAAGGTTATCTTCTCATTCTGAACAGTAAAAATTCCCGGTCTCATGACTTCACCAAGTACTGTCACTTTGAAATTTCGAATACTTAACTTAACGGACGGACTCACCAAGTATTTTGCAAGGGCATGTGCTACCATTTCGCGGGCAGATGAAGTACTCATTCCAATAACGCGAATTGACCCAATAAACGGAATTTGTATTTCTCCGCGTGCATCCACCAAATAGCCATTGATCAAACCGGCAGAATTCTCTGGATTTTCAGAATAGTTAAAGTACTTACTTGCCTCCGGACTGGTACTGGTTACGTAAATGTCAAGAATATCGTTTGGCGCCACAATTGGACTGTATGCATCGTTGCTAACCCTTAGGCTATCCGCTTTCGAGGGCTGGAACATTAAGGTCTTTCGATATGGCGTACAAGAGTTCATGGTTAGCACCAGAACTAAGAACAAAAGCGGAATTTTGACAAATTTCATCATTTTTAAATACACTGAAGAGGTAAAACCCTCAGGTAACTATTTACTAGGTTCCCACGAAAAGGTTTCGACATTAAAATGAAATATGCCCGTTTTTATCTCAAAAAAAAAGAGGAGCTCCCATAAGCTCCCCTTAATTTAACACCCCGTAAGTGTATTTTTTATTGAATTAAAATCGTTTTATTAATTACTTCTTTGTTTTCTGTTTCAATTCTGAGCATGTACATTCCTGCTGCAATGCCGTCAAGATCGAATTCCTGTACGTTCATGCCTAAAGATGCTTTTAGTTCAGAAACTTTCAAAACGCGACCCGTTTGATCCATAATTTTCAACGTGTACGTTTCATCAGTTCTACTATCTATGCTTACAGAGAACTTACCATGATTCGGATTTGGATACGCCTCAACAATAAGCTGATTACTCATTGCTTGTTCTGCCGCTGTACGGCAAGAGATGGCTACGGCCAACGTTCGTGTTCCTGAAATACCACAACCATTCACGGCTTTCAATCCGATGTTTCCACCTGTCGTTCCCCATTGAATTAAAACAAAGGTATTTGTTGTGATATTACCACTTAGAATTGTCGCTCCAATTGGTACTCCAATTTGGTAATAAGTTGCGCCCGGTACAGGAGCCCAAGTGTACATTTCTACACTTTCAAAACAAACACTTGTACTTCCACTTATTACTCCAGGTGTAGACGGATTTCCATAAACATTGATACATCGAGCATAACCTAAGCCACAACTATTATTTCCTGCTGCACATAGTTGTCCTGAAACAAAGTTCGAAGGAAACTGAAGTGTAATACTGTTGCTTGTTGCAGGTCCTATTACTGTGACTCCTGCAGGAATTGTCCAAACATATCCTAGAGTTGCATTCGCTAATGAAGGAATTGAATACTGATAGGTCTGACCACAAACTCCTGATGTAGGATCGCCTGTAATATTACCCGGTGTTGGTAGTTTTCCTGTTGAAACCGTTTTTCCACGAACACCACTTTGTGTTCCGCATGTATTCACTGACTTCACAGTTATTAAACCTGTTGTATACGCTGCACTAAAGGAAACGGTAATAGATATTCCATTTGAAGGTCCAATAAGCGTAGCGCCTGCCGGAACTGTCCAGATGTATGATGCTGCTCCTACTAAGGCTGCGATGCTATAAACCCCTGTTGATCCCGGACAAACTGTTGCCAAACCATTGATTGCACCCGGTAATCCAGGAGTTGAAGATATTGAAATGCAACGCTGCGCTCCAATTAATCCACATGCACTTTGGCCTGAAACACATAAAGAACCTGTCGTAAAGTTTGCAGGGAATGTAACAGAGACAGATGCCCCTGTTCCTGAAACTGTCGCACCACCGGTTGCTGTCCAGATATAACTTACAGCACCGCTTAAAGGAGTTAATGTATAAGTTACCGTTGTGCCTGCACAAACTACTGTTGGAGCTATTGCATAAATTGGCATTCCAAGATCACCACGGATCCATACACATTTATTGTTTGTTGAACCACAATCATTCGCTGCAAATACACAAATATTATAACCTGATTGACCAATCGGCAATGTACCGAATGTGATTGTTACAAATGTATCCGGAGTCATTACAGGACTTGCAAGACCATTGATCAATGTTCCCGCAGGAGCTGACCAACTATAGAATCCTGTATTCGGAACTGTATTCACAGAATATACTCCTGTTGTTCCCGGACAAACTGAACCTAAACCTGAAACAAGTGTTACATTACCTGAAGGAGGTCCAACATAAACGGTAATCGTTCTTGTTGCACAAGAGCTATTTCCACATGCACCTTCTGCGCGAACAAAATATGTTGTTGTGGCACTTGGTGTAACTATTAATTCAGATCCTGTTCCTACTTGAACACCACCACAACTTGCCGTGTACCATACCCATTGAGCTGTTGTGCCTAATGAACCACCTACAACTCTAAGTGTGTCATTTGTTCCTACACAAAGTGAATTACCAATTGAACTGGAAATTGATGTTGCAGCAACTGAAGGTACATTTACTGTTACATTGAATGAACAAGAAACTGAATTTCCTGAAAGATCAGTTGCTGTATAGGTTACCAAAGTAGTTCCAACAGCGAATGTTGATCCCGGCGTATGTGTTGATGTTACAACTGCAGAACAATTATCTGTTGCTGTCGGTGCTACCCATAAAACGATTGGAGAACAAATAATAATATCTGCCGGACAATTTACTAATACCGGATTCTCATTATCAGCTACAATTACATCGAATGAACATGTTGTGATATTTCCTGATGCATCTGTTGCTGTATAGGTTACCGTTGTAGTTCCGACTGGGAATACATCTCCGGAGTTATGAGTTGATGTTAGAAGAACGCCTGAACAATTGTCTGCTGCTGTTGGTGCACTCCATGTTGCAATGGCGCTACACAATCCTGCTGTTCCTAAAGAAATATTCGAAGGACAACCTGCAAGTGTCGGGAATTCTGTATCGTTTACTGTTACATCGAATGAACATGTTACTGTATTTCCTGCTGCATCGATTGCTG
>CAYHCU010000271.1:3200-4297 GCA_964355035.1 uncultured Flavobacteriales bacterium | reverse complement strand
AAAAAATATTTCGTACCGCAGTTCAATATCATGCTTCCGATATTTTTATTTCAACCGGCGTTAAACCAGCTTTGCGTATTAACGGCGACATTATAAAAATTGAAGATCACCCGCCTCTTACGAAAAAAATGGCTGAAGAGTATCTTTTAGAGATTCTTTCGCCGGAACAAAAAAAGAAATTCGAACAAAGTCTCGATATGGATTTCTCGCTTGATCTAGAGACAATCGCCCGCTTCAGGGTGAATATGTTCGTACAGAGAAAAGGTATTGCTGCAGCTTTCCGTCTCATTCCAGAAAAAGTAATGACTATGGATGAACTCGGATTACCTATTCAAATGAAACGCGCGACATCTTTCAAAAACGGTCTCGTAATTGTTACAGGTCCTACAGGTTCTGGAAAAACCAGCACCTTGGCTTCAATGATTAACGAAATTAATCGCAATCAAAAAAAACATATTATTACAATTGAAGATCCTATTGAGTTCGTTCATCAGGATAATCAATCAATTATTGAACAACGTGAAGTTGGTACACATACTCACACTTTCCAAAAAGCTCTACGCGCCTCTGTCCGTGAAAACCCAGATGTAATCATGGTGGGAGAAATGCGTGACTTGGAAACTATTCAAATGGCCATTACCGCAGCTGAAACAGGACATTTGGTATTCGCGACTTTGCATACAATGGGTTGTGCCGATTCTATTAACCGTATTATCGATTCCTTCCCTTCTAATCAGCAAAATCAGGTTCGTTCTCAGTTAGCTGAGAGCTTGAAAGCCGTTTTCTGGCAAACTTTGATTAAAACAAAAGATGAGAAAGGTCGTGTAGCAGGTCTCGAAATGATGTTCTGCAATAATGCGATCGCAAACATGATACGTAAAGGAACTACTCATCAAATTAATTCAGTTATCGAAACTTCTACTAAAGAAGGCATGCAAACTATGAAAAAGTCTCTTACGGATTTATTGCAGGCAGGGCTTATCACAGAGGAAAACGCTCTATTGAACATGCCTAAAGAATTCGAAGGTTAATAGTTCTTTAAAAACGCTATGAAAAACTTTAAATCTACAATTAGAACGCTATTCATCAGCACAATA
>CAYHCU010000271.1:0-3100 GCA_964355035.1 uncultured Flavobacteriales bacterium | reverse complement strand
CACCTAATCCAAAAAACGATTTAACTGAAGGAACATTCAACGTAAAAGAAAATCTTAAACTCGACAGCGGAGAACAACCAAAAAAATATTTTAATGATCCTAATCAAAGCCCAATAGTTTCTCTAGTAATGACTTTAATTGACTTTGCAATCACCATTATGGGTTCAATCGCTGTAATTTTATTCATTGTTGCAGGCTTCATGTTTATGGCTTCAAATGGAAATTCACAAAAGCTTGATGAGGCAAAAGATATAATGAAATACGCTGCAATTGGTCTAATTGTAGCTCTATTATCTTATGTAATCACAATTTTCGTTCAATCAATTTTCTCAAATGGTTAAAAAATTATTCTCAAAAATAGCATTAGCGATAATGATTGGAGTAATGACTACCCCAATAGTTTTTGCGGGAAAAGCAACAGATGCACTAGGAGATATTGCCGCAGTTTATTCAGATGTAAAACCATGTATTCAAGAACTTTTACCTAATCAAAGCGATCCGACAAATCCAACAGACGGTCCGGATAACGGCTATGTAATTTCCGTAATTGAAGCACCATTAAACGTAGATGAATCTGGCGAAGGAACAGACTACGTCATCCGTCGCTGCTTTCGCAATACTTTCCAATTCAAAGAAGACATCCCTGTCGCAGACGGCAAAGATGCTGATGGAAAACCAAAAACAAAAATAACCTGGGTTCCAAAATCAGTTTCAATGCTCGCAAAAACCTGCTCGAATAAGGCTCAAGGATTAATGACAGAAAATAAAGACAATGAATTGAAAGTTGCCTACTCTTGTAAAGAAGTTCAAGTAATACTAACTAAAGGTGGTACAAGTGCGATTTACGGCTATATCAACATGATTTATCGTTGGGGAGCCAGTCTCGTAGGTATTATTGCCGTAACAATCATCATTATTAGCGGCATTCAAATTTCCGCTTCAGGTGGAGATTCTGAGGCAATCAATGCCGGAAAAAAACGTATCTTACAATCAATAGTTGGAATTATTGTTTTATTCCTTTCAAGCCTAATACTTTACACAGTCAATCCTACATTCTTCACAAACGGATAATGAAAAAAAATATTCTTAAAATTTTAGCACTCATAATTATCACCCTAAACCTGGGAACTACAGCAGTATTTGCTGAAGCCCAAGGCGCAGCGGATCAATTCAAACAAAGTGTAATTCCAAGACCAAACACCTTGCCTGGTCCAAATGGAGATATTTCCGCAAACGATGCATTAAGAAAAACTTTAGTTAGCAATGTACTACCAAAAGTTGCAGTAGTTTTAATTGGAGCAATTGCCTCATTGTCATTAGTTTTCTTAGTAATAGCAGGTGTCAGATTTACCACAGCTTACGGTAATGACGAGACCGTCCAGAAAGCAAAAAAACAGGCTATTTATGCCATTGTAGGCCTCATCATTTCACTGATGTCTTACACAATTGTTACTATCGTTTCAAATTTTAAGTATGATGAATTTAGCCCTCCAGCTTCATCCACTACCACCCCAGCCAAACCATGAAAAAAATAATAATTATAATTAGTTTAGTAATCATTGGATTCATAAATATTCCAACAAAAACTTACGCTGCAACCAACTTAAAAGATGGCGCACTATGCTACAACGGCGATATTTGTGCCGAAGGATTAGCCTGTCAGCAAGATGCAGTTAATCCAAATGGAACCCCACGAGGACATTGTAGACCACTCATAGACACGCTCACTCCACGACCTAACACTAACAACACCGACGCCAAACAACTCGCAAAGCTACCGGATGTAAGCCTTGAAGGAGGTATGACGCTAGCAATCAAAGCAATTTTGCGTTCTGCAATGCTTCTTACTATCATCGCCATAGTCGTTGCCGCAATTTACTACATCATCTCAAGAGGTAAAGATGAAGATGTTACTAAAGCAAAAGATATCATTCTATATCTCGTAATTGGTATGGTAATAATCGCCGCCGCTTATGGTGTAGTTGCCGGCGTAACTCAATTCAATGTATTCAGCTAAAATGCGACAACGTCGCTCAATATGATCAAGAAAATTCTTACAACTGTCTTACTTACAATGTCACTGCTTATCGCGGGAACTGCTGCAGTACATGCATATCAAATTGATCCATCTTATAGACCTTCAAATGAACCCTTTGCCTTAGATAAAGAAATCAAAGCTCAAGGTGCTACTGGAGCCACAATAATTGTTCTTCAAATCGTCGCGGGCGCCTTACTATATTTTGCCGCTCCGATCGGAATAATTATGATAGCCTGGGCCGGTGGCAGCATGGTGATCTTTGGTGCAGAACAAGAAAAGATAGATGGTGCAAAAAAACACCTTACCTGGTCAATTGTCGGATTAGTGGTAATTATCCTTTCTTATTCAATCGTAAGAATTATCATCTCCACAATTATCAAAACAGCCTCTTTGGCCACAACTTAATTAGACCTCAATTCTTGGGAAAAGTGGTTGAGCTACTTTAATAGTGCTACCTGCTTTCAACATGCCCCATTTGGTATCAAGCTTCATATCAACTGTCTTGATGCCCAATTGATCTGCAATCGCCTCCGCCGCACTTGGCAAAATAGGTAAAAGCAAAGTGGCAATATATCTCAAGAGTTCGAGTAGATCGTAAAGAATCGTTGGTAAATCCGCCGGGTTGTTCTTCGCTACAGACCAAGGCTTCTTATCATCAATATATTTATTGGCAAAATTTGTTAATTCCACCAAAGTTTCACAAGCTTCTTTCAAATTAAAAGCCTCAAAAGAGTCACAATATTTCTGCATAAAATCACCAACCTGACTGGAAACCTCATCATTTGCAGTCGCCGCAGGCACCTTTCCTCCTACATATCTATCCACCATCATCGTCACACGATTCACAAGATTACCAAGTGAATTAGCGAGATCACTATTAAACAATTCAATAAATTTTTTATTACTAAAATCTCCATCATCAGTAGTAGAAATTTCTTTCAAAAGATAATAACGCAAAGCATTGGTTCCAAATTTATCGATGTATTCGAGAGGATTCACTACATTTCCAATACTCTTACTCATCTTCTGACCTTCACTAGTCACAAAGCCATGAACATAAAT
>CAYHCU010000270.1:0-4297 GCA_964355035.1 uncultured Flavobacteriales bacterium | reverse complement strand
ACTATATGCCTTTGGTTATCGATCAACAGTTTAAGTTGTGGGAATGGATGTCTGAATACTATATGTGTTCTCAAGGTGAAGTCATGAATAGTGCTTTGCCTTCTGCTTTGAAGTTGGCTAGTGAAACAAAGGTCATGTTATCCGGAGAAGCAGATTTGGAAAATGAAAACTTGACAGCGAACGAAGAAATTTTGATTTCTGCTCTTTCGAAAAATGCTGAAATGACAATCGATGAGATTGCTAAATTGTTGAAAAAGTCCAGCGTTCATCAGATTCTTAAAAGAGCAGTTGAAAAAGGAATAGTGATAATCAGCGAAGAGATCAATTCAAGATACAAACCAAAACTTGAAGCGAGATTGAGGTTAGCTGAAAATTATAAAAGCGACAGTGAAATGTCAATTTTATTTCAGCAATTGGAAGGGGATCATAGGAAGCAACGTCAGCAAGCTACCTTGATGATTTTCCTGAAATATTTGTATGATGATGCGAATCGGGAATCGGTAAAAAAATCTGTGATTCTTTCTCATCCTGATATTTCAAAAAGTTCTCTTCAGACTTTAATCTCCAATGGTATTTTAATAGAATATAGCGTTCAAGTAGATAGAATCCCAACTGCTTCCGATAATGTAATTCCGCCTGCAGCGCTTTCATCTGTCCAATTGAAAGCAATGGAAGAAATTAAAGCTACTTTTGAAAAACATGATGTAACGTTGCTGCATGGTGTAACATCAAGTGGTAAAACGGAGCTTTACATTCATTTAATCGAAGAAGCAGTTAAACAAGGGAAACAGGTTTTATATCTTTTACCTGAAATTGCTTTGACCACTCAAATTATTGTTCGTTTGCAAAAACATTTTGGAAAAAGTGTTGGTGTTTATCACAGTCGGTATTCCGGCAATGAAAGAGTGGAAGTGTGGAATCATGTTTTGAATTTTAATCCAAAAATTCAGGGCAAACAATCCCAAATTATTTTGGGCGCACGTTCATCTTTGTTTCTTCCTTACAACAATCTCGGATTAATTATTGTTGATGAAGAACATGATTCAAGCTACAAACAAAATGATCCGGCACCTCGCTATAATGGCAGAGATACGGCATTGGTTCTTGCCAAAATTCATGGCGCAAAAACTATTTTAGGTTCTGCGACTCCTTCATTAGAATCATACTTCAATGCTGAGCAAGATCGTTATGGAAAAGTCGAACTCAACGAACGACATGGCGGAATAGAAATGCCGGCAATTGTAGTTGCCGACATGGCTGAAGCGCGTCGAAAGAAAATAATGAAATCGATTTTTACTCCTATTTTGATTGACAGTATTCGTGAAGCATTACATAATAAAGAACAAGTCATTCTCTTTCAAAACCGACGTGGTTTTTCTCCTTTCATTGAATGTAGACAATGTAATTGGATTCCGCACTGCAAAAATTGTTCTGTCACACTTACATATCACAAAAATAGTAAAGCTCTTAAATGCCATTACTGTGGATATCTTGAAAACCTTCCGGCATTTTGCCCCGAGTGTTCAGATTATCATCTTGAGGAAAAAGGTTTTGGAACGGAAAAAATAGAAGAAGAAATAGCCCTCTTTTTTCCGGAAGCCAAAGTGGCAAGAATGGATTTAGATGCAACAAGAACTAGATCATCTTTTCTGAAAATAATTACTGAATTTGAAGATCGCCAAATAGATATTCTCGTCGGCACACAAATGGTGACGAAAGGATTGGATTTTGATAATGTCAGCACCGTTGGAATTATTAACGCTGATCAGCTTCTTAATTTCCCTGACTTCCGTGCTTTTGAAAGAAGTTTTCAATTAATGCTGCAAGTGAGTGGGAGGTCGGGTCGAAAGTTGAAAAGGGGAAAAGTTATCATTCAAACAACGCAACCTAATCATTGGGTAATTACAGAAGTAGTTCGGCATAATTACAAAGGGTTTTATATACGCGATCTGCATGAGCGTAACCGTTTCGGTTATCCTCCACATAGCAGATTAATTGAAATAAATATGCGTCATAAAGAGTTGGAGTTAGTTCAGGATGCCAGCAATAATTTTGCTTTGCTCTTAAAAGAAGGACTCGGAGGAAGAGTCACCGGACCGCATTTACCACTTGTTTCCAGAATCAGAAATCAATACTATCGAAACTTTGTTATTAAAATTGAAAGAGGAGCAAGTGTTGTTAAAATAAAAGAAATGATAAAACTTACAATGACTCGTTTTTATTCCAACAGAGTTTATCATGGAGTGCAGATTGTTGTGGATGTGGATCCGCAGTAGAGGTTGGGAGGTTCAAAGTTCAAAGTTCAAGGTTCAAGGTTCAAGGTTCAAGGTTCAAAGTTCAAAGTTCAAAGTTCAAAGTTCAAAGTTCAAAGTTCAAAGTTCAAAGTAGGGATGCAAGATAATGGAATAATTCAACCTTAGAAATTTTACTAAAGCAGACAGTTATATTCTGCAAGAATCTTGTAGGTTTTATCTTCCTCTCTTCCTCTTCCCTTGTATGCAAAACGGTCGTCATTCTGTAAGAACCTTGTAGGTTTCTAAGTACGAAAGCTATTCGAAACCAATTTGGATTCTCTTTTAATACTGAATTAATCTATAGCCGCATAGTAATTGAATTTCGGATTTCGGATTCGAAATTTCGGATTGGACAGTGAACGTTATCGGAAGCAATTTCCTATTAGCACCACGCCCAATCCGAAATCCGAAATCCGCATTCCGAAATCCTATTTCGGGATTGACGTCGTACTGTACATTTATTTCCGTCCCTTTTAAGGGACGGATAAGAAATACAACACACCTCCGGCTTTAGCCAAAAGTGCAGTTTGCAGTTAGTGAGTTCTTGAATTGAAACTATACTATTTTAATATGATTCCTTTAGCTTTCGTGCTTAGAGACCTACAAGGTTCTTACAGAATGACGATCGTTTTTCATATAAAGGGAGAGGAAGAGAGGAAGATATAACCTACAAGATTCTTAAAGAATTAAGCTGTCGCCTTTAGCAAAATATATTCATTCAACAAAAAAAAATCCGCTCAAGAATTACCGAGCGGATTTTTTTTGACTTTTGACTTTTGACTTTTAACTTTTGACTTTTGAATTTTAACTTTTAACTTTTAACTTTTGACCTCTGACCTTTACCCCAGTCAACAGCCTAATTCTTCACCCTAATCAACTCCAAATTCCCATGCAGTTGGCCAGATTTAGTATCCATGATCCAATAGTAAACACCTTCAGAGGCTTCAGAGCCACCTTCGGTTTTTCCATCCCATCTGAAATAAGGATTGTTGGACTCATACATTTTTTTGCCCCATCGATTAAAGATGACAATTCTAAATTGTTCATAATAACATAATGCTTTCATTTCATAGAAATCATTTCTGCCATCACCATTCGGTGTAAAGACGTTTGGAATGCTGTCAATAATGTCAATACACGGACAATAGTCGATGCGGACTGAATCAAAAGCGGCACAACCCAAACTTCCATAACCAACAGCTACATAGTAGTACTGGCTAATTCCGGATGTTGCTAGTACGAAATCAGCGGTTGTTGCAGTAGAGCTAATGTTAGATACAAATCCACCGGGTGTCCAACTATAAGTGTATGGTGGTGTATTTGAAGGGTCACTAACAGTAACTTGAACAGAAGAGGATCCGCCATCAGTAATACAAATGACAGTAGAATCGATGTTGGCAGAAATTAAGGAGGTCACAACGATACTATCAAGAGCTGGCGTTGCTATGTAACAGAAGCTATTTGTCAATTGAAATCCTAAATAGAATTGCGGAAAAAATGTATCCGCTTGCGTATACGTATGATTCAATAGTAATTGGGTGGTGCCGTTAATAACATTTCCATCATCAAAATCCCATGCAAAAGTATTTGCTCCGCTTGCAGTCCCTGTAAAGGATACTGTTAATGGAGAGCAACCGATGGAGGGGGTAAAAGAAAAGGATCCTGTTGGCCCATTAACAACAACGGCACCGGTTATTGTTGCTGTATCACGACAACCAAAACTATTCGTAAGAATTAATGTTGCATCGTAACTACCGGGAGGTACGTTGTAAACATAATGGAAATTCGGTCCTGAAGTCCAAGTTGGATTACTAAAGACAGAAAGATTCCAATTATAGTTGACCGCATACAAACTTGTGTCAACATGGAAATCGGCAATAACCTGAGCTTTTTTAATTCCATTTTCAGATACACATGAGTCTATTGCTGATACAGTAAACGAAGCGGGTGTGGTGTAAATAAAAATGTTTGATTGAACGAATTCACGACATCAATTGGCATCA
>CAYHCU010000269.1:0-4316 GCA_964355035.1 uncultured Flavobacteriales bacterium | reverse complement strand
AAGTATAATCAAACCCTTGAAGTATTGGCAGGTTATCAAAACTCTTATAAACTTTTTTCAATTCAATCACTTTACCTCCGATGCGATTCATTTTTACATCGAGTTCCATTTTCCCTTCAATCTTTTTCCCGGCAGCTCTGTTTTTTAATTCATAAAAAGAATCGATCCTGGCTTTTGATTTTGTACCACGCGCTTTCGGCATTCTGCGCATCCACTCTAACTCAGTACGCATGATGTTTCTTGCTTTGTCACGTTCACGAGTTTCATTGAACTCCCGCTCCTCTTTCTTTTCAAGAAAGTAAGAATAGTTTCCATCGTACGAATAAATATTGCCGTTTTCCATTTCAATGATCTTGTCGGTAATATTCTCCAGAAAGTATCTGTCATGCGTCACCAAAATCAACGACAACTGCGAACGTGTTAAAAAATCTTCTAGCCATTCTACCATTTCCACATCAAGGTGGTTGGTTGGCTCATCCATAATTAATATATCTGCCGGATCGATAAGTGCTTTTGCCAATGCAATACGTTTCCTTTGTCCACCCGAAAGCTGACGAACAGGTTGATCAAGATTATGAATATTCAGTCGCGATAAAACCTGATGCACACGCACTTCATAATCCCAAGCATTTGCATCATCAATTAATCCCGACAAACGTTCAAGTTCACGTTGTGTTTCAGGAGTATGACCAAGCTCATCCTTTTCCAATATCAACTCGTAATCACGCATAAGTTGAACAGAAGGATTATTCGCGTCAAAAATAACTTCTAAAACAGTTTTCGTTAAGTCGATATATGGCTCTTGTTCCAGAAATTCTACATTGATATCTTTGCGAAAAGTGACAATGCCGCTATCAGCAGTTTCTTTGCCTGCAATAATTTTTAAGAGTGTACTTTTTCCTGAACCATTCCGAGCGATCAAAGCAACTTTTTCGCCTTTGGAAATTCCAAAACTGATATTATCAAATAGTACTTTATCTCCATATGACTTTGAGAGATTCTCGATTGAGAGGAGATTCATTTGTTGGTGAGTAGTGAGTGGTAAGTAGTAAGTGGTGGTGGTGAGTGGTAAGCGGTAAGCGGTAAGTGGTAAATTGCAAATAAGTAAACTGTTGAAATTAGTAAGTAGTCCTACTCACCAATTACTATTTACCACTTACTATTTACTAATTTCCCCCACAAACTGATCCGTAGAATATTTAAACAACACATTAAACGTAGTCAGCGAACCATAGCAACGGGTGATGTATTGTTGCATATTCACTTTATCTTCGTCGGTTAATTTTTCGTGACTATTGACTCTTTG
This sequence comes from uncultured Flavobacteriales bacterium, assembly GCA_964355035.1. Classification (GTDB taxonomy): domain Bacteria; phylum Bacteroidota; class Bacteroidia; order AKYH767-A; family 2013-40CM-41-45; genus JADKIH01. The sequence goes on along the minus strand of CAYHCU010000269.1, from coordinate 3,010 downwards.
TTCCAGAACTCGTAAACGATCACGAAGCATGACGATTTTACCGAAGAAGGCATCGATAGGAACCTCTTTTGATTTCAAGGATGAATCGCCAGGTTTTAAAATCATCGTTCCTCCTGTCCATTTCTGTCCAATTTCTACGCGCTCCTGAAGATCAGAGTATTTACGCAAGGTATTAACAAGTAAAACTTCGATATCTGCCAAGCTAACCAGATCATTGTCAGCATCGTTAGCATCGATTATTTCGAACTGATCGTACGTCCTTATTATTTCACGCAGTCCATGCTGCATAAAAGTAACGACATACTCTTCAGGCTTGACCTGAATGATAACCCCTTCACCAAATTGCGGATGACGTACCCGAGAACCAATTCCTAATGAAATAGTAGACATAGAGTTGAGTTTTTTTGTATTTGGCGAAGGTAGCAAATAAGTGAGTAGTAAGTGGTGAATGGAAAATGGATAGTGGATAGTGGATAGTGGATAGTGGAAAATGGATAATGGATAATGGATAGTGGACAATGGACAATGGACAATGAATCATATTATCGTGAGATAAGAACATACTGAAAGCATCCAAATAGAACCAGATACATAATACTCTTAACAAATTTCAACTAACTAATTACAGCTAACTAAACTACAAAAGCTTGATAAACAATACAAACGAGTTTTTTTTTGCTAACTACTATTAATCTTTGTCACGCTTCTGTAAACCTTGATCAAAACCTAAATAAAGACACTCCATGGTCGTTTCTTCATTTAGGTTTTGTGCAATGTTTTTCGTGTGGTGGGACCGTTGGTGTGAAAACTAGCGGTCCTTTATTTTAGTTACTCATTAGTAGACACTTCACAGTATTTTATTTTCTTTGCAGATAAATTCCCCAACTATGAGAAAAAGTCCTCTATTGCTTGTTTTTCTTCAATTCATTGGCTTAACAGTGTTACAGGCGCAGAATTATCCGCAGAATTATTTTCATTGGCCTTTGGATACACCTGTTACCATCGTAGGTACCTTTGGAGAAATTCGGGACAGCCATTTTCATTCCGGGCTGGATTTAGGGACAGAAGAAGCCGAAGGTCGACCGGTATCAGCATCAGCAGAAGGTTATATTTCCCGAATAAAAATTTCCGCTGATGGGTATGGGAAAGCACTTTACATTACTCATCCGAATGGCTTTGTAACGGTCTATGGGCATTTGCAAAAATTCACACAAGCAGTAAATGCTTATGTCAAAAAAATTCAATATGAAAAACAAACCTTCGAAGTTGACCTTAATTTAAAATCAAAAGAGTTTCTTGTGAAGCAGGATGAAGTAATTGGGTACAGTGGATCAACAGGAAGTGCGAAAGGGCCACATCTCCATTTTGAAATTCGTGACGAACAAACAGAAGAGCCTTTGAATCCATTTCTTTTTGGATTGCGGGTAACAGATGGATTAGCACCGGAAATAAAATATATTCGTGTATACCCTACACCTGAAGCCGGTATTGTAAACAGAACTGATTCATCAGTAATCTACGACATACAAAATTCAGAAGGAATTTTAATGTTAAACTCTACAGATTACTTACAAGGTTACGGTTATATCAGTTTTGGTATTGGTGCAGTTGACCACATCGATAACTCACAGGCAGAATTAGGAATTTATTCAGCAGAAATGTATGTGGATAATTTATTAGCATATACTTGGAAGTATGACCGCTTTAATTTTAATGACACAAAACAAGCAAATGCGCACATCGATTACACAAGCTACATCCGTGATCATGCTACCATAGAACGTTTTTTTCGTTTACCGGGAAATCATTTAAATATCTACGATGATTCCATTAAACTTGGAACACAATATTTTGGTGAAGAAGTATCGCATGATATTAAAATGGTAGTAAAAGATTTTAATGGCAATAAGACACAGATAGAGTTCCCTATTATTGTTTATGCGACATTAAGCACCTATCCCTATCAGCCACATAATCCTGACGCAATATTACTTACAAATGCAAAAGGTATAGCTATTCACAAAGCAAAACTTGATGTTGCTATTCCTTCTGACGCTATTTATCAGGATTTTTATTACAGCGATATGGAAATAAAAAGTCCGCAATATTTATCCAACACCTTCCGAGTAGGAAGTTGGTATGAAGCCTTGGATGTACCAATAACTGTTGGTATTAAACCGGAGGTAAAATTACCTGATTCATTGATGTCAAAAGCGATCCTTGTTGAATTGCTTAGTGATGGTAGCTTGAAAGGAAGAGGCGGAAATTGGAATGGCAAATTAGTTTCGGCACAAGTTCCGACTTTTGGTGATTATGCAGTTGTCCTAGACACCACTCCTCCATCGGTTATCAAAGACTATGTTCCTGCTGACATGAATTCCTATCGTGGAGCTTTGATACAATTTATCGTAAAGGATAATTTATCGAAGATAAAATCATACACCGGAAAAGTAGATGGTAAATGGATGATTTTCGAATACGATAAAAAGAATAACATGCTTCAATGCGATGTTTCTTCTATTATGGACAACAAAGAACATAAAGTACAAATCACAGTAAGTGACGAGCGGAATAATGTGACTACCTACGAGTACACGTTTTATTTTTGATTTGGTGAGTGGGGATTGGTGAGTAGTAAGTGCATTGGGAACTACTTACAATTATTAGGGAGCAAAACGAATCACGAAAATCGAACACCTAATTTATTTCTGTCAGAATTACTTTTTATGGGTCAGTCAGCAGTTAGAAATCTGGCGCTGGCACTGTGACTGGCTCTGAAAAGTGATCCCGGCGGGGATCGAACCCACAACCTACTGCTTAGAAGGCAGTTGCTCTATCCAATTGAGCTACGAGATCTGAAGGTCAGTATGAGTGTGAACTTTGAGTGTGTTGGTATAATATTACCAAAAAGCAACTTGAAACTACTTACACCTACACTTACTCTTACACTAATTTTGTCGGGGTGGCAGGATTCGAACCTGCGACCTCATGGTCCCAAACCATGCGCGAT
>CAYHCU010000268.1:0-4325 GCA_964355035.1 uncultured Flavobacteriales bacterium | reverse complement strand
AAAAGTAAAAAGTAAAAAGTAAAAAGTAAAAAGTAAAAAGTAAAAAGATTGCGACACGCTTCTGCGAAAATCCGCGCAATCTGCGGGAGAAAAAAAATCAAAAGTCAAAAGTCAAAAAATTGCGCCACGCTTCTGCGAAAATCCGCGCAATCTGCGGGAGAAAAAAAATCAAAAGTCAAAAGTCAAAAAATTACGCCACCCTTCTGCGAAAATCTGCGCAATCTGCGGGAGAAAAAAATTCAAAAGTCAAAAGTCAAAAAATTACGCCACGCTTCTGCGAAAATCCGCGCAATCTGCGGGAGAAAAAAATTCAAAATTCAAAATTCAAAAAAAAATCCTGTCTCGGTGAGGCAGGATTTTTTTTGCGGAGGTAATTTTTTCTATGGAAAGATACCTAAAGATTGATAACTCACACCAAGTTTTCGGATACCGCTAACGAATGCTGCTGTTCTTAGATCTTCGATACGTTTATCTTGCTTTTTAATTTCGCGAATTTCATTGTAGGCAGAAATCATTGTCTCTTCCAGTCCGGAGCGAACTAAATCAATTTCGTCGGCACCATGGGTAATTACATTTCGTTGACGCGTATCAAGTTGATGACCGGTCATTTTTTCTACGGCATTTATTAATTCCAGATTTGACATTTCCTGGAAACGTTTTTCCATTCTGCCAAAACGAACGTGTGATAAATTTTTCAACCATTCAAAATACGAAACAGTAACACCACCGGCATTTAAATAAAGATCAGGGATGATCATTACTTTTTTCTGATTTAAAATAATCTCTGCATTCTTTGTAACCGGGCCATTAGCACCTTCAGCAATAATTTTTGCTTTGATGCGTGGAGCGTTTTCTTTGGTAATCTGATTTTCCAAAGCAGCAGGAATAAGAATATCGCACTCCATTTCTAACATAGACATTGGATCGGCTATGTTTTTTGCTCCGGGGAAATTCAAAATGCTTCCGGTTTCTTTCCGATGCTTGAACAAGGCTTCTACGTCTAATCCTTTATCATTATAGACAGCACCTTCACGTTCGAGAATACCAATTACGATTGCATTTCCTTCCTGACAGAATTTTGCTGAATAGAAACCAACATTACCAAGTCCTTGTACAATTACTCTTTTACCTGCAATACCGGTTGTTAAACCGATTTCTTTCATGTCTTCTGTTTTGCTTAGTGCTTCGCAGATACCATAAAATATACCTTTTCCCGTTGCTTCCGTACGACCTTGAATTCCACCTTGACCAAGCGGTTTGCCGGTGACACAACCGAGAGCATTTAAATCATCGTATTTAAAAGTAGCATAGGTGTCGGCAATCCACGCCATTTCGCGAGGGCCGCTACCATAATCAGGAGCGGGTACATCAATCGCTGCACCAATCATACTTTTCTTGATTAATTCTGTTGTGTAGCGTCGAGTAATTTTTTCTAGTTGTTTCACAGTGTATTGCTGTGGGTTAACTTTAATGCCACCTTTAGCACCACCAAACGGAACATCAACAACAGCACATTTGAAAGTCATCAAAGTTGCAAGTGCTTTTACTTCGTCTTCATTCACAAATTCACTGTAACGAATTCCCCCTTTAGTAGGAGACTTGTGATTACTGTGTTGAACACGAATTCCTTCGATTACCTCTATTTTACCATCCTTTTCAAGGGGGAAGGAAAATTTATAGATGCTATTACAAATTTTTATTTGATGAAGAAGTCCTGGCTCAAAATCAGTAAGGGCTGCAGCTTTATCAAAATAAGCCATTACGTCATTATAAAACTTCTGGCCATTTTCAAGATCATTGCTCATATAGAGAATCTTTTTTTTGTAAAAATAGGTAAGTTTTCTATTCTCGCAATAGGATATTCAATGAAGTAATGCACTTTTATAGTGCCAAAAAAACATATAGAATTTTAATCATTTAGGTTGAAAAAGCGTAGGTAAAGACGTGTTTAATAACCATTTGACCTCTATTTATTCAATGTAGAAATGGGTAATTGAAAACAATTTAGATTGTCTGTTACTCCTGATTTTCTTCTCGATTCAATAAATTGAAGATCGAATTGATGAAGGTAAGAATGATACTAAAAAAGAAGGCTGTCCAAAATCCATCGACTTTAAATCCGTGAATTAGTTTTTCGGCTAACAGAATTAGAAGGGCATTAATCACCAGTAAAAATAATCCAAGCGTTACAATGGTAATTGGAATGGTTAATAATACAAGAATTGGTTTCACAATTGCATTGAGCACCGCTAGTGTAGCAGCAACTGCTATTGCGGTATAAACTGAATCAACTTGTACTCCGTCAAAAAGAAAAGAGGCAATTAATACAGCAAGTGCACTGATAGCAAGTTGAGCGAGGAGTTTCATTGGGAGGATCTGACTAGTAATTGAAAATTTATTTCATCTTGATATCCTTCACATTCATCTGAATGTTAGTTTTATTATTGAAAGTGTTTTCTTCGAGAGAGTAGCAAATATCAAATGGAATTTTTCTGGAAATAAAAGAATAATGATGACCCATTTGAAAAGCAATGCCATCCATGCCGAATCGTGTAGTTTCGTCGTCAGCCAAGTTTAATTTTAAATGATTGTTTCCTACAACACGCGACATTCCGGTATCTCTAATATTATCGCTACGGAAAACAGGACTCATATTTCCCGGACCAAAGGGTGCAAACTGCTTTAAGATATTGAAAAAGGAAGGAGTAATTTCAGAAAGACGAAGCATTGAGTCAATTTCAATTTCCTGAACGAGCATATGTTCTTCAATAGTTGCTGCCACAATATCTTCAAATCGTTCTTTGAATTTTTCGATGTTCTCGATCTTCATTGTTAATCCTGCCGCATACATGTGACCTCCAAATTGTTCCAGTAAATCGCTGCAGCTTTCAATTGCATTATAGATATCAAAATCTTTTACAGAACGAGCTGAGCCGGTTGCCATGCCGTTAGATTCAGTAAGAATAATTGTTGGACGATAATATTTTTCTGTCATACGTGAAGCAACAATTCCTATCACGCCTTTATGCCAACTACTATTGAAGAGTACTGTAGAACGACGACGAGAAAATTCCGGATCTGTTTGAATGAGCTCCAAAGCTTCCTGCGTAATTCTTACATCAAGATTTTTACGTTCATCATTATGTTCCTTTATGCGAAGTGAATTAGTTATTGCGATAGACGAATTTTCTGAAATTAAAAGTTCAACGGCATGTCGTGCATCATGTATTCTTCCTGCTGCATTGATACGGGGGCCGATAATAAAGACCAGATCATTGACAGTAAGATTGTAGTGGGAAATTTTTCTGTTATCCTCTTGAATATCGACAAAAACCGGAACTTTTTCCATTTCCAGAATAGCTTTTATTCCGAGACGAGTTTTATAGTTCAATTGTTTTAATCCAAAATGTACAAGAATTCTGTTTTCGCCAAAAAGAGGAACGATATCAGCAGCTGTACTTATGGCAACAAGATCCAAATATTGTTCAATTTCCTTAAACGGAATTTTATGTTTTTGTGCATATCCTGAAATGAATTTAAAGCCAATACCACAACCCGATAATTCATCGAATGGATAAGTGCAGTCCAATCTTTTCGGATCTAAGACAGCCACGGCTTCAGGCAGTGTATCTCCGGGGCGGTGATGGTCGCAAATAATAAAATCGACACCAAGTAATTTAGCGTCATGAACTTTTTCAATCGATTTGATTCCGCAATCAAGTGCAATAATTAATTTGAAATCATTTAAAGCGGCAAATTCAATTCCGGCAGTTGAAATTCCATAACCTTCTTTGTAACGATCGGGAAGATAGAAGTCAACATTTTCATAAAAGCTTTTGATGAAAGAATAGACAAGAGCAACGGCAGTGGTTCCATCTACATCGTAGTCACCATATACCATTATTTTTTCGTTTTTTTCTATAGCTTGTTCTAAACGAATAATCGCTTTGTCCATATCAAGCATTAGAAACGGATCGTGAAGATCCGTTACCGAGGGACGAAAGAAAAGGCGTGCTTCGTCAAATGTATTTATGCCGCGACGGACTAATAAATTTGCAAGGGTTTTATTAATGTTTAGCTGTGAGGCCAACGTACTTACTACCTCTGGATTTCCATCCGGTTTTAATGCCCATCTTTTTTCGCGAATTTCCACATCTGTCATAATGAGATGCAAGGTAACTAAAATGAGTATGAAAAATTATTATGCTTCTAAAAGAAACCTACATCATGAGGTGTATAACTGCATTCTATTGGTAAAACCTTGATTAAATTCACAAAATCAGCTTTTTCATTCAGTGTACTGAAAAAATGAATTCCATATCCGC
>CAYHCU010000267.1:0-4361 GCA_964355035.1 uncultured Flavobacteriales bacterium | reverse complement strand
CTTTGCTCCTTTTGCGTATAGTGAAGTATATTTTTCAAATTCACCTAAAAACATGGCAATTATTTAATTGATTTTGGGTTACATCATTTAAAAGCTACAACCGCTAAATATACAACCGCTAAATATACTCATACTTTTTACCCAACAAATCTTCCGGTTTTATTAATTGCTCCCTAGTAAATACAGCCGTTGATGTATCCTTCAGTTGCATCGGTTTCAGAATATTCTCACATCAGCAAACATTTCAACCCAATCCGTATCTAAGTCTTTTAAAAAATCTACCTGCTTCAACTCTCGCCTGCTTCCTATCATCTGCTTCGGTTTGTAGTTCTTTTATATAAGTAGGGAAGAGGGAAAGTTGAGGGGTTATCTTAATGTTCAATGTTCCCTTGGATTACTTTATTTTAAGTTGAATAGCTTTCTCTTTTTTTTCTTTTGAAGCTGGTACAATTATGAACTCTACATCTAAACCAATATTCAATTTAGTTATTATTTCTTCGGTTGGGTTTACTCTGAAATAAACAGACTTTTTACCGTGATACTTTATAAAACCGGCTGCACCACTTTCATTGTTGTGTAACATCCTATCAATTTTACCAATAACCCTTTGCTCAATAAAATGCACCTGTGGTTTTTTGTGGTGTCGTTGAGACTTCAGATTATCCCAGTATATTCTTAAGTCTTTTTTTAATTCGGAAAGTTTTTCAAGAGGTAATTCAGGAATTCCCAATTCTTTTAATTTGTTCGTAAGCTCAGCAGGAACACCCCACTTAATTTTATTTTCGTCCTCTCTAAGACGCAATAATTTTGAGAGATTGTAATGCTTAAATGCTAAACCATTTTCGTTTTGCAGTTCCAGGAGTTTTCCCAATAGAATTAGTAAATCAATTTTATAATCAAGGTCGCCAAAATTTTTAATCGCAGCAATTGAAAGTTTAAATGCTTTTTCTGTTTCCCCTTTTTCAAAGAAAAGTTCTGCAAGTTCTTTTTGGATATACCATTCTTTTTTTTTTCTCAAAACGTGTTGCAGTTCTGGAATGGCTTCATCTGCCTTCCCTAAATGTTTTTTACAAAGTGCAATTTTCCGCGCGAACCAAATATCATTTGAATAATGAAATTTTTCAAATGAATGTAAAGCTGTCTTTGATAGTTCAAAACATTCTTCATAGTGTTTGGTTTCAAACAGTGCTTTTGTTTTTATTGCATACCAATCTTCTTTATTGGAAGCAAATTCTGTTTGTTTCATTTGCCCCTTTACCTTAACCTCACCAGTTCTGCAATCAGTAGAAAGCGAATCAACTGAAACCAAATCACAAAACTTATTCGTGAAAATCCAGTTCGGAGTAGTTTTGTCTTTAACTTTTTTTAATAAGAAAGGGAAATTCTTTGGATCTAAAACAACTTTGTGCTGTTCAATAAAAGTAAATACTGCATCATAATGATTTAACTCTATTAAAGCAGTTATTATTTCAAATACAATAAATTTATTCTCTCCTATCTGCTCATGAGTGAATGTAGATTTGTTTCCCTTAAAGTATTTCAGAGTCTCAGCAAATTTTTTTTCTTTGTTAAGTTTTGAAATTTCTTGGCTAAAGTCAAAAAGAGAAGCCATAGTTAAGTTTCTTTTAGTTGGAAGATTAATGGCTTTATTTCATCCAAAAATTCTTTTGAATTTGATTTTGATGGATAAACACTTGTTACAAAGCCCTCATTTTTATAATAGAATAAAACGATTGCTTTAGAATTGTTTTTGCAGATGGTGACTTTTAGAAAGTTTTGTTCTTTACTTATTTCTGGAACACTAAAATTGTTTTCGTTCAAGAGAGTTATTAATTTCTTGAAGTAGTTTCTCAAAAATTTAGGAATGGGAATTTTAATAAAGTCAAGATTTAATAAGTCATTCTTCGGCTTTGAATTATCAGAAACAAATTTTGAATTTTCAACAATTACTGCTCCGATGTCATTCCATACCATTTTTGATGAAGGAGTGATAACTGGATTATTAATCAGATAAACTTTTGTTTTAGCACGGGTGAAAGAGGTGTAAGCCCACCGGAAAAATAGTTCTTTAAAATTTTTCGCCTGATTCTTCCATTCAAAATCTATAAAAACACTTTCCCATTCGCTTCCCTGTGCTTTGTGTCCTGTAATTGAGTAGGCAAATTTCAGCAATGCACAATTTAAATACTTGTCAGAATTTAATGCTCGGTAATATTCTGCTGTTGAACCACAATTTTTTGGTGAAGGATATTTTTGATGTTTGCTTTTGTAATTCTTCTTGAAAAGAATAATCAATGCAACGGTTTCTTCCTTGGTTAATGTTGTTTCGTCTGAAACTAAAAAGTTTTCAAGTAAATTTATTTCAATGTTTTTTCCTTCTCCTGTATCTACATGAATCTTTCTAAACCGTAAGGGAATTTCCTTTTTGTTTTTTCCTGTTGGGGAATATATTTCTTCAATTGGTTGAACTTTGGTGACGATTGCCGTTTCACCATTTTGAAACGAAATACCTTCTTCAAAATAATAATTGCGATAGAACATTATAATGTCCCCTGCTTGTATTTCGCCTTTCTTTCCTAAAATATTTTCCCTTATCTTTTGATTAGCTTCTTGAACTTGATTGTTTGAATACTTAATTACTATTGTGTCTTGAAGGCGATTCTCACTAATACATTTTAAGTATTCCCTCTTTAAGTTTTCCGCTGTGGTAGAAATAATTTTTAACGAATCTGTTTGAATGTCAAATTCATTGTAGATGCCTATCGCAATTGAATTTCTAATCTTAGCTGCTTCTGAAATTATTGGGTTGTCGGCAGCTTGCCTAACTATTTCATTCAACTCAAATGAATTTACTTTAAGAGAATATTCTTTTATCAAATATTCTGGATTCATTGCAGACAATTCTTCATTGCCCCTAAGCATTTGCAAGTCGTCACCGATGAAAATGATTTTTCTTTCGTTGCTTGTAAGTTGAGTAAATTCAAAAAAGTCAGACAGAAGTTTGTCAGTTCCAAATTGAAGAAACTCATTTTGTATTTTGCTATCTGACATTAAAGTTGCTTCGTCAACTATGTAAATTGTATTGGGGTCGTCAGAATTTTCTTTCAAGTGAAACTTTAGTTTGTAAAGTTTTTCATCTTCTTGCTCTGTGTCTTTTTCTAATTCTTCATCTGATTCTGGTGTTCTTTTGTAAATGATACTGTGGGTCGTCTTAATTGATAGTTCAGTAAAACGAGATTTAATATTTGCTACTGCTTTTCCTGTTGGGGCTGCAATTCTAAATTGAGTAAATCCTTTTGAAGAAATAAGATTGATGATTTCTTTTATCAAATAGGTTTTGCCTGTTCCTGCTGAACCTTTCAGAATAAATATTTTTTCGCTTGGATTGTTTAAGAACTCCTCAATTTTTGCGACTGCACTTTTTTGGGATGTGGTAAGAATGAAATTTGTATCGCTGTTTTCTTGTTTGGTTCTTTCTAAAATTATTCTCTCACTTTGAAACAGTTTGTATTCTTGAAGTCCTAATAAGTTTGGAATCCTTTCTATTTCTTCGCTTGAAATATTGAGGTTAGGATTTACAATTTGATGAAGTGTTTGACAGATATTGTTAATGTCAGAAATGAAGAACCACTTTTTTACTTCCCCTGGCAAAGGGTTTATGAGTTCAATCTGTCTGTGAAAAAGAATTAGCCCAAACACATCATTGAAGAAAATTTTCTTGGTTGCAGTTAGAAAAATGTTTTCAAGGTTTTCTTTGAAAAAATTTGAAACCAAAGATTTGCTGGAACGAACTTGCATAAACGGATTAATAAAAGCACCGCCTTTAACAGTAACTTCTCCGATTGTCCAAATAGAATTTTCAGAAAAGCGGAGTTGTCCCCCGTAGTCTTTAAAGTCAACAACAATAATTGCATCCCTTTTAATCAGCATTGCATCAATGTCTCTGTTGTTGTAAAAGAAATTACCCAACAAAACTATTTGCTCATCAGAACTGTCCCATCTCTCTTTCAACCTTTTTAAAAGTTCGTCAAAGATTTGGTTTTCGTGAGTGGTCGCAAACCGTGAATTTAAAAACGCTTTTACTGGCATAAAATCTTTTCTACAAATTAATAAAGTGATGGAAGATTGCGCTACTCATGATTTTTTGTCTATAGTCAGTTTGGAGTTTGATTGAAGTCAATTGCTTTCTCAATAAGTATGTTGAATTTTATTAACCCCGCTGGCACGCGTTTTATAACGCGTGCCTCGTGGAATATGATTAGCAATCTCAAAAGTATAAAATTCCTCCGCTCGGCTAATTGTTTATGATTTTCCAACCTTTAAAATTATAAAAATCCGCTAGTCATACTTTAGATATCACA
>CAYHCU010000266.1:0-4400 GCA_964355035.1 uncultured Flavobacteriales bacterium | reverse complement strand
ACGATAAAGTGGTTGGCCGGTTTCAATAGCCGCGGCTTTTGCAGCAGCCAGACTCACGCCTAAAATTGCATTAGCTCCAAGATTGGATTTATTTTCTGTACCGTCTAATTCAATCATGCGGCTATCCAAAACTCCCTGCTCTGAAACAGGAAATCCTTTCAACTCATCATTCAATAATTTATTGACATTATGGACAGCCTTTAATACGCCTTTCCCCAGATAATGCTTTTTATCGCCATCGCGTAATTCTACTGCTTCATGAACACCTGTTGATGCTCCACTGGGAACAGCGGCTCTGCCCACCACTCCTGCATCAGTAATTACATCGACTTCAATAGTTGGATTTCCTCTGGAATCTAAAATTTGACGGGCATGAATGCTTTCTATATAGCTCATATGTTTAAAATTTGTTCTTCAAAAAAGTGCATTGCAAAATTAAAAAAATACCTTACTAATGGAAATAAATTCAGTCATGAAATTGAATCTATTTAAACCTACCATCCCTTTTCGAAAGCTTCTCTTAATTTTGTATGTCCTTACTACTATTAACTTGATGTTCAATTAGGTAATAAAATTGAGCCTTATTTTTCTTATAAAGAATGAAAAAAATCATAAAACCATTGAATTTTTCTACCATTTCGTCATATAACGGTATAAAACTCCCAAAACCTGAGAATTATTCCTACAAATGACGGATAAGCTTTAAATTCGCAGTGTGGACAAACTATTTTCTGTAACAAAATATCTACAATATCGGATCAGCAGCGGTACTGCTCATGATGTCCATTCTCCCTTTGTTTTCGATTTGCTTAATAATATTATCCGAGACCAAACACCTTTTTATTGTTATGGTCCAATTGAGTCTTTGCGGTCGAAAATGATTTTGGATGAAAGGTCAATTCAACAAACCGACTTCGGAGCATTAAGTACAGGAACAAAAATTGTAAAAAAAATCAGCAAGATTGCACAAAGCTCACTACAAGGGAAGAAGTATGCTCAGCTCATTTTTCGACTGGTCAATTTTTCAAATGCAAAACACATCCTTGAACTTGGAACATCGCTAGGAATAACATCACTTTACATAGCGAATGCAGCAAAAAAAAGCAAATTTATTACCTTAGAAGGTTGTCCTAAAATTGCAGCAATTGCGCAAGAGAATTTCAATAAATTACAATGCAAAAATATTGAAATATTGATTGGGAATTTTGATCAGACGCTACCTGTTGCTATCGCTAAAATGAGTCAGCTTGATCTGGTTTATTTTGATGGGAACCATCGCAAACAAGCTACCCTGGATTATTTTAATTTATGTCTGAAAAAGCGCACCTGTGAATCGATATTTGTCTTTGATGATATTTATTGGACCAAAGAAATGAAAGCCGCTTGGGACGAAATTGTCCATCATCCTGATGTCACATTAAGTATCGACCTTTTCAAACTAGGAATCGTATTTTTCCGGACCGGAATTCCCAAACAACATTATCAATTAAAGTTTTAAGGCTATTCTGACTTTAAATCCGGCAAAAGCATTAAGAGAAATATAACTTTTTTATAACAGAATACTCCTTACTTTAGCGACAGATTTTTCAGCACACTAAACGAAATTTTATGGCTACAGCACTTCTTGAACTTAAAGGCATTGCGAAGAAATACACCATCGGAGCAGAAAATGTAAATGCCCTTCGTTCGATTGATCTCTCTATCTTCAAAGGAGAATACGTTGCACTTATGGGACCTTCGGGTTCCGGAAAATCAACACTGATGAACATCATTGGCTGTTTGGATACACCTTCTGCCGGCACCTATTTCTTAAATGGAAACGAAGTCAGTAAAATGACAGAAAATGCTCTTGCAGAAATCCGCAACAAAGAGATCGGTTTTATCTTTCAAACGTTCAATCTCGTTCCAAGAAGCAATGCTTTGGACAATGTTGCTTTACCATTGGTGTACGCCGGCATCTCTAAAGCTGATAGAAATGAAAGAGCGGCTCGTACCCTTTCTGATGTTGGCTTAAGTGACCGAATGACACATAAGCCAAATGAATTAAGTGGAGGACAACGTCAGCGTGTGGCTGTTGCTAGAGCATTGGTAAATAATCCATCCATTATTCTTGCTGATGAACCTACAGGAAATTTGGATTCAAAAACTTCCGAAGAAATCATGGCTCTGTTTGAGGATATTCACAAAAAAGGAAATACGATCATAGTCGTTACTCACGAAGAAGATATTGCCCGTCATGCCCACAGAATTGTCAGAATCAAAGATGGTATGATTGAATCGGATCAGCCCAATCCTCTTTTTGCCGGTGTGGATGCTAAATCAAATTAATTATCTATGAAGATCTATACTAAAAAAGGTGATGAAGGGAAAACATCGCTTATCGGCGGCACAAGAGTTTCTAAAGCTCATATGCGTATCGACGCTTACGGCACTGTTGACGAATTAAATTCTTACATCGGTTGGGTAAGAGATCTTGCTGATGGTTTTGCTGATAAAAATCTTTTGATAGAGATTCAGGACAGACTTTTCACCATTGGTTCTCACCTTGCTTCTGATCCTGAAACTTCTCAAATGAAGTTACCGGAAATGAATGAAGCGAACATCGTATTGTTGGAAAATGCAATGGATGAAATGGATGCACAATTGCCCGAAATGAAATCCTTTGTTTTACCCGGCGGACATCAAGCAGTTTCTTGTACTCACGTTGCTCGTTGCGTTTGTCGTCGCGCTGAACGATTAACCGTTTTGTTGAACGATAACCAAGCTGTAGACCCGCTTATTCTGAAATATCTCAACCGACTTTCAGATTATTTATTCGTGCTTTCCCGTTTTTTATCGATGAAATTAGGAGCAGAAGAGACTCCCTGGAAGGCGAAAGTCTGACCAACCGACACAATTACAGCTACCTTTCTATTTTTATCAGTAATTAAATATTTAGTAGCTGCTCTAAATCAACACTTTCCGCATTTAAGTATGATTTTTACCGACTTGAAACATTACGTTAGGTTTTGAATTATATTTTTATACTTTTGCCACCCAATTAAAAAAATAGCTTAACCTAACTTACTGTTTCATATGTACTGGACACTTGAATTAGCCCAACACCTGGAAGATGCTCCATGGCCGGCAACTAAAGATGAGTTGATTGATTACGGAATCCGTTCCGGCGCTCCTCTTGAAGTAATCGAGAACCTTCAGGAACTCGAAGACGAAGGCGAAGCCTACGAAAGTATTGAAGAAATTTGGCCTGATTATCCGACCAAAGATGACTTCTTCTTTAATGAAGATGAATACTAAGTGGCAATGAAAAATGAAAAATGAAAAATATTGGACTGCCTAGTGCAGTCCTTTTTTATGTCGGTGAGACATCCAAAATTAACATCGATTTCCGATAACTTTTCAATAATTACCACCCATTTACTCTTAAATTCATTAATTTTATATTCTCTCGATTGAAAAAAATATCACATGAAGCAACTTCTAATTTGTACTGCATTATTAATTCTTGGCCTAAACGTATTCAGCCAATCAACTTTCCAGACATCCTATGGTGATGTGGAAATCGATAATGGAAAAGCAATTACTGCCATTACTACCGGTGGGTATTGTGTTGTAAGCAGAAACGGAAATGCTTTGACTGACAATGTGGATATCGTACTTTATAACATAGATGACGACGGCAGTTTACTTTGGTCCGCAAAATTGGGAACAAATAAAAACGACTACCCTACAGATATTATTCAAACACCCGATGGTGGATTTGCAATAACAGGATATACATTCGGTGGTTTTATTGACTCCACTACCGACGATATTTTTATCATTAAAACAGACGATCAAGGATTCCCACTTTTTTCAAACACATTCGGAGGACCGGGAACAGATGAAGGTGCAACTATTATGAACAGTGGAGATGGGGGATTTTATATTGCAGGAAGTACAAGCAGCTATGGAAATGGATTACAATCAGCATTTCTTTTAAGAACTGATTTATTCGGAAATCTTTTATGGACCAATGTAAATGGTGCATCTGATTCAAACCTCTTTTCTTCAATCTGCGCCACACGCACTCAGGAAATTCTCGCCGCTGGCTCCTGCTACAATCCTGTCACCGGAGATTTAGATAATTATATTTCTCTACTCGACACAAATGGGAGTCTTCTTTGGGCAAAACGCTCAGGAAGTTCAGGTGATGATTATCTTAATAAAATCATCACCACTAATGATGGTGGTTTCTTATCTGTTGGAGCCAGTAATAATCTGAGTGCCGGAAATTTTGATTTCAATGTATGTAAATATGATTCTTTAGACGGCATTGTGTGGAGTAAAAATTACGGTACACTCCAATAAAATCAAGGTACTTCAATTTTAATTTATTCTAATGGCGTTATCATTGTAAA
>CAYHCU010000265.1:0-4431 GCA_964355035.1 uncultured Flavobacteriales bacterium | reverse complement strand
TTTTAGGATATATATTTTTTCAACAGAAATTCTGCATTTTTCTGCGCCTTTCAGCGGGAGAAACCACTCGATTTTTTTTCCGGCAGAAGGGCGCAGAATTTTCGCAGAAAGATTATGGTTTTTCTTTTTAGGATATATATTTTTTCAACAGAAATTCTGCATTTTTCTGCGCCTTTCAGCAGGAGAAACCACTCGATTTTTGTCCGGCAGAAGGGCGCAGAATTTTCGCAGAGAAATTTCTTTCTCTCCCCAAATAAACGAATGCGATCCCAATAAAGCACAGGGAAGTATTTTGACTTATAACTTTTGACTTATAACTTACAACTTTTTACTTTAGCCATTGTCCATTGTCCATTGTCCATTATCCATTATCCATTATCAACTATTCCCTACCCCCTTCGGTTCCTATAATTCACCACCGCCTTAATTTCCGGAAAAGAAAACTCTTCCCCCAGTTGTTCTTTTAAAAGCGTCAGACTTAAATTTCCATGTTCTTCAATCTTCGAAGTGATGATTTGCATTTTGTCTTTTGAAACAAACTTTAGCACATTGAGTTCTCCTGTTAAAACAAATTGAACAAGATGATCCTGGATTGTGCTTTCTTTCAAATTCCTTCTTTGCGCAATTTCTTTCACAGACATACCTTGCAGATAGAGATCAAGACTTTGTTTGAAAGTATTTGAAGTTGAAATTGATTTTTTTGGGATATGTTCTGTTGTGTCTTTTTCATTCATTCTCGAATGCGTACTTGTTCTTCTGCAAAAATCATTGATGGCAGAAATAAATTCTTCTCCGTATTTACTGATCTTCACCATTCCGAATCCGGAGATGTGTTCCAACTCGTTCATCTGAGTTGGAATGTACGTACTCAATTCAACCAATGTTGTATCATTAAAAATTACATACGACGGAACATTTTCAATTTCTGCCATTGCCGTTCGTAATTTCCGCAATTCTTCGAAGAGAGATTTGTTATAATCTAAATTTTCCTGAGCTTCGAATTTTCCTTTTCGTTCGGTACGTGCAACTTTCTTAGATTTATAAGGATACAGGCTAACTCTTTCATCATTAAAAAGAACGTTCTTTCCTTTCGAAGTAATTTTTAACACAGAATATTCGCCACTCTTCTCAATGAAATGCTGATCGAGAAGTTGTTTAAAATAATGGCGCCATTCTTCCAATGAAAATTCACTACCTCTTCCGTATGTAGGCAGATATTTATGTTCATCGTAAATTTTTGCAGTTGTAGATCCTTTCAAAAAGTTAATGACATAAAGCGCTCCGAATTTTTCTTTCAATCGGCTGATTGCTGAAAGTGCTTTTTGTGCAATGATCGTTGCATCGAAAGTTTCTTCGGGAGTTGTATTCAGACAAATATCGCAATTACCACAAGGTGATTCAAAATCCTCATCGAAATAATTAAGCAAATATTTTCTGCGGCAAGTGTAAGTAGAGCAGAAGTCAGCCATTCGCTCAAGCTTCTGCATCATAATTTTTGTTTGTGCAGTACTTGTTTCATTAAAAGCAAATTTTTTCAACTTTATGAGATCACCCGGGCCATAGAAGAGAAGAGCTTGTGCAGGTAAACCATCACGACCGGCGCGACCTGTCTCCTGATAGTAGCCTTCAATGTTTTTAGGCATACTGGTATGAACCACAAAACGAACATTCGATTTATCAATTCCCATTCCGAATGCTGTAGTTGCAACGATAATTTTTATTTCATCGCGTTTGAATTGTTCCTGACGATCCGTTCGTGTGTGTGAATCCAGCCCTGCGTGATAAGCCTCCGCTTTAAATCCGGCTTCATTTAATTTTTCTGCATAATCTTCCGTATTGGCACGAGAAAGACAATAAATAATTCCGGATTCATCTTTTCGTTCAGCTAAAAATTCCGTGAGCTTACTGAAGTGATCATTTTTATCTTCGATAGAGTATTGAATATTCGCACGATTAAAACTAGAAACAAAAGTTTTTGGTTCATGGAGATTTAATCGTTCTAAAATATCTTTTCTCGTCATTTTATCTGCTGTTGCTGTCAGAGCGATAATAGGAACTTTCGGAAAATGTTCTTTCAGTTTTGATAACGACAAATAATCCGGACGGAAGTCATGTCCCCAATGGGAGATACAGTGAGCTTCATCGATAGCAAAAAGTGAGACGTTGAGAGTTTTAAGAAATTGAATGAAATCTACCAAAGAGGCATTCAATCTTTCAGGAGCGATGTAAAGCAGCTTTATTTTTCCTGCGATTACTTCCTCGATCAATCTGGACTGACTGGCTTGATCTTGTGTAGAGTTAAGGAAAGCAGCTTGAACACCACTCAATCGCAAAGCATCGACCTGATCTTTCATTAGAGAGATCAAAGGCGAGATAACAATCGTAATACCATCCAACATCAACGCCGGAATCTGATAACAAACCGACTTTCCTCCGCCTGTTGGCATTAAAATGAGGCAATCTTTTTTATGATGAACAACAGTATTGATAATTTCCTCTTGCATAGGACGAAATTTTTCAAAGCCGAAGTATTGTTTGAGAATGGATAGGGGATTCATGGGGTAAAAGTAGCTTAAATAATTCCATTTTCTATAATTAAAATTTTAACTTAGCGTAAAATTTACTATGCGTAATTAGTACAATCAATCAACTGGAATGAAAAAACTATTTTTTATTTTTTTATTTTTGATTATTTCTGTTACTTTAACTAAAGGACAAAAACGATATGGCATTGGCGTAAATTATGGGTTCGAACAAATATTGACATGGAAAATATTGGATAAAGAGGTTGCCGGTATTCGATATGGTGGAGATTACTTTCCGATGAATGAAAAGAAGTCCATTGATTTTTATTACAAATTAGATCGGTTATCCTTAATTTCAGGTTTTTCATATTTTAACGAGCATTGTCAGGTTGCTCGCTTTAAAGGGCCCCAAAACAATGAAATACCTATTGATTTTTCATCAAATATTATAGGAGTCCCCTTAAAAATAGAATTAGATTTTTTTAATACAGAAAACAATATTTTCCTTCAAGCAGAAAGCGAATTTTTATTTAGTGTTTTTGCAAGAAAAATAATTTATGATTATCCGGGGCAGGACACACAAATTTTAGAATCAAAAAAATTAATTTTTCATCGTTTAGTTTTTTATTTTGGTTTAGGGTTCAAAATCAAAGTAGTCAACTCACTATATATGAAATTCCTTGCTGACATTTCAAGAGATGGCTACTTTCATCCGATTCTAAATCAGAATGTCCGATTTTCAAAGTATGGCATTTCGGGTGGATTGCTTTTATTGATGTGAATATTTACACGATCAGATTTATCATCTCGCTACTGAAAACCTCTCAGCTTTAAAAGCACCATCATTACTTATTATCGTCACATAATATAATCCGTTGCTTAAATCGGAGATATCAATAGTCGTAAATTTTGATGATGCCAATGTTTTAGTTTGGGAACAAATATTACCTAATTGATCCACTATCTGCAAAATAGAATTTGTATTGCATGAAAAAGAAATACTGAGATAAGTAGATGTAGGATTAGGATAAACAGTCAGTAAATTTGTTTTCGCTAATTCAGGAATCTGACTAGTTAAGTCAATGCAAGGAAATGTATTATTGGCCCACATATTCAGCAAGCTATCAATCATATTCTTATTTAGAAGATCCGATGTATTTGGACCATTTGGTAAATTTTTATACCAAGTAAACAGATAAGCGATATCAAATGACGTTTTTTGATAAGGCTCCATATTAAACGGCCCCATAGACATAACCGATTGTCGTGCGCCCGGGACATTGGGAATTGATCCCGGTCCCAGTGGTTCTTCTTCAGTCCAGATAAAACTTTGCGGAGTGGAATCGGTTCCAATCCAATCAACATCACTTGTTCCGGGATACATAAAGTCACATAGAGTGCCACCGGGAATCGGAGTTTGATACCCGGAAGATCCATACTCCAAAGGTGAATTGTCTCTCCAGAAACCATGCAGGTAATTGTAAAAATCATTCGGAATTGACGGATTACCAATCACAGAAACATCGTTTTGATAAACTTGAAAATTACTTGGAGTCCAAGTTTCATCAAGCTCATCAATTGAACCATCGTGATCGTTATCTATTCCATCAAGTTGAATAGAAGCCGGTCCTGTTAATAAAACACAGTTGAACTCCGGAGGATTCACACCATAACCATTTAAACCGCTATCTAAATTTGTACTGTTGTAATTCGTAACAGCATTTCGCAAAACATCAAAAGCAATATAATCATTGTTAGGATTTCCTAAGCTGCTTAGATTGTTTATTCCGAAATATGTATTATTTAAATTCGTCGATGTTCGATTGTAAACATCGAAATGAAGAAAGATTGTATAATTAAGTAATGAATCGATAGAAGGATTTTGAGGGCAATTAAAACCGTAGAC
>CAYHCU010000264.1:0-4443 GCA_964355035.1 uncultured Flavobacteriales bacterium | reverse complement strand
TACCTTTCTGTCCCCCTTTAAAGTGCGCTTGCGTGTCATCCTGTAAGGAACTCGTTGTTCACTAGGTACGTCAGCAAAATTAATCCGATTCTTTCTTTAAATACAAATTAGAGGAGAAATTTTGATCACTCCCCAGAAAATGAATGTGACCCGATTTCTTTTTTATAAATTCAATTTAGATGACATCTGCTATAAATGGAATGCAAAATTTTCATTAACATTGCCGCTAATTGTGAGTGGAATAATTTTAATTTAAATGATTGAATTAAAAAACTTTTTGGAAGAAAAATACATTCTTTATAACAGAAAAAATTTCATTCCCTCTGACCCTATTTCTATTCCGCATCAATTTTCTAAAAAGGAGGATATTGAAATTGCAGCATTTTTGGCGGCAACTATTGCGTGGGGACAAAGGCCGACCATTTTACGGAATGCAAATGAAATCCTTAGACGAATGGACTTTTCACCTGAACAATTTGTGCTTAATTTTAAACCGAAGGATTTAAAAGTTTATGATCATTTTGTCCATCGTACTTTCAATGCGGATGACTTAAAAACGTTTCTCTTTTCGATGCAAAGAATTTACAGGAAATATGGATCGATGGAAGAATTGGTGAACCTGCATTTAGATTCCGGCGACAATGACCTTGGTTTAATGATCTCCAATTGGAAAGCTGAATTCTTCAAAATAAAACATCAACCACGGACATTAAAGCACTTTTCCGACCCGCTAAACGGTTCGGCTACCAAAAGAATCAATATGTTCCTGAGGTGGATGGTGAGAAAGGATAAATTTGGTGTCGACTTTGGCATCTGGAAATCAATTAGTCCCGCCCTTTTGACCTGTCCGCTTGATGTCCATTCAGGCAGGGTAGCTCGGAAACTCGGACTGCTGGCTCGAAAGCAAGACGACTGGCAGGCCGCAAGGGAATTAACGGAAAAGTTAAAAACATTTGACCCAAAAGACCCTGTAAAATATGATTTCGCTCTCTTCGGTTTAGGCGTGTTTGAGAAATTTTGATTGCTTATATTTGAGCACTTATGCAATTCATCTACCCGGAATTTCTTTTCGCTCTCTCGGTCCTGGCCATACCGATTATCATCCACCTTTTCAATTTCCGACGTTTCAAAAAGATCTACTTTACGAACGTCAGGTTTTTAAAAGAAATCAAACAGGATACACAGTCGCGATCCCGATTAAAACACTTACTTGTTTTAATTTCCCGCTTGCTGGCTCTCACTTTTCTGGTGCTGGCATTTGCACAACCTTTTCTTCCGGCAAAAACTAATAAAATCCAGTCCGGCACTAAAAGAGTCAGTATTTATGTAGACAATTCGTTTAGCATGGATGCTCTTGGAAAAAATGGAAGTTTGCTCGAAACAGCCAAGAAAAAAGCCCGCGAAATTGCCAATGCGTATAAACCTTCTGATGAATTTCAACTCCTGACATCTTCTTTCGAAGGCCGTCATCAGAGATTGGTCAACAGAGATGAATTTTTCAGAATAGTAGACGAAGTAAAACCCACTTCATCCGTTCATTCGCTTTCTGAAATTCTTCAACGTCAACAAGACGCTTTGTTCAGTGATAATAAAACGAAGACAAGCAAAACATCTTATATCATTTCCGATTTCCAGAGAAGTACTTTTGATATTGACCAGATAAAAGCCGACACAGCTCTTCAAATTTCCCTCGTCCCAATAAAAGCATCCACAATTAACAACTTGTATATTGATACCTGTTTTCTATCAACACCGTTTGTGCAATTGAATACAACGAATGAATTAGTTGTAAAGATTAAAAATGCAGGCAGTGTTAATGCAGAAAATATTCCTCTTAAATTGACAGTAAATGGGTCACAAAAAGCTGTTGCCAGTGTTTCAATTCCGGCAACTTCTACTACTGAAGTAAAGTTAAATTTTTCTATTTCGGAAAGTGGCTGGCAACGTGCGCAACTCAGCATTACTGATTACCCTATTACTTTCGATGACAACTTCTTTTTCAATCTGAATGTTAGAAGTAATTTACAAGTGCTTTGTATCAACGGCGATCAGCCTTCCCCAGCCATATCTGCTGTTTTTGGAAATGATTCCTATTTCAGTTTAAAGAACAGCAATGCAAATCAAATTGATTATTCTGCTTTCCCTTCGCTGCAATTAATTGTATTGAATGAGTTAACTGATTTTTCATCAGGATTAGTTCAGGAAATAAAACGATATGTCTCGAAAGGCGGCTCTGTTTTTATTATTCCTTCTTCAAAAGCAACAATCAGCTCATATAATAATTTACTTTCTGAATTAGGCATTGGAACATTGGGACAAAAAATTGTTCAGCAAGAAAAAATCGATAAAATAGAATCCAAACACCCGCTTTTCACAGGTGTTTTTGAGAAAGGAAAAAGTTTACCGGAGAATATGGACTTACCAATTATCAATTCCTATTTTCAAATTAACAAGGGTAGCAAAAGTAATTCAGAAGTTGTTATGAAATTGGCAAGTGGAAATCCTTACCTCACCTCCAATCAATCCGGAAAAGGAAATGTTTACTTGCTTGCTTCCTCCTTACAAAGTGAAGATGGTAATTTTTCCAGACACGCTCTGTTTGTTCCTATCCTGATCCGTTCTGCTTTGCGGGGGTCTTCTGAGGTAAACAACCCATTGGTCATAGGTAAAGATCATGATTTCGGCATCAATGATACGTTGGTCTCTACAGACAACGTTTTCCATTTGATGAATGCGACAGAAAAATTCGATATTATTCCTGAAAGTAAAATCTACAACAATGCTACTCTGCTTTCAGTACATGACCAAATTAAAAATGCCGAGAATTATGATTTAAAAGCAGGAAACACTTTAATTTCTGTTGAATCTTTTAATTTTGACAGAAAAGAATCTGATCTTCAAATTTACAATACGACAGAGCTTGAGGAAATGAGTTCAAAATATGCAAATTCAAAAATAAATATCATAGAAACAGAAGGTAAAGATCTTTCACATACAATTGCTCAATTGAATGAAGGCAGAAGGCTCTGGAAATATTGCATTATTTTTACTCTATTATTCTTAGCAATCGAAATACTACTGATCAGATATTTTAAGAAATAACAATTAATATCAATACGATGAAAATCATTCTCAAAAACGTAAACGTATTATCACCGGGTAGTAAACATCACATGAAAGTGAAAGATGTTCTAATCCATGATGGAATGATCTCAAAAATTGCTGACGGAAATACGCTCACTGAAAAAGATGCTGAAGTAATTGACGGAGATGGAAATTATATCAGCGCCGGATGGTTTGATTTACATGTCAACTTCAGAGAACCCGGACATGAGTTCAAGGAAGGGCTAGTTAACGGTTGTAAAGCTGCCGCTAATGGTGGCTTCACAGGCGTTCAGATGATGCCTTCCACAGAACCTGCAATCGCTTCGAAAGCTGCTATTGAATACGTCATCCAGAGAACAAAGAATGAAATCGTGGAAGTTATTCCTGCAGGTTCGCTTTCTATCAATCGTGATGGAAAAGATCTCAGCGAAATGTATGATATGTCGCAAGCCGGCGCAAAAGTTTTCACCGATGACAAACGACCGATCACTGATTCCGGACTTCTGATCAGAGCGCTTCAATATGCACATAATTTCAAGGGAAGAATTTTCTCTTTTGCTGAAGATAAACACATATCCGGAAAAGGACAGATGAACGAAGGTGTTATTTCTACTCAACTTGGATTGAAAGGCTCACCGGCTTTGGCTGAAGAAGTAAATATTAATCGTGATTTGTTTATTGCTGAATACTGCAACTGTCCGATACACTTCTCTACGATCTCAAGCGCAGGAAGCGTTGAACTGATTCGCGCTGCAAAAGCAAAAGGCATTAAAGTCACCTGCGATGTAGCTGTCATAAATTTATTCTTCACCGACTCCTCCCTACTAGGTTTCGACACTAACTTTAAAGTGAAGCCGCCGCTGAGAACAGAAACTGACAGACTTGCTTTACTTGAAGGGTTAAAGGATGGCACAATCGATTGTATCACTTCTGACCATGCTCCGGACGACGTAGAAAATAAATTGAAGGAATTTGAACTGGCAACTTACGGCATCTCTTCAATCGATACTGCTTTTGCTGTAGCCAGAACTGCAACAAAAGATAGTCTGAATTTAGCGGAACTGATTTCTAAATTTACAAATCATCCACGTTGCTGTGCAGGACAAAAAACCACATTGATTGAAGAAGGCAATCCTGCAAATATTACAGTCTTCAATCCGAATATTAAATGGACGGTAAGTAAAGATGATATCAAATCAAATTCAAAAAATTCACCTTTCATCGGATTAGAGTTGATTGGGAAACCGGTTTGTGTTTTGAATCGGGGGAGGGTGGTTAAAGGGTAAAAGTCAAAAGTCAAAAGTCAAAAGTCAAAAGTCAAAAGTCAAAAGTCAAAAG
>CAYHCU010000263.1:0-4445 GCA_964355035.1 uncultured Flavobacteriales bacterium | reverse complement strand
ACTCAGTAAAAAATCACTTGATAAAATTTCAACTAGGAAATAGACAACATCTTTTCATCTGATTTTAATTTTAATTTATACAAAATTTAATAATGAAAGACTTATCAGAACTCGACAACTCCATCAAGTAAAACCCTTTTTTCTGTTTATTCAAATTGATCAAACTGACAAAATCTCCCTCACAAACCAATCGAAAACAATTCGAAACATTTATACCTTGAGAATTCAAAATTGTCCAGTGAATGTTTTCACAATCAATTGATTTTTTGAAGACTATTTGAGCTGTAACTTCAAAAGGATTTGGATAAATAACAGGAAATGATTCTCTTTGAAAAGCGTCAACAATAAATGTTGCTATTCCTTGATTGTCGGTTTTTATCAAATAAATTTGGCTAAAACCATTAATATCGTAGTATGTGCCAAAAAGTAATAAGCCACTATCTTTTGACAATTTCATGTCTGATAAATATTGATCATAGGGTCTAGTAAATGAACTTGTCCAAACAATATTTCCCAATGAATCTGTTTTACTAATAAAAAAATCATTACCCGTACCTGAATTTGTAGTATAACCAGATATAATTAACCCTTTATCATTAACCTCAATCACTGACGATGCGGCATCCTCATAAGTTCCACCAAAGGTTTGTGACCATAAACTATCTCCCATAGAATTTGTCTTCAGAAGCCAGCTATCACGATATCCATTTGCATGCCCATAATTCATTGTAACACCCGATACTATTAATCCGGACTCTCCTGTTTCTTTTACTGAACTAAAACTTTCCATTCCTGCTCCAAACCTATTCGTCCAAATCGTATCTCCAGCTAAATTTAATTTTACTAAAATCGCAAAGTAATTACCTGAAGAGTCTTGAATATATCCTGCACCAACCAAGGTAGTATCGTGACACAAAATCATGTCGCTTAAAGCAGTCCGATTACCAAAATTATAAGACCTACTTGAAATAACCTGACCTAAAGAATCTAGATGATAAAAAAGACCCACATCTGTGTTTGCTGAAATATAAAAGCTTCCATCATCTGCCTGTATGATAGAAGTTCCGCAAGCCAAAGAATTTCCGGATGCAAAAGTTGAATCCCACAAAACATTTCCGGATGAGTCCGTTTTAACTACCCAAACTTTTCTTAAATTATAATAGGGCTGATATTGTCCGGTAAATAAATATCCTCCATCTACAGTTTGAATAACTGCATATCCGAAATTATCAGGCGAAAGTCCAACAGAATCTCCATACGCCTTTCTCCATAGCTCAATTCCAACACTGTCTACTTTTAAAAGGAAAGCATATGGGAAAACGAAACCCGTGAGAATACTACCACCATCCTTAGTTGCACTACCGCCATAAACATTGCCATTACCATACTGATTCTCAAACTGAATGTTTGGTTGTGCTGAACAGAAAAAAGTTGCTAGTATAAAGATTGAAAAAAAATTGTTTCTCATTTTGAAGAATGCAATGCCATATTTACATTACTCAAAATTAATGTTTTTTTTTGCAATAACTACTTCAATATTAAAAAAAATCATCCCAATGGAACAGCATCCTTTTCCTGTAGATTGCGCCAATCACAAAGAATAATCGCAGGTTATCATGAATTTCGAAATGACCTTCGACCCTTAACCTTTGACCTCCCAAAAAGACAAACTTCCCTTTTTGACTTTTGAATTCTGATTTTTGCCTTAATTCCTCCAATTTTAGCGCTCTGCCAACTTGTCACGTACCCTTTTTAAACCTATCTTTGCCTTTCAATTTTTAATCAATGCATTTGGAAGGCAATAAAGTGATCGACGAGGACCGTCAGGGTGAAGCTGTAATGGCTGAAGTGCCGGTGATCTCGAACGGAAAAAAGATGTATCTGGAAAGCTATGGTTGTGCGATGAATTTTTCGGACAGCGAAATAGTTGCTTCTATAATGGTGGGCATGGGTTATGAAACAACCAAGGTGATTGAAGAAGCCAGTGTGATTTTCCTGAACACATGCTCTATTCGCGATAATGCTGAATTAAGAATTTGGGCACGATTGCGCGAAATCAAAAAAAATAAAAAACGTAACGACGAACTAATTGTCGGTGTACTCGGTTGCATGGCTGAACGATTGAAAGATCAGCTGATGGAAAAAGAAAAACTGGTCGACCTTGTCGTTGGACCGGATTCATATCGTGATCTTCCGAATTTATTGGCGACGGCAGAGTCCGGACAAAAGGCTGTGAATGTTTTGCTTTCACGCGAAGAGACCTATGCAGAAATTAGTCCGGTGCGATTAGGAACAAATGGAATCAACGGTTTCATTTCTATAACGCGTGGTTGTGATAATATGTGTTCATTTTGTGTTGTGCCTTTCACGCGCGGACGCGAACGTAGCCGTGATCCGGAATCAATTGTGAAGGAAGCAAAACAAATGTTCGACATGGGCTACCGTGAAGTGACTTTACTCGGACAAAATGTTGACTCTTATTTATTCTGGGGTGGTGGACAGAAAAAAGATCTCGATCCTGAAATTGTGAATTTAGCAATGGATCATAAATTGCCTGAAAGCGAGCAAAAGAACTTCACCACTTTTGCTGATTTGATGGAACGTGTTGCACAAGTTAACGATCAATTGAGAGTTCGTTTTTCTACGAGCAACCCCCGCGATATGACAGATGCCGTTTTATATGTGATGGCGAAATATGAAAACATTTGCAAATATGTTCATCTTCCGGTTCAGTCCGGCAGCTCCCGGATTCTGGATAAAATGAATCGTGGTTATACGCGTGAACAATACATGGACAGAATCGAAGCCATCCGCAGGATTTTACCCGGAGCAGGTTTATCGACTGACATCATCACCGGATTTTGTTCTGAGACGGAAGAAGAGCATCAGGATACATTAAGTCTGATGGAATGGTCGGAATTTGATTTTGCATACATGTTCAAATATTCAGAACGTTCAGGGACTTTGGCTGCACGAAAATATCCGGATGATATCGATGAGAAAATAAAATCGCGACGTCTTTCCGAGATCATAGAAATGCAAAGTCGTCTTTCACACATCAGCAATAAAAAAGATATAGGAAAAAGAAGTATGGTTTTGGTAGAAAATTTTTCGAAACGCTCGAATGATTTTTTATCAGGACGCAACTCTGAAAACAAAGTAGTCATTCTCCCAAGAAAAAATCACAAACCCGGAGATTATGTTGAGGTTACAATTGTTGATTGTACTCCGGCAACACTTTTAGGTGAGTAGTGAGTGGTAAGTGGTGAATGGTGGGCTGCTTGAGGTTCGAGGTTCGAGGTTCAAAGTTCAAAGTTCAAAGTTCAAAGTTCAAAAAAAAGTTAAAAGTCAAAAGTCAAAAGTCAAAAAACTAACTGCTTACAATTTTCTAACAAGAATATTCAAAGACACTAATCTGCTTACTACTTACCACTTACCACTCACTACTTACCACTCACTAACAAATGAGCATAAACGAAATAAAAGCCCGCTTTGGAATTATCGGAAACTCTCCGTTGTTGGCGCATGCAATTAATGTTGCAAAGCAGGTTGCGACGACAGAAATTTCTGTTTTAATTTCGGGAGAAAGCGGAGTTGGGAAAGAAGTTTTTCCGCAGATCATCCATCAATTGAGTCCGCGTAAACACGGGCCTTATATAGCAGTGAACTGTGGCGCTATTCCTGAAGGAACGATTGACTCTGAATTATTCGGTCATGAAAAAGGATCGTTCACCGGAGCACATGAAGCGCGAAAAGGATATTTTGAAGTAAGTAATGGCGGAACAATATTTTTGGATGAAGTTGGTGAATTACCTCTGAACACACAGGTTCGTTTGCTACGTGTATTAGAAACCGGTGAGTTTATAAAAGTTGGTTCTTCGAAATCACAAAAAACAAATGTAAGAGTTGTAGCAGCGACAAATGTTGACATGCTTCGTGCAATTGAGAATGGTAAATTTAGAGAAGATCTTTACTATCGTTTGAATACAGTTCCAATTCGTGTACCTCCTTTGCGTGACAGAAAAGAAGACATTCATTTAATCTTTCGAAAATTTGCACATGATTTTGCTGAACGTTATAGAATTCCGACCTTATCATTACAGCCTGAGGCCATGCAAATTCTTACGGATTATCGTTGGCCGGGAAATATTCGGCAGTTGAAAAATATTACTGAACAAATGTCTATTTTAGAAAAAACCAGAGAAGTTACTGCAGAGACATTACTTAATTATCTACCTCCTGCTCCGCTTAATAACCTTCCGGTTTTAATGAGAGATGAATTAAATTACAGCAAAGAATTCAATGAAAGAGACATTTTATATAAGGTGATCTTCGAGATGAAAAAAGAAATGAATGACATGCATTTGATGATCAATAAAATGATGCAGCAAACACCCAGCGAACATTCATGGAAAGAAAAACCGAAACCGATACTTCATGAAATT
>CAYHCU010000262.1:0-4459 GCA_964355035.1 uncultured Flavobacteriales bacterium | reverse complement strand
CAAACAGGCGCGGGCTTCCGGGTTTTGGAGAAGAGTGGAATGATGAGATCAGCCGGGATTGGGGAGGGCAATGCATGAAAGATTACCTCAGTGCCATTGACAGCATGTGCAAAGAACCATTTGTAAATAAGGACAGGCTTGGAGCTGTGGGGGCTAGTTTTGGAGGTTATTCCGTTTTTTGGCTGGCCGGACATCACAATAAGCGATTTAAAGTATTCATCGCACACGATGGGACCTTCAATCTTGAGAGTATGTATGGTGGAACTGAAGAACTATGGTTCAATAATCATGAATTCGGCGGACCTTACTGGAAAGGGTCGCCAGATTATGAAAAGTTCTCACCGCATAAATTCATTAAGAACTGGGATACTCCTATACTCATCATCACGAATGAAAAGGATTACCGTGTTCCCTATGAGCAGGGGCTTGAAGCATATACTGCAGCGCGCATGATGAACATTCCTGCCAGACTGCTTACTTTTCATGATGAAAACCACTGGGTGTTAAAAGCGCAAAACAGTGTATTGTGGCAACGCACGTTTTATGACTGGCTTGACAGGTATCTGAAGTAAAAGGTTTTCGGGGCTAATTAATTATTAAGTTGGTAGCTTGAAATAATTGTAAAACAAAATACCAATCGCATGAAAATTTTTTTAGCCATCATTCTCTTATTAATTTCTGAAAATGTTTATTGTCAGTGTTATGATGAATCTTACTGTATTACCTTTGATGATACAGCCTGCAATTATCATGTAACGATTGATACCATTGCGTATCCCGGAAACATTTTTCAAATCGGAAACTCTCAAAAGGCAGTATTGGATTCCACTGTTTGCAGCACAGTGGGCATTTTAACAGACACAACTTTGCCTTATCCGGCGAACAATCACTCAGTTTTCACGATCACAAACATCGCGACATCGGGCGATGTATTTGGTTTCAAGATGCTATCAGGAAATTACTACGTTCAATCAGACTCACTCAATGATTATGGTACAATAGAAATATCACTTGATAAAGGAATAACATGGATCAACATGATGGACACTGCCTATAGTAACAACTTTGCCTGGTGGACAGCTAAGCCAGTACTTACCGGTCATTCATATGTCTGCAAATCGTTCGAGGTGGATCTGGTGAACCTGATTTCAATCCACAACTTCAATATAGGTGACACCATACTATACCGTTTCTCATTTTTCAGTGACAGTATCTATGATAATCTTGGAGGCCTTGTATATGATAATTTTTGCTTTGCTGATTTTGTTGAAGGTATTTCTGACATCCATTTCAAGCCAATAAAATCTACTATTTATCCAAACCCTTCCGAGGGCAACTTTACGATTGATTTCGCCAACCCTGATGCTGAACCGTTTGAGCTGGCCGTTTATGATATATGCAGCAAACGAATGATGTTGCGTAGTGGAATCACAATCAGCAGGATCCTAATAGATTGTAGTGGGTTCAAACCCGGCATTTATGTGTATAAAATAACCAATACTGATGCGAAGAAGAGAACCTGGGGTCGGTTCAACGTAACGAAATAATAACGTTTCAATTTTTTTTCTCACAATATTTTTTACTTTTGCGTCCCTTTGAAAAATGCCCAGGTGGCGAAATTGGTAGACGCACTACTTTGAGGTGGTAGCGGGCAACCGTGCTGGTTCGAGTCCAGTCCTGGGCACCTCGTTTACGAGAGCAGGCATCAAAGATTTTTTTTGATGCTTGTTTGGCTTGTAGAAGCCAATAGCCTGCCTAGTCGGCAGACAGGCCCGGATGGCGAAATTGGTAAACGTTGCGGTCTCAGAAGCCGTTGGAGTAATTTCCTTGTGAGTTCGAGTCTCACTTCGGGCACAACTGAGAGTTATAATCCCTTGTAAACTAATAATTTATAAGGGATTATTTTTTAGTGGACACCGGGGGGGCAAATACCCCCTTTTCTCCCCATATTCGGATTTTCAGAGTCGTTTTATTTGGTGGGGAATTGTGTTATTATTGTATGAAATATTGTTCGCATGAAAACACTATCACTATTCGCCATCGTTATTTTATTAATCGCAACCTCATCCTGTAAAAAGAAGGATGAAACTGCGAAAGGTGCTAGCACTTCTAACGCCACTACCAACACAGACTCCATAGCGTCTGACATATACGGTACATATTATGGAGATGCTGCATGTACGGGTAGTCATGGTGATAACTTTGGAGATAAGATTATTATATCAGTGAGAACATCTGAGACTGTCTGGTTCTGGCATCAAATAGACGCATTAAATGGATTTACATTAATTATGAATGTTCATGGAGACTCCCTAACAATTGATTCACAAGTTGCAGGAAATGTGACTTATTCAGGTTCTGGAATCTATGCATCAGGCGATATTTTCATGTCACTTAATGCCTCCTATCAAGGCGGGGCGTATATTTGTAATTATGCACATTCAAAATGAAAAATAATAGAATTGAAATTATTTGGGTTAGTT
Organism: uncultured Flavobacteriales bacterium; assembly: GCA_964355035.1. Classification (GTDB taxonomy): domain Bacteria; phylum Bacteroidota; class Bacteroidia; order AKYH767-A; family 2013-40CM-41-45; genus JADKIH01. The sequence goes on along the minus strand of CAYHCU010000262.1, from coordinate 1,976 downwards.
GCCCTATTTTTTTTTCTAAATCCTATACAAATTAAAAATGAAAAATATTGAATGTAAAATATTGATTAATATAGCATTAATAGCAATACTTATAGGACTCTCATTTTCCAATTGTTTCGGTCAAATTGCAGAAGGATTTAATTATCAGACGATTCTTAGGACTGGTATTGGTCTCGTCATGCCGAATAAGAATGTAAGTTTAAAATTTGACATTTTAAAAAATAATATTTCAGGCAATGTTGTTTATTCGGAAAGTCAAACACTTAATTCGAATTCATTTGGCCTTATAACGGCCCAAATAGGAAGTGGCAATATTATCAGTGGTAACTTCTCGGCAGTAAATTGGGGAAACGACAATTATTTTTTAAAGGTTGAATTGGATACGACCGCCGGAAGCAATTTTGTTTTTATGGGAACATCCCAACTTTTATCAGTGCCATATTCAATGTATGCTAAGGATATCAGTGATAGTATCAAAAGACAGATAAGAAGAAACCAGACATTATTGTACTTAGAAAATTAAATATGAAAAAAAAATACTTTGTTTATTCATTTCTTCTGTGCATCCTATTTCATTCTCATTCTCTTGCGCAAAATCTTCAATTCAATAGAGTAATCAATTACCCAATAGAACACTTGCAAGAGATTCAGGGTATTGTCCCGGCTAACCAAGTTTATAAGATTGTTTCAGTGGGTATAAGGAATTATGGATATGGTTCGGTGTCTCTTAACCTTGATACTTTGGGGGGAACTAATTTTACATCTTCTATTGATATTATTTCTTGGAATTATACGGGTACTATAGCTAGCGAGTATTATAGGAATTCCGTTTCTTTCCCTTTTTGGATAGCTTCAAATACCGGCTATAAGTTTAAAAATTGGACTGCTAACACAGTCGATTGTTATATTAGCATAATTGTATATGATATTGTTCCGTAGGTGATGAATAAATTTAGCACATTATAAAGATCATTACAATGTCGGCTGATAAATCATTCAATGAAAACGTTCGTAGCATTACTTGATATTCTTGGATTTAAGGAATTGGTAAATAACAATGAACATGAAAAAGTAGTGTCTCTTTTTGAATCATTGGTAGTAGAACAACTTAATGAAAGCCTTGATAATTTCACTCTGCAGTCAGGAACCTCAAAGCCACAAAAATTTTATCCTATTAATTATATACTGATATCAGATAGCATTTGTCTTTGGGTTGATATGGAAAAAAATTCTGACCCAACTGTTGTACAATTTGGTTGGCTTTGCTCAACAATATCAAATATCCTTGCTAGATCAATGATTGTTGGACTTCCATTAAGAGGAGCAATTACTTTCGGAAATTTAACTTTTTCAGGTAAGAAAACCAACGATCAAACACCCTTCATAAATCAAATCCTTGTTGGAACAGCCTTAGTAAAGGCATACCAAGAAGAACAGATGCAAGAGTGGGCAGGGTGTACTGTTACAGATGGTGCAATGGATGAATATTATAGGAACGAAAAAAGTGATGGACTTTTGTCAAGTTGTCTTATTCGTTATAATGTACCTTATAAGAAAAATGAAATTAAGGAGCAGTGGGTAATTAACTGGTTGATGTCCTATAAATCAGAACCAGATGAATCACATATACGAAACTCATTTGGAATGTATCATAAATTAACTATTCAAGATGACACAGAAAGAAAGATTTCAAATACTATTTCTTTCTTAAGATTTGGTGTAATTCCAGCACGTATACATTGGTCGAAAATTGAAAAAATAAAAGAAAGTTTACGACAGAAAAAATTGGATGCAGAGACAAAAAAGTAATCTTCACTGATGGGGAAGTTGTATACATTCAATTACATTTTTGAACTGTAGTTAAGATCTGAGAATGAAAAAAGCTATCCTGCATATTGCGGGATAGCTTTTTTGCTTTATAGCTTATTGAGATAAACCTTAAAATCAATAATAAGTAAGGCGAATCACATTGGCGA
>CAYHCU010000261.1:0-4462 GCA_964355035.1 uncultured Flavobacteriales bacterium | reverse complement strand
AAATCCTGAAGAATCAATGCATGGTAGAAACATCAGGGATTTTGCTGACCTTCATCAGCTAACTGTTTTAGCGAACCCGGAAAGTATAAATGCAACATTTATAAGACTTAGAATGACGCCTCAAGAAAGGTTGATTAAATTAAATCAAGAAGCAATTGCACAACTTAAATCTTTGCATCGTAGTAAATATACAATAACCCAATTTGATAGCCCATTTAAAAAGAACAAAAACAATTTGGAGTAATTCAATTAAATAAAATTAAAACTTACAATTGAAACACAGTTAACCACAGTCGCACTACTTACCAATCACCACTCACCTAACTTCAGCTACAACCTTCAACTCAATCCCTATCGGTGTGGGCAAACAATTAATTTCAACCGTTGTACGGCAGGGCGGATTTTTGCTGAAATATTCTGCCCAGATTTTATTGTATATCGGAAAATCATCTTTCATGTTGGTGAGATAAACGGTTACGTCAATAATTTCTTCCCATGAACTACCGGCTTCATCTAAAATAATTTTTACATTCTTGAAAACAGAATGACATTGTGCGGCTATGTCATAACTTACAATATTGTTATTTGCATCTAATTCAACACCGGGAATTTTTTTCGTCCCCACTTCACGCGGACCAACTCCCGATAAAAAAAGTAAATTCCCTATGCGACGGGCGTGTGGATATAAGCCTACCGGTTCAGGTGCTTTTGATGAGTTGATCTGGTTTGACATGTTTTTTATTTGTTCTACAAAAATAGAATAATAGCGCTTATTTTGACCCTAATTAATGAACCCATCTTAATCCCTTTTTTTTCGTACTTTTGCCCCCATTTTGTACTAAGTTATGTCTAAATATCCCGAATACAACAACCTCAACCTCAGCTCGATTGCTAAAGAAGTACTGCAGAACTGGGAAGAGGAGAAAACTTTTGAAGCCAGCGTCACTTCTCGTGAAGGCCGACCGGCTTTTACCTTTTATGAAGGTCCGCCGTCAGCGAATGGCTTGCCCGGAATTCATCATGTTATGGCGCGTGCGATTAAAGATATTTTTTGTCGCTATAAAACACTTAAAGGCTTTCAGGTAAAACGTAAAGGAGGATGGGATACACATGGTTTGCCAATCGAACTTTCTGTAGAAAAAACGTTGGGCATTCGTAAAGATGATATAGGAAAAACAATTTCAATAGAAGATTATAACAAAGCCTGCCGTAAGGAGGTAATGAAATATAAAGACATCTGGGATGACCTCACTCGAAAAATGGGCTATTGGGTTGATCTCGAAAATCCGTATGTGACGTTTGAAAATGATTACATCGAAACATGTTGGAACCTTCTTCAGAAATTTTATGAAAAGGGATTGTTGTATAAAGGTTTTACAATTCAACCGTATTCTCCTGCTGCAGGAACGGGCTTAAGTTCCCATGAATTAAATCAGCCGGGGACTTATAAGATGGTGAAGGATACTTCGGCAGTGGCGATGTTTAAAGTTCAAAGTTCAAAGTTCAAAGTTCAAAGTTTGGCGGTGTCACTTGCAGCCGAAAACGTTTATTTTCTTGCTTGGACTACTACGCCTTGGACGCTGCCGTCGAATACGGCTTTGGCAGTAGGGGCTAAAATAAAATACGTTGCTGTAAAAACTTTTACACCGAATACAGAAAACAGTGTTGTTGTGATTCTGGCAAAAGATTTACTTCACAAATATTTTCCGGAAAAAAATTCTGAAATTACTTTCGAAGATTATAAAGCCGGCGATAAAGCAATTCCTTTTCAAGTTCTGGGAGAAGTTTCAGGAAAAGAATTGGAAGGTGCAACTTATGAGCAATTACTTCCATACGCTCAGCCAACCGATGGCGATGCTTTCAGAGTTTTAGTCGGGGATTTTGTGACTACTGAAGACGGAACAGGAATCGTACATATCGCTCCAAGTTTTGGTGCAGACGATTTTCGTATTGCTAAACAAAATGGAATCGGTTCACTGACATTGGTTGATAAGCAAGGAAGATTTACTTCTGAAGTTTCTGATTATGCCGGCGAATTTGTGAAGGAAGCTTATCTTAACGATGAAGAGAAAGCAATCGAAATAAAAAAACAAGGCGGTGATAAATATCTTACTGTCGATGAACGCCTCGTTATCAAATTAAAAAAAGAAGGCAAAGCATTTAAGTCTGAACGATACGAACATACTTATCCGCACTGCTGGAGAACTGATAAGCCAATTCTATATTATCCACTCGACTCATGGTTCATTCGCACTACTGCTGCGAAAGAAAGAATGGTGGAATTAAATAAAACCATCAATTGGAAGCCGGAATCAACCGGCACCGGACGCTTTGGAAATTGGTTGGAGAATTTGGTTGACTGGAATCTTTCTCGCTCACGCTTTTGGGGAATTCCTCTTCCGCTATGGGCAAATGATGATTACAGCGAACAAATTTGTATTGGCTCTGTTGCGCAATTAGAAGAAGAAGTTGAGAAATCTGTTGCTGCCGGTTTTATGAAATCAAATCCGGTGAAAACAGCAAAAGCAAATGGCGGCCAATTTGAATTGCATCGTCCTTATGTCGATGAAATCGTTTTGGTTTCACCTTCAGGAAAAAAAATGCAACGCGAACTGGATCTGATCGACGTATGGTTCGACTCCGGTGCTATGCCTTATGCGCAATGGCATTATCCGTTTGAAAATGCGGAGGAATTTAAAACGTCTTTCCCGGCAGACTTCATCGCTGAAGGTGTCGATCAAACACGCGGATGGTTTTTTACACTGCATGCAATTTCTGTTATGTTGTTTGATTCTGTTGCCTATAAAAATGTTGTAAGCAACGGACTTGTGCTCGATAAAAACGGCAATAAAATGTCGAAGCGTCTTGGTAATGCTGCTGATCCATTTGAAACGCTCGAAAAATTCGGTGCTGACGCTACTCGTTGGTATATGATATCAAATGCCCAACCATGGGATAACCTGAAATTTAATCTCGACGGAATTACTGAAGTGCAAAGAAAATTCTTCGGTACATTATACAATACATATGGATTTTTCGCTCTCTATTCTAATATCGACGGATTTACTTTTGCAGAAAAAGAAATTCCTGTAGAAGATAGAACAGAACTCGACAGATGGATTTTATCAGAATTAAATTCACTTATAAAAATTGCAGACGAAAGTTTTGCTGATTACGAACCAACACGTGCAGCTAGAGCCATCTCTGATTTCGTTTCTGAACATCTTAGTAACTGGTACATTCGTTTAAGTCGACGACGTTTTTGGAAAGGAGAATATTCTTTAGATAAAATCGCGGCGTATCAAACTCTGTATACTTGCTTGGAAACAGTTTCATTGTTGATGTCGCCAATTGCACCATTCTTCAGCGATCGTTTATTCCGTGATTTGAATAAGGTAAGTAATCGTCGCAAAGCAACCTCAGTGCATCTTGCCGATTTTCCTGAATTCAATCCGGCAATCATCGACAAAGCACTCGAAGAGAGAATGGAATTGGCGCAACAGATTTCATCGATGGTTTTATCGTTGCGGAAGAAAGTAAATATCCGCGTTCGTCAGCCATTGAATAAAATTCTAATTCCTATTCTCGATGAATCATTTCATACAAAAGTTGAAGCAGTGAAGGATTTAATTCTTGCTGAAGTCAACGTAAAAGAAATTGAATACATCACCGATACAAAAGGTGTTCTCATTAAAAAGATCAAACCAAATTTCAAGGTGCTTGGAAAAAAAGTCGGCGGCTTAATGAAAGATGTTGCCGCATGCGTAGTGGCTATGACGCAGGAACAAATCCAATCACTTGAAGCAGAGAAGAAATTTGAATTCGAAGTGTTAGGTCAAAATGTGAGCATCACAGAAGAAGATGTAGAAATTAGTTCAGAAGATATTCCGGGTTGGCAAGTGACGAGTGAAGGGCGCTTGACGGTGGCCTTGGATATTACTTTAACCCCGGCCTTAAAAGAGGAGGGAATTGCCCGTGAATTCATCAACAGAATTCAGAATATCCGCAAAGATAAAGGCTATGAAGTGACGGATAAGATCGACCTGAAAGTGTTGGAACATCCCGGAATTAGAAACTCTTTGATAAATAATAAAGATTATATTTGCGCCGAAATTTTAGCAGCGAAATTTGATCTTGTTGACCACCTTGAAGGCCAAGATACGGTCAATATAGAGGTTGACGAAGAGATTCAAACGCTGATTATCATTCAAAAACACACTTCCGGGCTTAAATAGTCCGAATTATGCATCAAAACAACAATTTTCAATAGCGTTTTCATATGAGTAAGAAGACTAACACTAAACAAAAAGCGAAAGCTGCTCCTAAGCCAAAAGCGAAGTCGGCCCCAGCTAAAAAAGCGAAAGCCGCTCCGGCTAAAAAGGCTAAATCAGCGCCAGTAAAAAAAGCTCCCGTAAAGGCTGCTCCAAAGGCAAAAGCTTCTCCTAAACCTCTAAAAAAGGTT
>CAYHCU010000260.1:0-4484 GCA_964355035.1 uncultured Flavobacteriales bacterium | reverse complement strand
TATGCATAAGATCGATTCCTATGACCGACATTAACAGCTACGTTGAGTATTTCCGTACCCTTGCCCACGAGCACAAGGAAATCAAGGATTTCTACATGATGGACATCAACGAGCCGCTCGCAGCTCTGCGGTCCAACATCAAATACCCTGCTCTGATCCTGACAAGCCTTTCCGGAAATTTTGAAGCTTCAAACCTGGATAATATCCTGGATTCGATCAATGCAGGGTTCCTGATCATTGGCCACCTCGGTCAGATTGATGATTTTTCCGGTGAAATTTCAATTCTCTCAAAAATGAAGCAGATCGGGACAGATATCATTGCCAGGATGCTGCATGACCACATGAAATGTGAACTGCTTACCATGAAAGCCATTCCAGGGTTCAATATCAATTCAGTGAGTTATGAGATGCTGGGACCGGTGTTTGATAATGATTATGGTATGATGTACTCATATAAGCTTGAGGATTGTCTTGACTTGGAAAATATATTTACAAACTGGGTCGATTGATAACCTATTATTTACCTCACATTCTATTTGATCTGATTATTTTTAATAAATCTTCAAAAGATATTATTACAACTGAATTGGTGTGGCAATATATTACTACTTTTACTGATAAGTAACGGTTTCATTATTGCAATTATAATTCACTTTTTTTTTAATAAAAATATATGCTTGAAGAAAGGTATCCTGGCATTTTGGACAGAATAAAGGCAATTGCAATTGATGGTATTGTCATTGTGGTTTTCATGTTCACCATTTCTTATTTCTTTTCGCTCTTTACAAGTGTACCTGATAGTGCGCGAATTGTAGCATTTGTATTCATTTTCATTCTGTATGATCCTCTATTTACCAGTATTTTTGGAGGAACTATTGGACATATGATAATTGGAATCAGAGTTAAAAGAGAGTCAGATGAAACAAAAAATATACTATTCCCTATAGCAATCCTAAGGTTCATTGTGAAAGCTACACTCGGTTGGATTTCACTTATGACTGTTTATGGTAATTTAAAAAGGAAAGCTATTCATGACTATCTGGCTGGTTCTGTTATAGTTTATAAGAATTCAAATTTGAAGAATGAAAACGATTGAACGTACTATGTATTTATATTTCGACCTATGAGAAAATCTCTATTTCTTTACCTGGCATTATTTACAGCTCTCATATCTAATGCTCAAAGCTATAATTTCGAGCAAGGTGTAAAAGCCTATAATGACAAAGACCTTGACAAGGCACTTGATTATTTTGGTCGGGAAATTAAGGATAATCCCAAATCCACCATGTCTTTCTATTATCGTGCAGTAATTTATTCATACCAAGACCAAAACGCAGCTGCATTGAGCGATATAAATAATACCATAAAATATTGTTCTGCAAAGGATAAAGATGTGTTAACTGGCGCTCATGTTATAAGGGGAGATATTTATTTAAAAATCGAAAATTACAATAAGGCGTTGGAAAATTATGCGATTGCATTAAAGTTATCTCCTGATGATCCCGAAATATACTGTGACAGAGCACAGATTTACTTTGATTTAAAAGAGTTTGATAAATCTGAATCTGATTACCGCAAAGCCTTGAAAATTGATGAATCGTATGTAGTTGCGTGGGCAGGTTTGGGCAGGAATTATTTAACTCTGAAAAACTATGGCGAAGCTGAAAAGATTCTGAATCAATTAATTAAACTTTCTCCTGAATACAGTGAAGGTTATAGATTTCGAGCCGAGGTTTACTATGAACAGAAAAAATACGAAGAGGCAATTGACGATATGTTTGAATTATTCCTACTCGATGAATCCAACACAAGAAACCTGAACTTATTTATTGCATATTCAGAGAAGAACTATCCTTTAGCATTCTCGAAAGTGAATGCCCAAATTTCTTCTTCCCCCAAAAAATATATTTGGTATTATGTTAGGGCTCAGCTTTATGAAGGTAAAAATAATTTCAATGCTGCTATCACTGATTATACAAAGGTGATGGAATTATCCGATATAGGTTTTAGAGCTAACTTGTTATCATACAGAGGAAAGTGCTATTCTAATTTAGGGATGTATGAGCTATCTATCGCTGACTTTTCTGAGGCGATTTCCATTGATTCTTCTAATGCCTATTTATACGGACGCATGGGGGATGCTAAACGCTTATTAGGAGATTATTTAGGATCAATTAAAGATTTTACAAAAGCGGTTGAATTGGAACCTCGTGAATCATGGTTTTATTATCGAAGGGGCTGGACTAAAGAGTTTGTAAAGGACTTTGAAGGTGCTTTAGCTGATTATAACGAATCCATATCTATTGATAAAAAGTATGTTTACACCTATTTAAACAGAGGGCGTTTATATGAATCTCAGTTGAAAAATCCCTCCAAAGCAAAAGAAGATTATTTATCCATCTTGTCGCTTGATACAATTGTTAGCGAACAAGGAAATTGCCGTCAATATGCGCTATTTCACTTGGGTCGAAATGACGAAGCAATTGCCTGGTTAAATCAAATTTTATCACAATATCCAATAGATGGAAATTATTATGATGCCACATGTTTATATTCATTGATGAATAAACCGGATGAAGCTATTGCAAGCCTGAAAATCGCGTTTCAAAAAGGGTATAGAGACTTTGTTCACTTGTCAATAGATGATGACGTAGATAATATTCGCAATCTGCCAGAATTCAAAAGTCTGGTTCAAGAATGGAAAAACACTTTTGAGGAATCGTTAAAAGTAACTACAGAGGAAAAACCCACTGAACTTAAAAAAAGTTCCGAAACAGTATCAATACAAATGAAATCCAAGGGATCTGGGGTCTATGAAATTCCTTGTAAAATAAACGACCTTGGTCTAAACTTAATATTCGATACCGGAGCAAGTGATATTTCAATTTCTCAAACCGAAGTTCAATTTATGCTTAAAAACGGATACCTTAATTCAGAGGATATTTTAGGAACTCAGAAATATATGGATGCGAATGGAGATGTTGAAATAGGAACAAAAGTGCTTTTTCGAAAAGTTGATTTTGGAGGTTTGATATTGAAAAACATTAATGCCTCTGTCGTTCATAACAAAGACGCTCCACTCCTTTTTGGTCAAAGTGCATTAAGTAAGTATGGTAAAATCATTATTGATAATGAGAAAAAAATAATCACGATTACGACAAAAGAAATAAAATAGAATCTGATAAAAAATTGATTGGCGACTCATATTATTACGCACCGAAACAATAGTCTCTCTTCTGATTTGAGGAGATACCTTCCCCTTTTTGGTCATAATCCGTTTGTAACATAAAAACAATAATATGACAAAAGATTTTGAAACTCAAATCAAAGAGAAAACCGATAATGAATTGGCTGATATCTATATAAATGCTTCTGATTATCAACCAGAATACGTCAAGCTAGTCGAAGAACAACTGTTGGAAAGGAAAATCCCGACAGACACCATGAAAGATTTAATTCAAAGAAAAGAGGAAATTACAGTTAATCAAATTTATGATTATGCTGCTAATTTACTTGTAAACGAAAGAAAAAATTCCGGCGAGGTAATTGATATCTTAGTAGAAAAAGGCCTAGAAGAAGCGAATGCCACAATTGTTGTTGAAAATATTGAAATGCAAATTAAGCAAGGGAAAAAGGAAAGAGCTAACAAGGATATGCTTTACGGTGCTTTATGGTGCATTGGAGGAACTGTTCTCACTGTTGCCCACGTTGGGTACATTTTTTGGGGAGCAATTATTTTTGGAGGATATCAATTTATTAAAGGTCTGGTAAACTCAAATAATTGAATATATTTAAAGCGTACAGCATCAATCAAACAGAGATTGGGTTCCGTTCTTCATAGGTAATGAAGTTCCTAATCATTTTTTTTCTTCCGTCAGTTACTGTTTCAAAGTCACTTCCTTTAGGTGGCTATTGTACTCCTGAAAGAAATACGAGGCCATTGATTGGCTTTTTTTGTGTCCTTTACCATCCTTAGCATTGCGCCTTTCTTTGCTCAATGCAAAGCTCCACTCAACCCAAACTTTCCGAACGTGAAATAGCCCAGGCCTGGGCTAAGATCACCATTATCAAATGGAAGAAGAAGCTCGCCATTAATAAGGTTGGCAATTCCGGTGCACTTCTCCAAAGCTTTCAATACAATGTTCTGGCATCAGCACAGGGAAATGTGCTGAAAATCACCCTGCTTTTTGAGTATTATGGTCGCTTTGTCGATATGGGTGTCGGCAGGGGTGTCAAGATCGGGGATGTGAAAGAATCAGCCACATCACGCCGACTTTCCGGAAAAATGCTTGGAAACCGAAGGAGACCCAAAAAATGGTATTCCAAGACTTTTCATGCCGAGGTAATGAAGCTTAGCGAAATCTTTGCCAAAGAGTATGGCCACAGAGGAGTGATGGCAATCACCGAAAACGTATCCGATAAATCAATCAACAATGGCTAAAAACGAAACGTCCACCGCCACCGTCATTTTTAACGGTGAAAAA
>CAYHCU010000259.1:0-4494 GCA_964355035.1 uncultured Flavobacteriales bacterium | reverse complement strand
CATAAGGCTCATCAATTTCAACATCTATATAGAGGTTTAATTTTTTGTCAAATAAAACAATATCTGGTTCATACGGTTTATTGAAATTTGGTATTACCATATGAACATTGTCTGTCATTTCAATGTCCGTAATAGTTTGCTTTATTTTGTTATAGAAGTCATTTTCCTTATACCCCTTTTGATTTGAACGACCAGTTCTTGGTAGTTTTAGAATAGTGTTTTGTTTGGGCATTTTCACTACAGGGTAGAGGTATTGGTCTTCTTGTGCGAAATGGCTATTAGGGTTAAACAATATTCTTAAGTCGTCTGTTTGCTCTGCATTCGGCTCCGACTTAATTATTTGTTTTGTGAACTCTCTCGGTCTTTCTTCTTCCTGTCGAGGTGTTTTTTTATCAGATAGCGGTTGTCTCCTTTCCTTTGGTTGTTGCGTTTTTTGTTCTTGTTCAATCCATTTATTTACAGGACTGGTTGTTTTGTTTTCGTTTTCTGTTTGTTCATAAACTTCTACCGGCTCCTCTAGAATAGGTTGAACCTTTTGGTTGTCAACTTCCTTTATTTTATTCTTCGCTAGTTTATGTTTTGCCCAATCTTGTTTAATCTCGTTGAAAAAATCACTCTTTTTATCTTTGTTTAACTCAGCCGGTGACTTAACCCCATAAAGTGTCATCTTCTCTAAAAAGAAAGCTCTATACTCTTTCTGCAGTTCTGATAGCTTTCTCTCGTTCATTTGACTTTATAATTCAATATAAGTGACTTGTAAAACTCGTAGTATTCCAGTGCGCAGGTAAAAAGAAATTTTAAAAAATGCGAAGGGTATACTTTTTCTTCTCTTTCTGTAAGTTGTCCAAATGGCAAAACACGGTCAGTCTGTTTGTCTGGCCACCTGATCGATATATTGAGTCCATTTTCAGTCATTGTCTTGTCGTTTTAAAGTGGCACATAACAATTCGTTAAATGCAATTGTATTCACACAACAAGAATATTCGTTTTATGCAATAATTATATTGACCGTAAACAAATTTATTCTTTTGTGTGACAGAATCAGTAATGTTATTTAACTTGATTTTCATAATTTGGCTGAAATTCTTAAAAACACTTTAAATAACTACTTTTCTTCTCTTTGCTAAATCTCTAACATAACATAAACGACTACCTCTGAGTTTACGAATATATCAAATATTCCCACAACTCCCTGAATGCTGCCAAAAATCATACTATTCCCTATCAAGAAAAAGAACACCGGCCAGCATTCCCGACCGGCAATCCTTCAAGTTACTCCCTCCGCATTAAAAACCCCAATTGCACTCGAAACCTTCACCAAACACCACCCCTCAAAAAATCCCCGGTTTCTTCTTATTCCCCTTCCCTACATTTGATTTCAGGAAACGTTTCGGTTTCTTTCCTAGACTTTTTTCTTCTGCATAGTCGGCGAAAGAATCTCCTAAACTATATATTGATCCTTGAATATCACTCTTGTTAAATTGGGCGGAATTTTGTCGGCGAATATTCATGCTTGATGCTACTTCAATGGCATCTACTGTCGCTCCCATAAAACTAAACATCCAATTTGAACCGGCTTCTAATTCACGAATCATATTCCGAATGGCTTCCAGTTTGAATATCCTGGACGAATTTTCCTGGCCATCTGTTAGAATAACAACTACTGCTGTGGCTTCGTCCCGATCGAATTCGTTTCCTTTTCGCGCCTTTAAATTCATGACGCTCTCGCCTATTGCATCCAATAAAGCTGTTCCGCCATTGGGTATGTAGCTGTTTTTATCCAACTCTTTCATATCTTCTACCTTGCATTCCTGATAGGTATGATCCAGCAGATTATTGAATGTCGTTAACGAAATATAAAATTGCTGGTCTGAATGCCGTATCTGGAGATCTTTGATCATCTGTATTTGCTCATTAAAGCCGGAAATCGTTTCGTTCACACAATCGATCATGGAGCCGCTACGGTCCAAAATCATTAAATAATAGGTTTTTTTGTTTTTCATAATGATTGTTTTTAAAGTACAGGACAAATATGCAGCGGGCGGAAGAGATTTCAATAGTCTTACAACCTTGTAATGGATTTCCTAATTGGTTTGGTGAGCCGGATAGAAAACAAATCCTTTATTGATTAACTTTACTGATCTTTAAAAGCATTATATGAACATTCATTTATTACGGTCGAAAGAATTCTCGAAAGAAAAATATTTAAATGTAGTCGGGCTTCTGCAAAACACAGATGGTCCCTTGAAATTCTTTACTGATCAATCTGAATCTTTTTTTGATAATGATGAAATCGAAGAACAGGTTTTCAATCAAGGTAAATTTGAAATTAAGGCACTTTATAACATATGCAAAGAGGAGCGTGTAGATGAAGACTCTATTGATAACTGGCCGCCACCTTTTCCTGCTACAATAAATACTGTAACCTGGAATTCAATTTTTAAAAAATGTAAATCTTACCGTGAACGACACTCTTTAAAAGCAGATGACGCTTGTGTTCTTATGACGGATCATACAAACGAAAAGAATTGGTTTTCCGGTGGAGATCCTTCATGGAAACCGAATTTCTTTGTTCACACTGATCAATGGGAATTTTTTCTTCCGTGTGACTCAAGGTTTCCTATCGCTTATGAAGTGCTTGCAAACATCTTACAGTTTAAAATGTTCAAAGACTATGATGAGCTAGTTCAACACATTCATCATTCACCACGAGGCTGCTTGAATGACTTCTGCGAAGAAAAAAAAGAAGTGACTTTGAAACTGCGTACAGCTGACATCTGTCCTGACTGTCAGAAAATTTTATATAGCAAACATATTGACCCGCGACTGATCAGTCAGGTAACTAGAACATTTGAAAGTATTCGCACTCAGATGCTTTTCAGAGAACGTTTTAAAACTGTTCAGAAACCAAGTCAACTAAGTATTAAAGGTCCACAGAAACGAATTTTCTTTGTCGACCTCGACAACATTGAACTGAAACTTACGCCGCTTGAAAAAACACTATTCCTTTTGTTTCTCAATCATGAGGATGGCTTGTCTCTCAAAAATCTTGACCAACATAGGGATGAAATAAAAGAAATATACAAACAAGTTGGAAATCCAAAAACAATCCCGGAATTCAACAACAGTATTGATCAGCTCATTAATCCCACAGAAAACTCTGTCAATGAAAAATTATCGAAGATCAGAAGTAAGGTCATTGCTTTAGTAGGAGAAGAACTAGCACCCTTCTATTACATCGACGGCCCCAGATCCGAAAACAAACTCATCCGTTTGGAGAGAAGTCTGTGGAGCGTTGATCCGACGTGGAGAGAGCGGTAGCTAAATAATTTTTGTTGTACCTTTAGTCTAAATCATATAAATAATGAAATTTATACTTATCGCGTTCACCATTTTTTTTTATTCTGCTGAATTTACCTCTGCGCAAAAAGTTTATTCAGTTCAATACTCCAATCAGGCTGATGTAAAAGTGTTTGTGACTGAATATGCCAATCAGGCTGATTTAAAAGTTTATAAAGTAGCGAATGAAAACCAGGCCGGGAAAAATGATGGGGTTTGGTTTTTTACTAAATACGCTAACCAGTCAGAAAAGAAAATTTATTTCGTTGACTATGCAAATCAATCTGACCTAAAGATTTATTTCGTCGAGAATAAAAACCAAGCCGGGTGGATAAATAAAGAGAAGATGCATTTGATGTATTGACCGTTTCAGTGGCTGCAATAAACTAATATTCAGGCAATTAATTGATTTTTCGACAAAAAAAGCCTAATTATCTAAATTTCAACTTGTTTATTGTAAATAATTCAATATATTTGATTACTATTTAACTGAAGATAAACCCCATTATTTAGGTCTTATATTAACACAAAAGGTAATGGCAGCAAGTACCTATATTTCGGAAAATCTGACACAAAGACAACTTGCTCTATTGCATAAGTTGGATGATTTGGAGTTGGATATTTTTTCTCTGGACGAACTCCGTAAAACATTAAAAGGAAAGGTCGCAAACCTTAATGAAATGGTCGAGAATCTCGTTCATAAAAAATTATTGACGCGAATTGAAAGAGGAAAATTTTGCCGAACAAATTTTAAAGATGAATTAGTAATTGGTTGTCGCCTTGTTGATGATGGATGTGTTTCATATTGGTCGGCATTAAACAAACTTGGATTAACGGAGCAATTTCCAAACACAGTATTTATTCAAACAACAAAACAAAAATCCGAGAAAATAGTTTTCGGAGTGAAATACAAATTTGTAAGAGTATCCTTGCATAAATACATCGGAATAAAAACGACAGGATTTGGTAATCATCGTTATAAAATATCTGAAGTAGAAAAAACAATTGTTGATTGCTTTGATCTTCCTGATTATTCTGGAGGATTTGCAGAATTGATTCGTGCTTTCAATGAGGCAAAATTAAATTCGGGATATGTAATTGAATATTGTGTATGAATTCATAATGTATCTTATTATTATAGTTATGTTATTTTAT
>CAYHCU010000258.1:0-4495 GCA_964355035.1 uncultured Flavobacteriales bacterium | reverse complement strand
AAAGTCAAAAGTCAAAAGTCAAAAGTCAAAAGTCAAAAGTCAAAAGTCAAAAGTCTTCTACCTAAAAAAAATGTTTTTCGCCTTCTTCCAAATAAAATGCAAAATAAATACACTTTCTTCATGAAAACTACAGTCCGAATTTTAAAACACGGCAACTTTGAACTTTGAACTTTGAACTTTGAACTTTGAACTTTGAACATCAAACATCGAAATACGTACTTCGAACTTCGAAAAATCAATCCAGCTTCAAGATAGCGAGAAAAGCTTGCTGTGGAATCTCAACATTACCTACCTGACGCATGCGTTTCTTTCCTTCTTTTTGTTTATCGAGAAGTTTACGTTTACGGGAAATATCACCACCATAACATTTTGCAGTTACATCTTTACGTAAAGCTTTCACTGTTTCACGAGCAATGATCTTTGCACCTATACTTGCCTGAATAATAATTTCAAATTGTTGACGGGTAATCAACTCTTTTAATTTCTCGCAAATCTTTTTACCAAATTCAAATGAATGCGTGCGATGCACAAGTGCAGATAAAGCATCAACAGGTTCGCCATTTAATCGTATATCCAATTTCACCAGGTCACTTGTATGATACCCAATCGGATGATAATCAAATGATGCATACCCTTTACTGATTGATTTTAATTTATCATAGAAATCAAAAACGATTTCACCCAAAGGCATATTGAATGTAAGCTCTACTCTATCTGTCGTTAAATAAGATTGTCCCATGATAACTCCACGCTTACCAATACACAAGGTCATAATTGCTCCAATGAATTCTGCTTTGGTAATAATTTGTGCTTTGATATACGGCTCTTCAATGCGATCTAAGTAATTTGGCTCGGGCATTTCAGAAGGATTGTGAATATCAATTACAGAACCATCGGTTAAGTAAGCCACATATGAAACGTTCGGGACAGTTGTGATTACGGTCATGTTGAACTCGCGCTCTAGTCGCTCCTGGATTATTTCCATATGCAACATCCCTAAGAATCCACAACGAAAACCAAATCCTAGTGCTACAGAAGATTCCGGCTGAAACACAAGTGAAGCATCGTTCAACTGTAACTTCTCGATTGACTTACGCAGCTCTTCGTACTCATCTGTATCGACAGGATAAATTCCGGCGAATACCATTGGTTTCACATCTTCAAATCCGTGGATTGCTTCAATGCATGGTCTGGCAACATGAGTAAGTGTATCACCAACTTTTACCTCTGCTGCTTCTTTAATTCCGGAGATGATAAAACCTACATCGCCCGTCTTTACGACATCGCGTGATTCCTTTTCCAATTTCAAAATACCAATTTCATCGGCATTGTATTCTGAGCCGGTGGCGAAAAATTTTACTCTGTCACCTTTACGAATTTCGCCATCCAAAATTCTGTAGTAGGCAATGATTCCACGAAATGAATTGAAAACTGAATCGAAGATCAATGCTTTTAATGGTGCTTTTGGATCTCCTCTTGGACAATGAATACGCTTGATGATTGCCTCTAAAATATCATAGATTCCTAAACCTGTTTTTGCGGATGCAGGAATAATATCTGCGCGATCACATCCAACCAAATCAACGATCTGATCCTTCACCATTTCCGGATCTGCACTTGGTAAGTCAATTTTATTCAGGACAGGAATAATTTCAAGTCCGCTTTCTAAAGCCAAATACAAATTGGAAATTGTTTGGGCTTGAATTCCTTGAGCTGCATCAACAATCAACAAAGCACCTTCACAAGCAGCAATTGAACGGGAAACTTCGTATGAAAAATCTACGTGACCGGGTGTGTCAATTAAGTTAAGGGTGTATTGTTCGCCTTCAAAAGAATACTGCATTTGGATAGCATGACTCTTAATTGTGATACCGCGCTCCCGCTCGATATCCATGTCATCCAGCACCTGAGCTTTCTCATCTCTTTTGTTGATAGTATGGGTATACTCCAGCAAACGGTCAGCTAACGTACTTTTCCCATGGTCAATATGGGCAATAATGCAGAAATTTCGAATATTTTTCACTTTTGGGCCTAGTATTTTAGAAGGCTCGCGAAGGTAGTGAAAAAGGAGGAGCTTTCCTTGATTATACTCTAAATTGCGGGTCGTTCGGGAAAGGCAAAACTGGAAATTTCCCGCGTTTTATCTGCGGAATCCGCGGTATCTGCGGAATCCGCGGTATCTGCGGGAAATAATTACAACCATTTTTTTCTCCCGCTGATCTCGCTGATTTCGCAGATTAAGGCGCAGATTCAATTTGATCTAAAGTACATTTACTTTCCTAAACAATTTCTGCGTTTTTATCTGCGGAATCCGCGGTATCTGCGGGAAATAATTACAACCATTTTTTTCTCCCGCTGATCTCGCTGATTTCGCAGATTAAGGCGCAGATTCAATTTGATCTAAAGTCCGTTTACTTTCCTAAAAATTCCTTGTTTAATTTCTGCAACATTAAAGTTAACTAATATACCAAGTTTTAGTTTAGATAATTTCAAATAGGTTAACAATTGCTTGTGATGAACATCAGCAATTTCCCTTATTGATTTTACTTCAACAAGAACTTTATTCTCAACAAGGATGTCAATTCGGAAACCAAGTTCTAGTTTATTGTTTTCATAGAATACGGGAACAGGCACTTCAACTTTAACATCCAAACCTTCACTGCTAAGCTCAAAAATCAGAGCAGCAACATAAACCGATTCCAATAATCCCGGCCCAAATGTATTAAACACTTTAAATATTGCACCGCGAATAAGATATGAAATATCATTCTCTGTCATCATTCAAAATTAAATAATTAAAATCATTTTATTTTCAATAAAAATTATTCTAAACGAGAATCACTCTTATAATAAACTTATTAGTTTAAATAGCTAGCTGAAAAATGAAAACACAATATCAAAATCAAAAAAATATTGTTTTTTCTCAAAAAAATATTTCCCGCTGGAAATAAAGCCTTCCCAGAAAAATTAATCAAATTATTCCTTAAATAAATTTTCTGCGAAATTTGCGAAAATCAGCGGGAGAAAAAAATCAACTAAATCCTCAAAAAACCTTCCTTGCAATCTGACAAGTTATATCAGCATTCCCCATTGTATAATAATGCAAACAAGGTACGCCGGCTTTTTTTAATTCGATGGATTGATTGGCACACCATTCTATCCCTAATTCTTTTACCTGTGCATCTGTTTTGCATTTCTCTACAGCATCCGCTAAATCTTCGGGGAGATCGACATGAAAAAATTTGGGCAGGACAGTAGTTTGCTTTTTTGTAGTCACCGGTTTTAAGCCGGGAATGATAGGAATGTTGATGCCATTTTCTTTACACTTATCTACAAATTCGAAATATTTACTGTTGTCAAAAAACATTTGAGTGACAATGAATTTTGCTCCTGCATCTACCTTCGCTTTTAAATACCGTAGGTCAGTTTTTAAATTCGGTGCTTCAAAATGTTTCTCCGGATATCCGGCAACACCAAAACAAAAATCTGATGGCGTAACTTCTTGCAACTCTTCATCGAGATACAATCCGCTATTCATATTCGAAACCTGCTGCGCCAAGTCTAAAGCATATTTATGTCCACCGGGATGTGGTTCAAAAGCAGATTCAGATTTGATGGCATCGCCACGAAGTAACAACAAGTTATCAATTCCTAAATAACTTAACTCAATTAAAGCATTCTCCGTTTCTTCACGGGAAAATCCTCCGCAAATAATATGAGGAACAGGATCAACATTGTAATGATTGAGAATCGCTGCACAAATACTTACTGTACCGGGACGTTTACGAATTGAAAACTTTTCCAGCAAACCATTGTCACGTTTTTTGTAAACATACTCTTCACGATGATAAGTAACATCCACAAAGGCAGGCTTAAAATCCATAATCGGATCTAAAATATCATATATACTCCTGATACTTTTTCCTTTTAAGGGCGGAAGAATTTCAACGGAGAAAAGTGTTTTGCCGTTGCTGTTGGAAATGTGATCGGTTACTTTCATTTTTCTTTGGTGAGTAGTGATTGGTAAGTAGTGATTAGTGGCGTAAGGAGCAATTTGGTTGCTATTTTGTAATAAACGAAGTGGTGTGTTTAGTATGCAATAAATGTTTCGTAATATCACTCTCTCAACTCAGCATTTACTACTTTCTACTCACCATTCACTACTCACAACTAAGAAGCCTCGCTACATATTTCCCAATAATATCAAATTCAATATTGACATCATCGCCGGATTTTAACTTGTGGAAATTGGTGTGTTCGTGAGTGAAGGGAATTATTGCAACAGAGAATTTGTTATTTTCAGAATCGACAACTGTAAGGCTAACACCATTGATGCAAATAGAGCCCTTTTCAACTGTAATATGTTTTGGCGAAGGAGAATATGAAAAATAATACCTCCAGCTTCCGTTCTCTTCAGTAATACTGTCAACTTTAGCCGTTGTGTCAACATGACCTTGAACCATGTGTCCGTCTAATCGGCCATTCATTTGCATAC
>CAYHCU010000257.1:1449-4523 GCA_964355035.1 uncultured Flavobacteriales bacterium | reverse complement strand
CCCTGTTACAATCATAGTTGTTGAAGATAACGATTATGAAAATACAGAAAGTGACGATGATGACGAATATGGTGGTGGTACAGCCGCTGCCGATCCTGAGTTATTCGCTGCGCTGAAAGATCTTCGTAAGAGTATTGCTAAACAAAGAAACGTCCCACCATTTGTGGTTTTTCAGGATCCTTCATTGGAGGAAATGGCTATTCAGTATCCTATTACAATAGACGAGTTGAAAAACATCGCCGGAGTAGGAACAGGAAAAGCCATTAAGTTTGGAAAACCATTCATCGAATTAATTGCAAAATACGTCGACGAAAACGATATCGATCGCCCGATGGATTTAGTAGTGAAATCGATTGTGAATAAAAGCGTACTGAAAGTTTACATGATTCAGAATATCGACAGAAAAATTTCTCTCAACGACATGTGCAAAGCCAAAGGATTAAAAATGGCAGAGCTATTGACAGAGATAGAAAGCATCGTTGGTTCTGGAACAAAAATCGATATTAACTATTTCATCAATGAGATCATCGACGAAGAACGTCAGGCCGAAGTATTCGATTATTTCAAAACTGCCGAAACCGACTCCGCCGAAATCGCCCTTAAAGCACTCGGTGAAAATGATTACACCATCGAAGACATCCGCTTAATGCGAATCAAGTTTATGTCGGAACTGGGAAATTAATTTTCTTCGGATAATATTGAAAGCCCTGATTTTTCTTTTGAGAAGGTTAGGGCTTTTTTTATGATGGGAATCACCAACTACTCTCATACGTCCCTTCACTCGCATCAAAGCAATTTCTCAACAAGCCGGCTTTTAGTTTGCGGCGGTAATCTTCCTGCAACCATTTTACATAACTTTCAGAAGTCTTGCTCAAGCATCTGGAAAAAACGCGGACACGGTAATCAATTTCTTCTCTTAGTATATTGGAAAGTGCAATTGCTTCTTCAAGGTTACTGCTATTCTCTAAACAAATTGTAATATGTTGTTCGATGGAACGATCAATCACAATTTTTGGTCGGTGTCCTTCAATCAATGCACGTGTGTGTTCTTCTTTTACATTGAAATCAATCGAGGCAGATTTAGAAAAATAGTTTCGCAATTCTTCCGGTAAAATATATTTATACTGATGTTCGATTTCTTCGTCGCTGCGAATGTTGCTCAGGTAAGCTTCCGGGTTTCTGAAAATATAGGCCCAGTCAATCGGATCTTCCCACAAACCAAAGCGACTCAGATTATTTCCTAAATCGATAACACTAAATTCTTTTTTACCCGGAATCACCCGCGATCCACGGCCTATCATCTGAAAATATAAAGTAAGCGACTTCGTAGCACGGTTGAGGATAATACTTTCTACAGTCGGCTCGTCAAAGCCTGTGGTGAGAATACTTACCGATGTAAGAATAGCATCCGGCTTCTCACGGAACCATTGAAGGATTTCCCGCCGTTCTTTCGGTGCATGTGTATTGTCTAAATGTCGGATCTCATAACCCGCTTCTTTAAACGTAGCATAAACATATTGAGAAGTTGCAATACCATTATTGAAGATCAAGGTCTTTTTCCCTAAACTCTCTTCACGATACGCCTGCAAGAGTTTATCCTGCATGGCGTGGTTGTTATAAAGTCGCTCGGAAGAACTCACCGTATAATCCCCATTTCGTCCGACCTTCAAAGAAGTCAAGCCAACATGATAGCTATACGTAATCGCTTTCGCCAGATAACCCATTTCAAGCAAGGAAGAAATCGATTCACCGACGATAAGTTCATCATAATTGTCCTTCATTGGCAAAAGAATATTCGAGCTTAGTGGAGTAGCAGTCACACCCAGAATCACACCCTTCTCATAAAACTTAAACAATTTGCCGAAAGAGTTGTAGTGAGCCTCATCGACAATCATCAAACCGACATTATCGAGGTCAAGTATTTTATCGCGTAATCGGTTGTTCAGCGTTTCAACCATAGCAACAAAGCACATGTAATCGTTTGGAACCGGCAGTTGTTTTACATCCAGACTGATCACCTTATTATTGACACCAAATTCATTTAGCATCTGATGCGTCTGTTTACAAAGCTCCACGCGGTGGGTGAGAATCATGACCTTTTTTCCGGTCAAAGCAATAAAACGACGTGCGATCTCAGAAAAAATAACCGTTTTCCCGCCACCTGTTGGTAGTTGGTACAACAAATTATGTTTTGTCGGTTGATCTTTAAGGCGCTGAAAAATTTCATCAATCGCCTTTTCCTGATACGCATAAAGTTGTTTCCCCGTATTTTGTTCTGAAATTTCTGTTGGATCTGTTTCCTGCACAAGAATGGTTTAGTGGATGACTATCTGGCCCGTAAAAGGCGGCACTAAGATAGGTAATTACTTCAATGTAGCCACCTCAACTGATTCCCTATACAGCTGTAGATTTGAAAATACTCATTTTTGTGTGAAGAATCGGTTAGTGTTAAACACTATAGAAATCAAAATCAGGATTCTTAGATGTGATTAGTTTAATTTTATCAGCTCGAGTCAGTTTTTTTAATTCTTTTTCCCTACAGATTGCCTTAATAGGAGAGTCGAATGTTTCATAATAGATCAGTTTATAACAAAAATACTTCCCTGCAAAAGTTTCTTTTTTTCCTCTGTTCTTTTTATGCTCTCCAATACGCCTTTTCAAATCATTCGTAACACCCACATAAAAGACAGTTTTCGAGGGATTCGTCAATATATATACATACATCATTTTACAAATTTGAAAAGAAAATGTAAATCCCACATCCAATATAAGCAACCTTTTAATAGCAGGTACAAAGGCGGAACGGGAACAGGAAAGGAAATGGATGCCGAAGGCATCCATTTCCTTTCCTGTTCCCGTTCCGCCATACTAAAAGATGACCAATGGTCATCCTCTTGAGGACCTCGTTGATTAAAAGTTCCGCAGCCGCAAATAAGAATTCAAAAAAAACCTTCCCCTCAAAATTGAATGGCATAGATTGGAAGTTGTATTATCGATAAAAATTGAAAGTAAAAAATGCCCTCTTGAGGACCTCGTTGATTAAAAGTTCCGCAGCCGCAAATAAGAATTCAAAA
>CAYHCU010000257.1:0-1349 GCA_964355035.1 uncultured Flavobacteriales bacterium | reverse complement strand
GTAAAAAATGCCCTCTTGAGGACCTCGTTGATTAAAAGTTCCGCAGCCGCAAATATGAATTCAAAAAAACACTTCCCGTCAAAATTGAATGTCAATAGAATGGAACTTCAATCCTCAATAATAAAAGTGATAAAAAATCACCTCACCAACGACACATGCCCGATAAACGAATGCAATTCACCTTTCGTATCATGCACTTGGATTTTATAAACATACACATCCGATTGACATTCTTTCCCATTTGATTCATAAGTTCCATCCCAAGGTTTTTCATGATCTGTAGAATGGTAGATATTCAATCCCCAACGATCAAGAATGTATAAATTGTAATCTTTCCAACCAATACCATAAGCATTGAATTGGTCATTGATAGCATCTAAATTCGGAGTAAATGCATTTGGAATATAGATTGTAAAAGGATCGCCGATTTCTACGTAACCTCTAACAGTATCAATACAGCCAAACTCGTTTGTAGTAATCAATGTAATCAGATAAGTTCCGGCAGTGGTAAATTCATGCTGGGGATTTAATTCGTAATTCAAAAGTGAGCTGTCGCCAAAATTCCAAATATAAGTTGATCCGCCTACCGAGGTATTTGTAAACGTAATATTTGGTTCCATTGTAGTCGCTTCATTTGGTTGAGAAACGAAAGATGCATTTGGTGAACCATGTACATTAATCATATTTGTTATCACCAATGAACTTGTGCATCCGTAGTTATTTACTACCATCAAACTTACATCATACATTCCTTCTGCTGTGTAGGTATGAATAGGATTCTGAATTGAAGAATTCGTGTTGTCGCCAAAATTCCAAGTGTAAGAAGAGCCTGGGAGAGTCGTAGAAAGATCAACAAAGTTAACAGTTAATGGAGAGCAACCGCTAAGACTTCCGGGACCAAAATTTACTTGTGGTGCAGGACTAACAATAATATTCACTTGAGCTGTTGCAGAAGGAGTGCCGCAGTCATCTGTAACAATAACTGTAAATGTTGAATCACCCGTTGGATAGGATATTCCGTTTTGAGCGGTGATTGCTCCGTTGTTCCATGAATAAGAATAATTTCCATTTCCGCCGGAAGCAAGAGAAGATAAGTTAACTAAATCTCCACTACAAATAAAGGCGGGAGCACTTGCTGAAATAGTTAAGGGTGGATTAACATTGATATTAATACTTTGAGTTCCTGCTGCGCAGTTATTTGCATCAGTTACTGACACGGTATAAGTAGCAGTGGTAATTGGATTTACTAAAATCGAATCAGTGTTCATTCCATTCGACCAACTATAATTATATGGGCAAGCTTCTCGAAATATCGGTGCTTGACCATGTGATCCTGACGGCAGAAAGCT
>CAYHCU010000256.1:0-4524 GCA_964355035.1 uncultured Flavobacteriales bacterium | reverse complement strand
TGGAAAACTAAATATTGTAGATATTGTTTTACAACTATCTCTTAGGTGTGTAGGTGTTGAAATCACAGTACCCACATCGCTTAATGCAATACGGGATATGAACATAGAACGAGAGCGGCATGTAGGTATTGTAGGTGAGATTTCGTAAAGACAATCACTTCAATGAATTCAGGAAGGTGGTAATTCTATTTCTTGGTTATTGCCTCTTGGAACCCTTTTAGAATATATGGCGCTGCTTCTGCATATAGCGCCTCTTTAGACTTTCCAATAACTTTTAATACCGTGGCTTCATAATTTTGAGTTCGAGATAAACCTTTGACAATATCCCAATAAGCATTAAATCCGTAGTTGGCAATTACCCATTCCCAGAGTTGGGCACCGATTGTATATGCCCAGGTTTGACCAACATCATTGTCATTTACTTCTGCAGCTTTTATCATTTTCATAATATCTGCAGTGCTCGTCGGTATCTGGCGAGCAAGATCCGGACCACCTTGGTAATACTCATAAATCTTTCGATAAAGGTCATCTTGGTACCACCCAACATTGGTAAGCGACAAACCAATTCCAAAAAGATATCCTCCTCCTTCAATTAAGAAATATGGCGCGCCAGCTTGTTCCATTGGTGAAATATCGCTTTTTGTCCAAATGATGTCTTGAATTCCATGAGTAACTTCGTGCGTTAAATAAGTCGGATCCCAGAATCTATCACCATGTACCGTAGGAGAAATTATCCAGTAACCAATCTGCCCTTTATTCTTGGATGCTGGTCCGAGAATATGCGAGCCAGATACTCCGTATCTCCAGCCACAATTTAAGTAACCCGGCTGTTTCGGATCCAGAAAGGTATCGATTATCCACTGAGCATCGTCGGGCCTGGAAATATCATTAGCCGAAATTAGCGCTGAATCTTTTTCAGTTATAAAGGTGGCCTGAAAATGACTTCCAACTGGAATGTAATCGCTCCAATATTGAAGTGTCGAAGCTAATTGATCTTTTGAGTAATCAAGTTTAATCTTTGGGAATTCAGAAGAAACATGGAAATCTACCGTTGGCAAAGAGTTCGTTGTCGAAACATGGCTCCTGATTAACTGATATGCCTTTAGGCGAGTTAGATCAAAATCTGTGTTAGGCCTGGAGTCCGTTGCAGTGAATAACTTATCTTCGAAAAACGACCTCTCTAATACACCGGTATTCATTTTATAAAAGTAATTACCCGTATAGCAGCCAGTCAATTGAAGAGGAGAATCCCCGTCCTTTGGCATGACTGCCGGTAAGGCTGTAACTGATGGAGCGGGAGATGGGGCAGTTTCAATCATTGTGGACTGTATTTTAATTGAGGCACCAGACTCGAAACCTTGATTCTTAATACCAGCCTTTACCGAGAATTCCCACGTTACGCCAGAAAGTTTGTTGTTTAAGTATGACTTACTCGCTTCCCAATAATTTTTTGGCGAGTTCTCGCTTGATTCCGAGACAACTTGAAATTGATACCCACTGCATACAGGATTGGCAGAAATGCAATTAAACAGCACAAGAAAGTAGTCAGGCATTATTGAATCCGAAGGTGTAGTCGCCCAGTTCACCGTGAAAGTATTTCCGTTGTCTTTAATTGACAGATTAATTGGTACGGATAACTTAGAAACTGTGGGCGTGGGCGTGGGAGTGGGCGTGGGAGTGGGCGTGGGAGTTGGAGTTGGTGTTGGAGTTGGAGTCGGTGTTGTCTTCACTGCAACTCTCACACCCTTTCCCCAAACAAGTTTCTTACCAGATTTAATGCAGATGTATTTGTAACCAGAAACAGTTGCTGTGGAGCTGATTTTTGCACATGTAGCGCCTGCCCTGACGGCAGCCATGGCATTGGGCACATGACCACTAAGGAGTAAGGAAAAAACTATTGGTAGTAAGTAAAAACGCTTCATTGGCATCTAGTAGTTCCCAAGATATCTGTCATAAATCACCTTCGCTAATTCAGGTTGTGCGCTTTGCCAAGAAGTCCCAAAAATATTTTGAAATGCATCCGTAAAGGAAATCTTCTTGCTCATCTGCTCATGGAAATCCAACAGCACTGAAGGTCCCTTGAGCGAGACAAATATCTCGGTCAAAAACGATCCCATGACCACATTTGCACCGCCAGTCCTGAAGCCGGCGTCACTCCAGTCTTTTCCTAAGTTAGTAATATTCAAATAGCTTTTAAGCCAATCTAAAGTGAAATTCGGGATGGCCTGATTTACCCAATCCTTGTAGCGTGTGCCGTTTTCAAATTTTGAAAAAATTTCGCTATTTGCAAGTCCCTGGTTGACAAGATTTTCTGCACCAATGTTTAGCCAAGTTGGAGGAAGAAATGAAGATTGAATATTTTGCCCGCCAGCTCTAAGAACAACTGAATTAGTATGATAATTAAATAATTGCAAGGCATGATAGAACTCAACTTTTTCAACCCCGCCTTTGCCTCCTCCAGTTCTTTCGGCCTCTGCCCGTGAGTCTGGAATTCCAATTCCTAAATAAGCAGTTCCGTCTAAACCGATAAATGCATGTCCAACATCACAGCTGGTTTGCGTGTAACAACCTACCCAGGGCCCTGTAGTTTCGTCATAATTCTTTTGATCATTTTCTTTACCCATTATGGAAAGCGCTTTTGCTGCAACTGCGCCTATATCCTGATTAGTCCAATAAAAAACTACAATCTTTTTCGGCAGATTAATACCTGGAAATAACTTTACAACTTGCTTGAAATATACCGAGGGATCTTCAACATAAATAGGGGTATTAGGACCTCTGAAGATTTCAATTGAAGGAAGTTGTACATCGTTCTGTGACATCTTTGAGTTAATTTTTGACCAAATAGAATAAGAAATTCCGTCACGCTTACTAAATAAGTCAGAAAAACTAGTCGGAACTTCAATTGGACTTGGTGTTGGTATTGGTGTGTAGTTACTTATTTTTTCAACACGGACTGTGTCACCATTTTTATCAGATGCAAGGTTTGTAATCTTAAAGTTCTCATACGTTAAGGTGTCACCTGCTTGGAGAGTCGAATCGTAAAGTAATGGGTTTTTTGCCCCACTTTTGGAAATAATCTTCATTGGGCCATAACCAGTTTGTTTTGAAATATCTATCAAGTAGACGAGAGCGCCTTCAAATCCCGTCTTTAGTGCACTGTCGTAGCCGGCTCCTCTTCGTGATTCCACAACTAATCTCTTCGTCTCACTAATTGGAATAACTACTGCGCGAGGCTTGCTATCAGTAAATTCAACCGGTGTGAGATGATGCGTTGAATCAATATTGTTTGTTCCAACACAGCGTATTTGGGAATCATCTAGGAAATTTAAAAGCCATCGTTCCCACGCAGTTATTTCAGGAGCATCACCATGCACATGCGACATAAAGTCATACCCTCCCATAAAAGCAAACTGCTCTTGATCGGTGGGAGGCTTACCAGAGGGACTCATAGAGGATGAAACATCGTATAAATCAACTAGTCCCATGAGGTGCCCAATCTCGTGAGCAATACCTTTCCATCCTGGCTTGCCCTGTTGAATACGCATGGTGTCTTCGGCGGTCATTGTTGCGTTGAGTATTTCTACTCCATCAACTTTTATACCGCGACCCAAAGGTGAACCAAACGCTGGAGATGTTGAGATTTGATCACTCTGTACTTTAGGTGGTGCGCCAGTGATGACTAAATCGTATTTACTGAAATCAATAAACGGATCACCTGCCTCAATGCTCGCTCTGTTGTAATCCCACCACCCAGTTCCAGTTCTTGCCCCAATTTTGTAGTCAACAACATTGCGTGGCATTCGAATATATCGAGGGTAAGTTACCCATTCGAATTTTACAGTTCCATTTGAAATCTTTGTGTACCAATCTGAAATGCCCTCTGTCATTGCCAAGTAGTCACCTACGGGATTGGAGTCGGCGATTAAGTCGGGGAAATCGACAGGCATTATTAGTGCCCGGATAACAGGGCCTTTAAGGCGATGTGAAATAGATGGAAAACCCAACGACATTTCACTTTGATCTGCAGGGCGTGCGACTTTGCATGTTGAAGGATTCGCTAGCGCAGATGTCAGCGTCGTTTCGATTGTTGGTGTGGGAGTGGGTGTGGGAGTGGGAGTTGGTGTTGGAGTTGGAGTGGGAGTGGGAGTTGGCGTTGGTGTCGGTGTGGGAGTTGGTTTAAAAACCACTGTGCCCTTATTCCAAACCAACTTCTTGCCAGATTTAGTGCAGGTGTAAGTCTTATTAAGATAATTCACCTTTTGGTTCAACGTTTTACAAGGAGCACCCGGAATTACTTTTTGGGCCGAGAGCGCAGAAACGGGAATCAAGGCTACTGCGAGAGATATCAAAAGAATCTTGGAGAGATATCCCTTGTTTCGCATTTCATAAGACTAATGGTGTTATCAACTAATTCGTGAGCTTTCGAGCGGCTTTCACCTTTTCGATATCGGCATCAGTTGCAAGGGCTGCCACGAAGGCCTCTTGTGGAACCTCAACGCGGCCCACCATCTTCATGCGCTT
>CAYHCU010000255.1:0-4532 GCA_964355035.1 uncultured Flavobacteriales bacterium | reverse complement strand
CGTATATTAGCTTTACCTGATGGATATTCAGGTAGAAGTTGCCAGACGTATAAAGGAATTACGTACTGAAAAAGGCTTAACTCAGGAAGCACTTGCGTGGAAGTCTGAAATTGATCGGACCTTCATGAATCATGTTGAAAAAGCCAGAAGAAATATTTCGTTAAAAAGCCTTGAAAAAATTGTTGTTAACGGCTTGGAAACCTCTTTGAAGGAGTTTTTTAATTCAAAAGAATTTTCCAAATCATGACAAAGAAGTTAAACTATATAGACCTCTTTGCAGGGGCAGGTGGACTTTCGGAAGGCTTTATTCGTGAAGGATTTCATCCGGTGGCTCATGTTGAAATGAGCAAAGAGGCATGTGATACTTTGAAAACACGGTTAGCTTTTCATCATCTGAATCAAAATAAAAAATTAAAAACCTATTTCTCTTATCTGAAAAATGAAATTTCAAGAGAAGAACTATGGGAAAAAATTCCTGATGAAATAATTCAGTCCGTTATCAATGATGAAATTTCAGGCAAGACAATTTGGAATATTTTCAAGCAAATTGATGAGCAACTCGATTCAAGAAAAGTCGATTTAATAATTGGTGGCCCTCCTTGTCAGGCTTATTCGCTTATTGGCAGGAGTCGTGATCCGAACGGAATGAAAGGCGACAAGAGAAATTATTTGTTCCGCCACTACGCTGAATTTCTTATTCGCTATAAGCCAAAATATTTTGTATTTGAAAATGTATTGGGATTGCTCTCAGCAGGAACGAAAAAATATCTGAATGAGATGCTGCAACTGTTTTCAGAAATTGGTTATTCAACTGACCACAAAGTTTTGAGTGCAGAAGAATACAGAGTATTGCAAAGAAGAAGAAGGGTAATCATCATTGGAAGAAAAGGGAAAGCAAAATTCAATTTCCCGGAACTTAAGACAACTGAAAATAAATGGCAGATTAAAAGCGATTTATTCTATGACCTCCCCAAATTAAAGCCAGGACAGAAAATGCCCATTGCCAAATATAATAACCCGATTAATGAGTATCTGCTAGAAACAGAAACGAGAAACGGGGTTGATTTCACAACTCAACACTTCACAAGAAAGCATAACGAAAGAGATTTAGAAATCTATTCCATTGCCATTGACAAATGGCTTAATGGGAAGAAGCGTTTAAAATACAATGAACTTCCAAAGCGATTGCAGACGCACAAAAATATTTTAGCATTTCTTGATCGCTATAAAGTGATTGACCCAACCGGACACTCACACACAGTAGTTGCACATATAGCAAAAGACGGACACTATTACATTTATCCTGACTTAAAACAGGTTCGTTCTATTTCAGTTCGAGAAGCGGCAAGAATCCAATCATTTCCTGATGACTATTTTTTTGAAGGTGGACGAACAGCAGCTTTCAAACAAATTGGAAATGCAGTTCCACCTTTGATGGCTCGAGCAATAGCTAATAAACTAACTGACCTTTTTTAAAAGATGCCATTAAGTATTGATTATTCAATATTGGAAACCACTCCTGCGATACCCGAAGCATCTTCAATGATAGAGACCTTTCGGGCAATAGGTTATAGCATTGAGGCAGCAGTAGCAGACATTATTGACAACTCCATTTCAGCCGGTACAAAAAATATCTGGATAAATTTTGAATGGCAAGGTGAGGATACATGGCTTTCCGTTAAAGATGATGGCAGCGGAATGAATAATGATGAATTGGTTCAGGCAATGAGACCAGGAAGTAAAAATCCACTTGACGACAGAAGCACGAAAGATTTAGGAAGATTTGGTTTAGGATTAAAGACAGCATCATTTTCTCAATGCAGAAAACTTTCTGTTATCAGCAAGAAGGAAAATCACAAATCCGTTTTCTGGACATGGGATTTGGATTTTGTAAATCAAACCGGTAATTGGAATTTGATTAAGTATTTGCCGGAAGGGAATTTTGAAGAAGAAATCAACACCATTAAATCTGGAACAATTGTAATCTGGAATGACATTGACCGGCTTGTAAAAGATTTGCAGAAAAACGATGAAAATGCTTTAGATAAGTTTCTGCAAATTATGATGCAGGTGAAAAAACATTTGGCAATGGTGTTTCACCGTTTCATTGAAAATGGAAGAATAAAAATTTCATTTCAGGATAGACCTGTGGAAGCATGGAATCCTTTTTTACCAAACGAACCGGCAACGCAGGGATTTCCCGAAGAACCTTTGCATAACGGAAAAGTAATTGTGAAGGGATATGTATTGCCTCACAAATCAAAAATCAGTGAAGACAAATTTAAAGAAGCAGAAGGACCGAAAGGATGGAATGAGCAGCAGGGATTTTACATTTACCGCAACGAAAGATTATTACTTGCTGGAGATTGGTTGGGAATGTTTCGCAAAGAGGAACATTACAAACTTGCACGGATAGAAATTAACTTACCAAACTCTCTGGATTCCGAATGGCAGATTGATATTAAAAAATCCATTGCTCGACCACCGCTTGCATTGCGTGACCAACTGAAAGCATACGCTGGCAAAGTGAGGGCACAGGCAGTTGAAGTTTACCGACACAAAGGAAAAAACGTAAAGCCATATCCTGGACAAAAATTTATTCCTCTTTGGATAGACCACAAGAGAGGTGATAAGTGGTTTTATAAAATCAATCGTGAACACCCATTGATTGAGAGAATAAAAAAGCAAGCAAACGATAAACCGGACCAAGCTATTGAAACTTTATTGAGATTCATTGAAGAAACAATTCCGGTAAAATCAATTTACATCAGGGAAGCAGAAGAACCGGAAGCACAGGGAAAACCATTTGAGGGAATTAAGCACGATGACATCTGGACTCTTATGAAGAACATTTTTGATTCTTTAACCAGACAGGGTAAAACAAAAGAGGAATCAAAAGCAGTTATTATAAACCTTGAACCCTTTAATCATTATCCTGAATACATTGCTAATCTTGAATAAAGATGATTGAACAAGCAAAGGATATTTGTATAATTAGACTCAGGGGTATTAAAAACCCTTCCGTTTCTGATATCAACAATTCAATTGATGATGTATTAAAAATATTTCCGTATTTAAACCCTAAACGAGAAGCGTTGTACAGCTACTTATCAGCAACATTCTCCATTTTTTCTGAAGAATACAGAATTCTTGACACTGATGACGGCTACACACCGTGGTTGAAAGACAGAAAAGTAAACATTCACTGGAATTTCTGGAATCGCTATACAAATTATCTGCAAAAGAAAATTGCACCGGACACGATAAACAAACTTGATAATCTTACCGATGATATTTTAGACCGCATTGCAAACCCTTCAACATCTGGAGCTTGGGATAAAAGAGGAATGGTGGTAGGACAAGTTCAGTCAGGTAAAACAAGCAACTATACAGGACTAATCAACAAAGCTTCTGATACTGGTTACAAACTAATAATCGTTTTGGCTGGTATGCATGATTCATTAAGAAGTCAAACACAAATCAGAATTGACGAAGGGTTTTTGGGATTCAACAGTCAGCGTTCATTACAGTATTCAAACACAAATAAAATTGGAGTTGGATTTTATAACCCGATTGATAAAAAAACAAATCAGCCGATTGACCTTCCTGCAAACGCTTTAACATCAAGTCACCTTAATGGGGATTTCAACCGCAGGGTTGCACAGTCAGCAGGAATTCATTTGAGAAGTTCAGACCCGATAGTTGCAGTTGTAAAAAAGAATGGTTCAATCTTGAAAAATTTAATTTCATGGTTAGCAGTGTGGGGTGACAAACAACCAGATGGAAAAATAATTATTCGCAATGTTCCTTTTCTTTTGATTGATGATGAAGCGGACAACGCTTCAATCAATGTGAGCAAGGAAAAAGTTTCTGCAATCAACGGCTGCATCAGAGCACTGCTTTCACTGTTTGAACAAAGTACTTATGTTGGCTACACCGCTACACCATTTGCAAATATTTTCATTCCAATTCTTGAACAGGAATCAGTAAAAGGTTTAGACCTTACGATTAAAGATTACGAATTCACAGTTGGGCAAGATTTATTTCCAAAAGATTTTATCATCAATATACCTGCACCTTCAAACTACATAGGACCAGCTAAAGTTTTCGGGTTACCTTCACTCACATCATCAGATACCAACGAAGATCCTTTGCCGGTAATTCGTTTGGTAAAAGATTATGAAGTATCCAATGCATCAAACGCGCAAGAGCAATTTCAGAATTTAGTTGCAGGAGTTGAAAACGAATTTGCAAGCACAAAATCTTTTGTGCCCGACAAGCACAAAAAGAATGACCCGTTGCCGGAAGAATTACCAAACAGTTTGAAGTATGCTGTAAAATGTTTTGTTCTTTCAACAGCAGCAAGACGAGTGAGAAAGCAAATTGATGTTCACAACTCAATGCTCATTCACATTTCAAGATTTATTGTTTGGCAAGATAGAATTGCAACTTTGGTTGATTCTGAATTAAAATTTTATCAGAAACAAATTGAACTGAAATCAGGAAACCTTCTTAAAGAGCTTGAAGTAATC
>CAYHCU010000254.1:0-4547 GCA_964355035.1 uncultured Flavobacteriales bacterium | reverse complement strand
ATAATGGCACAATAAACCAAACCACCGTTACGACCTAATCGCTGAAACGTCCATCCCCCAGCTTTGAATCGGCTATAAAAACATTCATTGGTACTTTTGGTACGTATATTCATAATAACAATGGTACATATTTAATCAATCCAACAATTTCGACTTTTACCATTGGGCCAAATATGATTTATCAAGTTCCTTTAGGAACAATGTGGTTTGCATCAGCAGCTGACAATGTAATTCTACAAGGTGCTTTGTATGTAAATGGAGGAACAGTAAACATTGGAACCACAGCCGGTGTCCAAGGACTTCGTTATGATCAAAATGGTGTTAATATACCTTATTTAGAAGTGTCTTCAGGATCTCTTCAGGTTTATGGAGGTATTACTTATGGTACAGCATCCAGTACAGAACCATTGAGTTTCCGAATGACAGGCGGTAGTATCACTTTAAACACCGGTAGTACAGGATCTAATCGACAGTTATTTTATCTGAATGATGTTGCGACCAGTGTTTTCTATATGAGTTCAGGAACCATTGCCTTTCAAAAACCAAATATCAGCGGAGCGCTGACAATCGACTTTAGTTTACCGGGAACAATGGGTACTGTTACCACTACAGGCGGAGTACTTCAATTCGGAAATAACGCTACTGCGTCCGGTGCTGTCTTTAATTTCAGACCCTATGCAAATGTTATTCATCCTCATTTAAGAGTTGAAGGTTTGGCAGGAAATGCGGTTACACTTGCAACTTCTTTTGGCTCAGTCTCTAACTTTAAAATTCTGAGTTTGTTCATAGATGTAAATAAAACATTCGATATTCGATCTATTAGCGGTGCTGTTGGTGACAATAAAACCATGACTATATTAAGTACAGTAAATGGTGTCGAAGCACTTTACAATTCCGGAACATTTCAACAACGATTAAGTACTGTAACTTTTAATACTGCAGGTGCACAAGCCATCGGCGGACCGAATGTTACAACTTTCTATAATCTCAGTATTAATAATGCAAATAACATTACCCTAAATAAAGCTGCTAACGTCAGTAATTTCTTATCGATGGTGAACGGAAAATTGTTTACTACCAATACAAATATACTTACTTGTTTATCGACAGCTTCTTCATCGCTTGGTTCTACTACATCTTATATTGACGGCCCGATGGTTCACACCGTTGCTTCTGCTGTTTTATCGACACGTACCTATCCGATTGGAAAAGGTGCAGCATTTCGTCCTGTAGTACTTTCCGTAACGCATAACAATGCATTATCGGTAACTTACCGTGCAGAAGTAATGAACTCTCCTGCAACTGCTTTACCTTTTACTTATCCTCCGACAATTTCAAATGTATCAGCAGTAAGATTTGTTCGTTTCATTCGTGCAAGCGTCAACAACTTTACAAATGGTCGTATACAAATGTATTATGATACGGATGATGTTGTAGGTGATAAAAACACCTTGCAAGTCGCACATGATGACGGTGTTTCACAATGGCAAAACTTTGGAGGAACAGCAACAGCAAACTGGACAGGAAGCATCACTTCCGCACTCTTTGGAAATTTCCATAACTACTTTGCTTTAGCGAACCCTCCGGGTGGAGGAAATGCTTTGCCGGTATCTTTATCTGCATTCTCTGCTGTTTTTGCAGGAAAGTATGTTGACGTAAAATGGACAACTGAGTCAGAAACCAATAATGACTATTTCACTTTAGAAAGATCATCAGACAATATTCATTATTCGCAATTAACAAAAATCGATGGTGCAGGAAATTCTACTGTTACCCACGACTACTACTATCTTGATCAGCAGCCAATGCGTGGAATTTCATATTACCGATTAAAACAAACAGACTTTGACGGTAAGTCTGAATACTTCCCTGTAGTAGTTGTTCAAAATAAGAACAAAGGCACATTCACAATTTATCCAAATCCTGCAAGTACAAGTATTGTTCATTTAACCGGAGAAACTAATTTGGAGAATGCAACTGTTACTATACAGGATATCACAGGCCGTACCGTACCTTGTTTATCAAGAACGACAGAAAA
Organism: uncultured Flavobacteriales bacterium; assembly: GCA_964355035.1. Taxonomy (GTDB): domain Bacteria; phylum Bacteroidota; class Bacteroidia; order AKYH767-A; family 2013-40CM-41-45; genus JADKIH01. Next base: position 2,509 of record CAYHCU010000254.1, on the reverse strand, counting down.
CGGTTCACTTGAAATACAGATCGATGAAGTTTATTTAAAAACCGGTGCAGTTTATTTTATCAATGCAACGGACGGACAAACAGTTGTTCGTGAAAAATTACTCATCAACTAAAATATTTTTTCATGGTTTAGTTAGTAATATTGGTTAGGCAAAAGAGGCTCCTTCGTTGGGGCCTTTTTTGTTTTTCATGTCAATTACAACAGTTATTTTAGTATATTTGCAACACTGACAAAAATCACACTTAATGAAATTAGTCTCTTACCTCGCAAAGGATCTCGAACATCTTGGATTATACATTGAAAATACAATTTATAATTTATCCCAAAATGCTTTTCTTATCGGCAAAACACTTCCCGATTCAATGGCTGCATTCTTAATAGAAGGAGAAGATGCAATGAAAATTGCTCATCAAATTAATGATGGTATTATCAGCAAGTCTTTTAAAGGTATAGCGGCTTCTGTGGACACAGCTTCACTTCTTGCTCCTGTCCCTCACCCTACTTCGTGCAGGGATGGCTATGCTTTCCGTCAACATGTGGAGGCGGCTCGTAGAAATCGGAAAGTAGCTATGATTCCCGAATTTGACCAGTATCCTATTTTCTATTTTACTAATCACAATGCCATTCAAGGACCAGGCAATATAGTTTGCATGCCGGATCATTTTCAGAAATTAGATTTTGAGTTGGAAGTCTCCATTGTCATAGGTAAAAAAGGAAGAAATATAAAAGCAGCAGATGCCGATTCTTACATTGCCGGATTTATGATTATGAATGATATGAGTGCGCGCACTCTTCAGATGGAAGAAATGGCTTTAAACCTCGGACCTGCTAAAGGAAAAGATTTCTCTACTGTAATTGGACCTTGGTTAGTTACACCTGATGAATTGGCGCCTTATAAAACATCTGCAAAATCGGGGCATGTCGGTAATTCATACGATCTGCCAATGACGTGTAGTGTTAATGGAATAATTGTTTCTCAGGGAAATATGAAAGAAATGGACTGGACATTCGCTGAAATCATTGAGCGATGTGCTTATGGCGTTGACATTCTTCCCGGCGATGTGATTGGCTCAGGAACAGTTGGTACCGGTTGCTTTCTTGAATTAAATGGCACTGGTTTATTGAATGATCCTAATTACAAGACTCAATGGTTGCAGCCAAACGATGTTGTAGAAATGGATATAAAAGGCTTAGGACATCTGTCAAATACTATTCGAAAAGATAATTCAGACTTTTCAATTCTTGCATTAAAAAAAGTGGCTTTGACCACTTCCTAAAAAGTAACTGAGTGAATGGCAGAAGAGATTCCAATTGTTAATAGTGCCGAAGCTGAAAAAGATCAAATCTTAAAAGCTTATCGTGCCTTGTTACGTGCTTTACGACCTACTTTAGGAAAAGGCGATAAAAAAATGATTCGCCAGGCTTTCGATTTGTCAATGGAAGCTCACAAAGATATGCGCCGCAAAACCGGTGAGCCCTATATTTTACATCCTTTAGCAGTTGCTCAAATTTGTGCTGAAGAAATCGGGCTCGGTCCCCTTGCAATTGTATGTGCTTTGCTGCACGATACTGTTGAAGACACTCACCTTACACTTGAAGATATTAAAAGTAATTTTGGTGAAAAGGCTGCTTCAATCGTTGATGGATTGACAAAAATTGCAGGTGTTTTTGACAAAGGAACTTCTCTTCAGGCAGAGAATTTCCGGAAAATGCTTTTGACTCTGTCGGATGACATCCGCGTAATTTTAATCAAGCTCGCTGATCGTTTGCATAATATGCGAACGTTAGACAGTATGAAACGCGACAAGCAGTTAAAAATTGCTTCCGAAACAGCGTATCTATATGCTCCACTTGCGCATCGACTAGGATTATACTCTATAAAAACAGAGTTGGAAGATCTTTCGATGAAATATACTGAACCTGAAATTTACAATGAAATTTATGAAAAGATTCAGCAAACACGTCGGGAAAGAAATCGATTCATCAATGAATTTACAGATCCGATCACGAGTGAATTACTAAAGCAAGGATTTAAATTCAACATCAAAGGCCGTTCAAAATCAATTTTTTCAATTTGGAGTAAAATGAAACGTCAAGGCGTAACATTTGAAGAAATCTATGATTTATTTGCCATTCGAATTATTATTGACACAGATGTTGAGAATGAAAAAGCAATGTGCTGGAAAGCATATTCTATTATAACCGACTTCTATCACCCTAATCCGGATCGTTTGCGAGATTGGATTTCAACACCAAAAGGCAATGGCTACGAATCGTTGCACACAACAGTGATGGGGCCTAATGGTAGATGGGTAGAAGTTCAAATTCGTTCTCACAGAATGGATGAAATTGCAGAGAAAGGATTTGCAGCTCACTGGAAATATAAAGAATCGTCCGTTGAAACTGCTCTCGATGAATGGATAGAAAAAATCAGGGAATTGCTTGAAAGTGCAGAAACAAATGCGCTTGACTTTATCGATGATTTTAAACTGAATCTTTTCGCTGATGA
>CAYHCU010000253.1:0-4553 GCA_964355035.1 uncultured Flavobacteriales bacterium | reverse complement strand
AGAGGGTACATCAAGACAGACAGAAGTGAAAGGACTTAAGGTTACTGTTGGAAGCGGGTTTACTGTTACACTAAAATTTGTTGGTGATGTTGCTGTACAACCATTAGCATCGGTATAATTTACGGAAACATTTCCTGCACCTACGGTATTCCAAGTAACAGTTATCGAACTGCCACCACCCGCATAAGTCCCTCCGGTTACATTCCAAGAATAACCCGTTTGACCGCTTTGAGTCGAGTAAACAAGAACATCATTTATGCAAACATTATTGCTTCCTGTAATTGTTGGAACCGGCAAACTATTAACTATGATGACTAAGGGAAGCGATGTATTTAAACATAGTGTTGTGGTATTAGTAACCACGACAGTATAGCTTCCTGCTGCTGTTGCAACATAGGATAACGAAGTTGCCCCACCGATATTGATGCTGTTTAGTTGCCATTGATATGTCAAATTAGCTCCTGTATTGGCATTTAATAATGTGTTGATTGCAGCGCCTTGGCAATAAGATAATTGGCCAGAAGTTGTAATGTTTGCAGACGGAAGTTGGTTGAAAGAAATTGACTTTGAACCAGAGTATTGACATTGCGATGTTGAACCTGTTGCTGTAACTGAATATGTGCCACTAGCTGTAACCGGAATTGAGATTGATGTTTGTAAGCCGGGAGACCATAAATAATTAGACAAACTTTCTGTGATAAATCCGGTTGTTCCAGTTGTTGGGGCTGATAGAGTAACCGTGTTTCCTTGACAGGCAGTACCGGTAGATGTCATAGTAATTTTAAAAGGTATTGTAATGGTCTTTAGAGAAGAGCAAGATGTACCCTGAGTGGTAACGTTAACTGAATAAATATTGGTTCCGGATGCGGGATAAGGAACTGTGATTTGCGAGGTGGATGAATGATTATCATCAGACCAATAATAATCATAAGAACCTGCGCCAGCTACATTTGCCGTTAACGTAATGTTTGCACCAGAACATAAAGCACCGATGGAAGAAATAACAGGCACCTCATCAACGGTAACATTTATTCTATTAGTTGTACCGTAACAGTTACCTGCGCCTCCTGATAAAATGCAGTAATACTCACCGCTTGAAGTTGCAACAAGATCCTGGGTATTTCCACCTACAATAACGTCAACTGATTGATAATCTCTGTGCCATTGATAAACTGTTCCTGTACCACATGAATTAGCTCTCAAAAAAATAGTCTGATTGTCACAAATATGTGTAGAAGGAGAAAGTGAAATTATTGATGGTCCATTAGCGACCATTACATCTTGATCGAACACAAGTGTACATCCGCTTGACGGATAATGTATTATCAGATGAGCACGGGAGGGAGGGTCTAAATTGGTTGTTGTACTGCATGCTACTGCTATTGGCAGTGCTATATTATAGGTTGTACTTCCTGTATTTAAAGAAGTAGCGCCGGTTAAATACTGAGCAGCGTTTACAGCGGGATGACCTGCTCCAGATGGGTAGTATTGGGTTGCACCAGAATTATCGGTAACCCAAAACTCATAGGTTATTGTACTTAAGGTATTATTCCATTCTTCCTGGTCTTCAATCGGTCCCTGAAATGTAAAATCCACATTCCCGGAAGTGCCTGCTGAATAAACAGGAGTAGAAGTAAAGAGTGTCCTGTTGGCAAGAGGTTGCACCATATAACTTGAAGTAAACCATTGGGAAGCTCCAGGTTTAACATCGTTGTCACGAGCTATTAGACTTGGCGTGGACGGATGATAGGCATCAAGCATCCACTGATCATGAAATTGCCGTTCTGCACTGAAGATATTATTTCTAACGTCCGATTGAAGCCAAGGACCAGCGAAATTAAGCGGAGCGCCAAGAGCTATTGATTCGGAACTATAAATGGGTCTCACATTTGAAGCAGAATTTCCCAGACTACCGAAAGTCAAAAATCTTTTTGTGTAATAATTCGTAGTTGAAAAAGTTTTATAAACTGTGCCGGCATCGTTAGGCATAGTGGTGTTTAGATTTTTATAGTAATGAGTTAATATTCTGTCTGTTTCCTTTTGAGAGGTGTGAGTCGAATTATTGCCGTCTATGAATCCACCATCTATGGTTTCATTTTGAATACCCGCTGTATTGTCATTATCAAGAAGTCCAAGGTAAACTTCGGTATAGATTGGCGGACATGTGCCGCATGTTACATTGTTTGCATATTTTATATCATTCATGTAATCTAAAACAACTGTCCAAGGCTGCCACTTTTGAGAAGGGCCAGGACCACCTCCTGGATCAGTATTCCAATATTCGGATTCCAAATTTATAACATCAATGTGTGCACATCCCGCAAGTAAGTTGGGCAGGAAAACAGCTCTTAAAAATGCCTTTGTAATTTCTGCCTCCTCAAATTGCGGATCACCAGGTGCGATGGGTTGGGTAACAAAATTCAAAGAGGTTGCGAGCTGAGAAGGGACAAGGTAAGAAGGAAATTGAAAAATAGGTGTTTGAGGAAAGGTGTGATTGTTAAAATAATCCGCATTATCAAAAAAAGCATTACCGCCGCCAGCAACACCAATTTTGTCAATGCAATTTGCACGGCAAAAATTGATGAACCGGCAAAGATGCCAGCCAAATGTATGGGTGCCCGGATCACTGGAACTGATCCTGTAATTATTATTTATATAGGCAAGAGGAACACCGCAATCATATAATGTAATATACGTAATGTGATTGGCTTTGCAATAATCAATAAGTTCTGCTTCTTTTTCATAAGTTCCGTCCTGATCCAAATCAACGCCTAAGATTGAGCGGCTTTGATCAACCACTAAGTTAGCACCACTTGCGTTTACATCACGGAACTTGATAAAACCATTTACATACAATCCTCTGTGCTGAAGGTAAGGTTGAGCATTTACAGCAACAGATATAAGAATCATTGCTGTTAAAGAAAATAATAATTTTTTCATGAGGTTAGTGTTTAATGATTTTGTAATTGAATAACATGTTGTTTTGGTTAATTAAAAGAAAATATATTCCGGAAGAATAGCTGCTTAGGTCAAGTGTAAAAGGGAAATGGTCAATAGAGAAAAAACTTAGCGATTGTCCTAACGGATTTTTTAATTCTGCAAAGTAATTTACCGAATCGCCTTTCTTTGCTTGAATATCAATTGAAATTTTATCAGAGAAAGGGTTAGGACTAAGAGTATATTTTTCTCCTGCATAATTTTCTTGTGAGATGGAAGTGGAAAAATCGGCATCAATCCGGAGTGTCCACATGTCTAACATATTTACGCTATAATGATGACCCGTTACATCTCCATCATTGTCAGTTTCTGTACTGCCAACACAGATAAGCCCGTTTGGTAAACATTTTATATCGTACAAATACTCTGCTGAACTCCCCCCAAAACATTTGCTCCCAACAATATTACCAGTAGTATCCATTTTTACAATCCAAAAATCAGGCAAAGAAGTGTTGTGATTGCCCGATACATCTCCGTCATTCGATCCTGCGCTTGCTCCAATTATAAGGCGTTCATTCGAATCTTTACAAACCGCATAAGCAGCGTCTCCACCTAATCCTCCCATACATCGTTGCCAAATAATATTCCCCGTAGAATCAATCATGATTATCCAGGCATCAAGATTACTTGAATGATTGCCTGCTACATCACCATCATTTGACATAGTCCAGCCAGCAATTGCAATTTGGTGATTAGAAAATTCAACAGCACTAAAAGCAGCGTCCCAGCTACTGCCGCCATAAGTTTTTTGCCAAAGAATAGTTCCCATTGAATCAATTTTTACAACCCACCAGTCACCGCTGCCATGATTGGATGTTACATCTCCGTCAGAAGAAAATGTGGAGCCAACAAGCAAGAAATTATTGTCGTGAAGGCGTATTACTTTGAGAAATTCATCATAATACGAGCCACCATAAAAAAAAGAGGATGCGGTTAGTGAGTCGAAAAATAAAGCAAAACCATCATACGCCCCATGTCCAAAAGTGTCATTTGTTGTACCGACACCCCAGTATGAGTTATCTGATCTTTTAGAAACGGAATAACCTAATACATTGGCGCCAGGTCCTCCATAGCTGTAATTAAATGTACCGGAATTCCCAGAGGTATCTATTATTCCATAGTGCATTGAAGAATAACCCCAATCGCAAGTAGTACCTAAAAAAATAAAATTTGTACTGTCAACATTTTCCAAATCACTGATAGATCCACAAGTATTATAACATTTGCTCCAAATTACGTTTCCATTAGAATCAGTTTTAATTATCCACGAATGCTGATTAAAGGCAGAATCTTGGTAGCATGATGCGGGAATATCTCCGTCATTGTGTGAAGCAGAAGAGCCTGCAAAATAAAAGTTGCCCCAAACATCTTGTTCTACAGTCCACCCATGTTCATCGAAGTTTCCACCGAAGGCGTGTTGCCAAATAAGATTTGGTCCCTGTGCTTTCACATTCAAAAGCAAAAAGAGAATAGAGAGAATGAGGAGAAGGTTTTTCATGTAGTTCATGAAAATGAATTCCTTAAAAGTAAATTTATTTTTTCTCTGAAACACATTT
>CAYHCU010000252.1:0-4564 GCA_964355035.1 uncultured Flavobacteriales bacterium | reverse complement strand
AAAAATTAATTGAGCACCCGGAGTACCTTGCCGAAAATGCAGACCTAGCTGATTTCTATGCGTTCAATGCTGCAACTTCAATTCATTATATTGCTCTGCTCAATGTTGAAAATGACAGTTTATTAATTAATCAAAAAACAGTCATTGAAAACATTAAAAATAACTCAATCGATATTTATCAAAAATCAGAATTGTTAAAGCAAATTTTTACCCAGCTTGAAAATCCGGATTTGAAACCAACTGAAATTGATAGCTTGCTCTCTCGACTTGATCACTACATGGCTGAATTAGATCAAAGCATTCAACTGAATGATTTTTATATTCTTCAATTGAGAAGTTCTATTGGAAGTAACATTGATTTAATCGGACAATTGACTGATTCAATTCAAGGCACAGAGGTTTATGAGGTAAACGAAAGAACAATGAATGAAATTTCGACAAGTCTTGAACTCAATCCTGATGAGGCACTGTTGAATTCGTATGAAAGCACGATATATGGCATAGCGAGCCAATGTCCACTTTCCGGCGGTGTTGCTGTTTTTAAAGCACGGGCGTTTTATAAACAAATTAACCCGAATGTTTTTTACGATGATGCATTTACTTGTATTCAGTCTGGTATAGTTTATCGGAAAAAGGACAAAACTATTCAGCAGTATTGTAATTTGTATCCGAACCCAACCACAGGGGTGTTGTTTATTTACTATGCAATTTCTTCGGATGCGAAATTGTTAATTACCGATGCGATTGGAAGTGTTATTTCAAATGTTCAGCTTAATGCACAATCCGTAAATACTACATTGGATTTGTCCCACTTTAACAACGGTATTTATTTTTATCGGATTCTTAACGATGAAAATGTACTTTACACGGGAAAAATTGTTTTAACGAAATGAAAAGTTGTTTGCTGATATTAATCTTTGGGATATCTCTTGCTCACGGACAAGGGATATCCAATCGATGGATTATGGGGTATTCTTGCTGCGCAGGGAATTTTGGGAGTACAGATATTGATTTTAGCTCCGGTGCTGCCAACATTATTTTACCGCAACGGTATATGAACTTCTATGAAACGAATGGGGTAATTTCAGATAGTAATGGGAACTTTCTTTTTTACTCAAATGGAATTTACATTGCTAATGCTTTGGATGATACCATGCAAAATGGTTCAGGGCTTAATCCGGGTACATACACTACAGATATGACTCCACATGGTTTAGCACTACCACAAGGTAATTTGGTGATTCCATTTCCTGATGATTCAACAAAGTACTATCTTTTTCACGAAACCAGTGATGATGTATTTAATACATATGCGACCTTATTTCTGTATTATTCTATCATTGATATGTCGCTCGATGGTGGACTAGGTGCTGTTGTTCAAAAAAATACAATTCTATTAAATGATAGCTTGGTAGAAGGCAGAATTACCGCTTGTAAGCACGCCAACGGGCGTGATTGGTGGTTGGTGGTGCATCAGTATCATACAGGGATGGTGTTCAAATATCTGATTACTCCGCAAGGAATATCGGGGCCAACGATGCAGGATTTCTATACACCAAGAGATATCTGGTTTGGTCAGGCTTTGTTCTCACCTCAAGGCACCAAGTTTGCTTATTACGAACCCTATGGTGATTTAGATATTTTTGATTTCGATCGCTGCACAGGAGATTTCTCGAATTTTGTTCATATTGATATTAATGATTCGGCGGGAATTGGAGGAGCAGCCTTTTCTGCGTCAGGAAGGTATTTGTATTTATCCAGTTTGAATTATATATATCAGTTCGACATGCTGGCGAGCAACATTGATAGTTCAAGAATAACTATTGGTGTTTATGATGGCTATCGAGAACAAGGTTTTTACCAAAATTTTTATTTAGCAGCATTGGCACCCGATGGCAAAATTTACATTAATACAGGAAACGGTTCAAAATACTTCCACGTAATCAACTCACCAGACAGTGCAGGACTTGCATGTGATTTTGTCCAAAGAGGATTGCCCCTACCAAGGTGGGATGCTTTTACAATTCCAAATTATCCCAACTATTTTCTCGGTTCAGATACCGGAACAATCTGTGACAGCTTAACAGGAATATCGGATATTAAAAATTCTGTAACAGAATTTCTGCTTTTCCCGAACCCTGCAAATAGGGATGTGTACCTGACACTTTCAAAAGATAAACTTCAATCAGTTTCAGTGTACAACTCCGTTGGACAAATTGTTTTACTGGAACATGATGTTATCAAAAATGAATATTTGCATTTTAATGTTTCGAAATTAGAGAGTGGGTTTTATTATTTAGAAGTGTTGACGAACAAGGAGAAAATTACGAGGAAATTTATTAGAGAATAAACAAAAAGGGGAATTTTGTTTGCGCACACGATTGAGAAAATGCTGTATGAAATATCATACGGCATTTTCTATTTTTCTCCGAAGGTCATTCCTTGAGCTGAACAGGCGAATGCTTTGCTCTTTAACAGAATTCTGTAACCGATTTACGAAAATTGGTTACGGAATTATGTTCAATTTTAGCTTCGTCTTGCCAACTGATTTTCATCTACTCGTGAAAATTAGTTGGCAAGTCGTCTCATTAGGATTTCAATTTTCAGTTTCTTTCCTCGATTCAAATTTGGGAAAGAAAGTGTTCAAAGGGGTTCGGGGAAATGTGTTCCCCGCAAGATAGCGTGTGGCGGGAAAACGAAAGTTGACCGTCCACACGCTATCTTGCTATAAGCGATATTGGCGTGTTGGACTTTAGAGTTCTAGCTTCATATGTGTCCTTCGTCTGCGAAGGAGAAGAAGCTTTCTGCCGTCAGGATCACATGGTCAAGCACCGATATTTCGAGAAGCTTGCCTCCCTCGACAAGTTGCTTGGTGAGCGTTAAATCTGCAGAGCTTGGTTGTGTATTTCCGGATGGATGGTTGTGAGCAAGAATTACGCTGCAAGCGTTGCATTTGAGGGCAACCCCAAAGACCAGTTTTGGATCAATGACAGTTCCGGATGCTCCGCCCTGTGAGGCTCTATACCATCCAAGGACATGATTTGCCCGATTGAGGAGGAGAATGTAGCATTCTTCACGAAGTTCCATGCTTTGGCTCCATATAGCCCTAAAGATAGCTACGGCTTCCTTACTGGAACCGATCCGTTGTCGTTGTGAAAACTTAACCTTGGAAGAGTAGGTGACGGTGATTTCAGCAAGGTTGGAAGGGAAGTTGATTGTCTGCATTTTCTGGGAGTTTAGAATACGCCCATGATCTGCAGCACCCAAGAGGGAATTCAAAAAGAAGATTGGAATACCGGAATGAGGTTTTCCATGAGGATATGCCGAGAAAGCTTTTTGAATCCGGGACGGTGATTGGCAAGGAGTTCTGACAATCATCCTGAAAGGGTGCAGCTGTTTTGCGGATGATAAACGGGAGGGAATGTCTCTATCTAATTTATAGTATTTTCATTGCCACTATTTTGAAGGTTTGTCTATTGTCCGTAATGGTTCAATACCTTGGAATCACCCTCGTGATTTCGTAAGGTATGAAAATGGCATACACAACAAATGAAAAGGTGGGTATGGTCCGTGTCAAAGCAATCCGGATGCTTCAGTGTGGTAACAGCACAAGAGAGGTGGCTCGTCACTTCGGATATTCACAAAGCACCATAGTGAAGTGGAACAAACGAAAAAATGAAGCAAAGAATCAATATTCTTTGCCAACCAGAAGTTCAAGACCACACACAAGCCCGAAAAGAACACCGAAAGAAATTGAAGGGATGATCATTGGTATTCGCTCTGAAACCAAGAGGTGTTCTGAGGTTGTGTACGAGACATTGAAAGTCAAAGGTGTTTCCGTATCTCTCTCAACAGTCAAGCGAGTGTTGTCGCGATATGGGATGTTGAAAAAACGAAGTCTGTGGAAGAAACGGAGGATGTATCCAATTAGACCAGATATTGCACAGCAAGGTGATTTGGTTGAATTTGATACCATTCACTTTGTCAACAAGTATGGAAAGAGATCGTATGTGTACACAGCTATCGATGTATATTCACGGTACGCAGAAGCAATGGTTTCGAAGAAATCAAACACCCACTCCACGCTTCGGTTTCTCAAGAAAGTGAAGGAGTATTTCCCATTTGAAATTAAATGCATCCAAACAGACAACGGACCTGAATTTGGCAAGTGGTTCACTGACCACTGCCATATTGAACACAGACACAACCACCCAAGGAGTCCAAATGAAAATGGTCACCTAGAGAGATTCAATCGGACAATTCAAGAAGAGATGCCCAAACACAAGCTTTGTATTTTTCTGAAAGATGATGTTTCAAAATATCTTTCACACTACAATACCAAAAGAATGCACATGGGTATTAAATTTAAAACTCCAGCTCAAATGATTAAATTGACAGGAAAGTGATTCCAAGGTGTTGACTGTTATACGTTGTCGGTTTTAGCTTCTTTAATATAGAAATAAAAAATAAATTAATAAATATTTATTGAGTTCTTTTTACACAAGAAAATGAGGTTGTCCCAAAGTTAGTTGAAAAAACTTAGCAGCAAACTAAATTGCTGCTA
>CAYHCU010000251.1:0-4585 GCA_964355035.1 uncultured Flavobacteriales bacterium | reverse complement strand
TTACATTTTTCCCTGCTTTTTTAAATTGATGTGCTAATTTGCCGATAGTGGTAGTTTTTCCAACACCGTTTACACCTACAACTAAAATAATATAAGGTTTTTTATCCGCAGGAGTTGTGAATTCATCAACTGATTCTGATTTATTTTCACTCAACAAATCCGTTACTTCTGATTTTAAAAGTTTGTTTAATTCATCTGTCCCAACGAATTTGTCTCTCGCTACTCTTTCTTCAAGTCGTTTGATAATTTTCAAAGTTGTATTCACACCTACATCAGCTGATACAAGTATTTCCTCAAGGTTGTCTAATACTTCAGCATCAACAGTAGATTTACCTACGACTGCTTTCGCTATTCTTGAAAATAAACTTGTTTTTGTTTTTTCAAGTCCTTTATCGAGACTTTCTTTTTTCTCTTTCGAAAAGAAGCTGAATATGCCCATAGGTGATTTTTTTTTAAATTTCAAATAAATAAAAAAGCTCCTTTCAGAGAGAAAGAAGCTCAGTTATATTTGTAATACAAACGTATTATTTGTTTTTTAGAAAATCTTTCACGTGATCATTGTGAACAATTTCTTCTTTGAAATTGTAAGAACCATATTCCGTCTTCACCATTTTAATCACTTTAGAAAATTCTTTTCCTTTTCCACTCTTAAGAGTTGCGACAACTTTCTTTGCCATAGCTTAATTCTTTTGCACTAATTTAATTAGAGATTATTTAATTTCTTTGTGAACAGTCATTTTCTTTAGGATAGAATTGTATTTCTTCACCTCAAGACGTTCTGTCGTGTTCTTTTTATTCTTTGTTGTAATGTAACGAGACATACCCGGCATTCCACTGGTTTTGTGCTCTGTACATTCTAGAATCACTTGGATTCTGCTACCTTTCTTTGCCATGATAAAATTGCTTGTTTAATTGATAAATCCGCTTAGGCTCACGGATTATTTATAGGGCTGCAAATATAGATATTAATATCTAATAAAAAAGCCTTTTTAGTGTTTTTAATGTTCTTTTCACTAATTATTTGTTGATAAGTGTAGTTTGACCTATAATTTTTTCGATTTCTTCCACTTTTCGGGGGGCCTGTTCCGATAAATTGATGGGCCCAAGATCGGTGATGAGGATGTCGTCCTCAATTCTGATTCCAATATTCCACCATTTCGAATCACAAGGGCTGTTTTCTTCAATATAAATTCCCGGTTCAACGGTTAAGATTGTCCCATTTTTGAATGCTCCACGAGTGCCTAAATCATGAACATCTAATCCTAAATAATGTGAGGTGCCGTGCATAAAATATCGACTAAATTCATCCGGACTTTTAATAATTCCCAATTTCACAAGCCCCTCAGAAATAACTTCAGAAGCAGCTTTTTGTGTGGATGAAAATTCGTTCCCGACTACACATGCTTTTATACCGGCAGTTTGAGCTTTGAGAACAAGCTCGTAAATCAGTTTTTGATTTTCAGTAAATTTCCCGTTCACAGGAATGGTTCTGCTCACATCAGATGAATAGCCATGATACTCTGCCCCCATATCTAATAAAATCAGATCTGAATCATTTAAGGTGCGTCTGTTGTTTGAATAATGAAGAATACAAGAATTTTCGCCTCCACCACAAATACTTGAATATCCTTGTGTCTCCGCTCCAAATTTTTTAAATACATATTCTCCTTCAGCCTGAACCTGATATTCAGTCATTCCGGGTTTTATTTTTGACATCATGGCTGAAAAGCCTTTACAAGTCATAGAAATGCTTCTCTTCATAAGAATAATTTCTTCCTCTGTTTTAACTTCTCGTAATTCCTGAAGTATTTTGTTTAGTTTGAATGAATCTCCTTTGGATGTATTTCGATTTATTAGGGTACGGAAGTATTCATCCGATTCAAAAAGATCACAGCCATCATTCTTATCATTTACAATTCCTTTGTGCATTTTTAAATGCAGAATATCCAATGAAGTGTCGGCAAAAAGGCTATTTCTTTTAATGAAATCTTCAGCATAGAAAACAGCTTTTACTCCGGAGATTATCTTTGCTCCATTAATTCCAGCCCTCCTGCCATTCCAGATTTCATCCGATTTTTCGCGAACCGGAACAAATAGAATTTCATTTACTTGTTTGTCGTCAATAGTAATATTGTTTTTGTAAATCAGCAGAACTGAATTGGGTTCATTGAAACCTGTGAGATAGTAAAAATTGGGGTCTTGATGGTAATCGTAATCAATATCGTTGGTTCTGTTTCGTGTCGGATTTGCAAATAGGACAGCAACAGAATTCTCCGGCATTTTTTTTCTTACTTCCTCCCTCCTATTTTGATGAAAAGCAGAAGAAATAAAATCTTTTTCATAGCGATAATAATTAAAATCCTGTGCAAGAAGTGACGAAGAAGTCAAGAGGATAGCAAAAAAATAAATTACACTTTTTGTTGTCATGGCTCCAGTTGATTTTTCAAATACAATTTTTTATCAAGAAGAAGTTCAAAGTACCAATTATCCTGAAGCAATTTCGTATCTCTTTAATTCACATTAAAATTAGTCAAAAAAAAAGCCGGTATTGAACCGGCTAAATAATATTATAGAAGGAATTAAATTGTTCCTTTACGAATAGCTTTTTCAATGGCACCGCTGATGCCTAATTTATCTATTGTGCGCAATGCAGAAGTAGAAACTTTCAAAGTGATCCACTCACCTAGTTCGGGGACAAAGAATTTCTTAGTATGCAAATTCGGATTAAACTTGCGTCTAGTCTTCTTATTTGAGAAGGAAACATTGTTTCCTGTCATTGCTTTTTTACCAGTTAAATCACAAATACGTGCCATTTCAGTCGATTTTTAAGAGGCGCAAAGATAGCTTTTTTTATTAATCTGCAATACTTTTTCAACCTTTTCTACACACCAAATTGTTCATTCTTCTCTTAAAAGCTCTTTTCGTAGCCCATTGAGCGCATGTAAAGCAGTTTCTTTAATGATTCTCAGTCTATTAGATCCCAGTTGAACTTTCCATGTTTTGACACTTTTTTCACTTGAAATAGCAATCCAAACTGTTCCAATCGGTTTTTCTTTTGTGCCACCGGTTGGTCCTGCAATTCCGGAAGTGGCAATACAATAATCAGTTTTTAGCAATTTTCGGGCACGTTCGGCTAATTCAGAGACAACTTCACTACTTACTGCACCATGCAATTTAATAAGCTCAGGATTGACCATTATCAGCCCGGTTTTTAAGTCATTTGAATAGGGAACTATCGAGCCGAGATAATAATTTGAACTTCCTGCAATCGAAGTAATTTTATGAGCTATAAATCCACCTGTGCAGCTTTCTGCAGTTCCCAAAGTTTGGCCTTTTTCGATTAAAAGTTTGCCTACAATTTCTTCCAGTTGTTCATCCTCATATCCATAAATGTGGTCAGAAATTAAACTTTTTAAGCTATCAGCTTGTTCTTCTACTTCATTTCTAAGTTGACTTTCATTTTTCCCTGAAGCGGTAATTCTCAAACGCACAGTTCCGGCTGAAGGTAAATAAGCTAATTTCATGTATTCAGGTAAGGCGAGCTCCCACTTTTCTATCAAATCAGAAAGGAATGATTCTCCGATACCTTGAGTAAGAATAGTTTTATGAACGATAGGTGCCATCTTATACCTGGTTGTAAGTTTAGGAATCACTTCTGTTTCCATCAGACTTTTCATTTCGGTTGGAACACCCGGCATCGATATAAAAATTGTTTCGTTTTTTTCAAACCACATTCCGGGAGCGGTTCCGTTTTTATTTAGGAGTACTGTACAATTTGCGGGAACGAATGCTTGTAAGCGATTGGTTTCAGAAACAACTCTACCTCTGGCTTGAAAAATTTCTTCAATGATTTTGAAGGAAGGTTCGTTAAAGATTAATTCAGTTTGAAAATATTCGCAAAGTGTTTTCTTAGTAATATCGTCTTTTGTTGGACCTAAACCACCGGTGATTAAAATTATGTCAGCTCTCTCTTGTGCTTCTGCCAAGGTGGTTAGAATGTGGGTTTTATCATCACTAATTGAAGTAATTTGTTTGACTTTGATTCCTATTTCATTCAATTTCTGACCCATCCAAGCGCTATTGGTGTCCACTACCTGCCCGATGAGTAATTCGTCACCAATGGTGATTATTTCAGCTAAAATCATTTTAGAATTCTTTATTTTGCGAAGGTAATAGGAATAATAATGATGGAGAATTTTTCATTCGATAAAATATCCTATAATAACAGTCGTCTAATGACTCAGTATGCAAGAACTGAGGAACACCGCACTTGAAATGACCAAAAGCCAGAATGACTCTCTCGGGGAAGTTATACAAGATAATGGAAAAAGGCTTTTCGACTTCATCCGTAACAGAGTTCGTGAACAGGAAGAAGCGGAAGACATTTTTCAGGATGTCATGATTGAGTTAACGCAATCATATCGTATGATGCAACCTATTGAGAAAATGGCGGCTTGGTTATTCAGAGTAGCACGAAACAAAATTATTGACAACTATCGCAAAAAGCGTCCGGTGCTTCTTGATGATCAGTTTGCTTATCGCAGGAATGATGAGGATGAACCACTTTACTTACAAGATCTGATCA
>CAYHCU010000250.1:0-4589 GCA_964355035.1 uncultured Flavobacteriales bacterium | reverse complement strand
TTTTTTCTGCTGCTCAACTATCTGTTAGTTTACTTATTTGATATTTTTTTGCATAACTTAATTATAAGAAAGGTACTTATTCAACTACAAGATATTCTTCTAAGTTTCCTTTTCGCCTAAGAAACAATCTTTTACAAAACTCCCACGATCAATCGGTCGTACAAAGAGACCTAAAAGGTCCTTAACAGGATGACGATTGTCTCGACTCCTAAGGAGGAGGGAGTAAGAAAACCTACAGGATTCTTTCAGAAAATTTCACTTACTAAATGTTCCCGCTTTAATTGGTTGTAGAAATAGAAATAGATTGGGAGTTTTGCAAAATGATGTATGTTTACATATTAACAAATCCGGGTAAAAATGTGTTTTACACTGGTGTCACAAATGATATAAAAAGAAGGGTTCGGGAACACGAAAAGGAAAAAGGCTCTCCCTCTAGTTTTTGTGGAAAGTACTTTTGTTACAAACTTGTCTACTTTGAAACTTTTGCTAACCCAAAGGATGCAATAAAAAGAGAAAAAGAAATTAAAACCCTAACCCGTGCCAAAAAGTTAGAGTTAATCAAGAAAATGAATCCACAACTTGTTTTTTACAGAGCATAAAGTCTCCTTACTGAAGGGAAATGCTGCAAGCATCTGTTTGCGGTTTGCTTTCTCTCATCCCTTCTCAAGCAATGCATCCGTCATCCTGGTAAAGGATTTTAAAAAAAAAGCGCCTCCTTTTGAGAGACGCTTTTATAAATAGTATCTAAAAATAATTTAGTTGATCCTAACGAAGACCTTTGACACTCTGCCATTGTCTTTGTTAACTCGAACATAATAAGTTCCTGCAGGCAAATTACCTGTTTCCAGTTTCACTTTTTGTTCGCCCTTTTCCCGATTTGAAATTATTTTATGAATAACTTCATGGCCTAAAAGATCATAAACGAGAATATCAATTTTAGTTGTTTTTTCGGTCGTAAAATACAGCACTGCTTCATCGTGTACAGGGTTTGGATAAACGACCAAATCATTTGCAAGTGAACGAGTACTTACTCCTTCTATTGCTGTAATTACTATTGGCTCAGCACTCACTCTAAAAAATCCCATTGAAGTTCCTGCAAGTACAGAACCAAAAGCAAGATCAGGAACTAATTCCCCCGGTAAACCACGATAAATATACATTACAGAGTCTGTTGTTGCATCATAAACAAGTATGTCGCGACGAATGGCTGTGTACACGCTATCCGGATAAGTCTGGTTAATACAAACGGATGTAAATGCTCCTTCCCCATTTGCATTGATGGTAATGTATGATGCACCGCCATCAAAAGATTTCACGAAAGCGTAATCAGTGTTTGAGCCACAAGCAAGATACAATGTATCAGTACCACGTGGATCTACAGCAACATCATAAATTGGCAAATTATTTATTCCCGGATTGTTTGTAGCTGTCGGTCCGAAATTTACTTGTGTCCAAGTTGATCCATCGTCTGTTGATTTCCACAATTTCCCTGGATCAGACATGCTGCCGGACAAACCGGTTCCTATATAAATTACAGTTAAAGCACCTAATGTTCCTTTGGCAATTGAATTACCGCAAGAAAATCCTACAGGACTCACAATGCTCCATGTTGAACCGCCATCTGTAGTTCTCCAAATATTTCCTTTTCCACTTGCTCCATTATTGTCACCACCGGTTACAGCTAAGGCAATAGAAGAATTCACAAATAAGATATCGTTGACTGCAGGATCGCCATTGGTTGAATTCCATCCAATCGGATTTATATTACTAAAACCGGAGACGCCTGTTGTTGTTTTCGAAAATCCATTTGAATAACCGGCAATAACATGTAAACTATCTGACTGATCAATGGCTACTGCTGAAACTCCGGCATCATCACCGACAGCTGTAATTGGAAACTGACCATACGGTGAATTCCATTTATCAAAAACGGCATCAGCAGCATCAGAATATCCAGTAGTGTATGCTAAGCCTGGTCTTGTGGCAAGATAGAAGATTCCTTTTGAAGGAGTACGTGCAATTTTTTTAATCATTACTGCTTCCAAACCGTAATTATTAACGTACTCATACGGACCTGCAATACCACTTGTACTTACAACAACTCCTCGACCACGCGTGCCAACGACCATTGAAATATCATTTGGATGAATGGCTCCTCCGTTATTTTGCAAACTAATAGCTGTCCATGTATCACCCAAATCATAAGATGCTGCTGCACCCGGAATAATTAATGCTAACCCATTCGATAGTGGCATAGAAGAAATCCAATCAGGCGAATAATCAACATCGCTCATCATGAAATTTCCGGGAGGCGTAGTAACAATACTCCAATTTGTTCCTCCATCTAAAGATCGGTATAATGTAGAACCACCCATTGTTTGAGCGACTGCAAAAACAGTATCTCCTGTTACTTGTCCGGGATGAGTAAACACACTTGAAATACTTGAAGAAGCAAATAACACTCTTACAGGTGCTGCACCACTCGATGTTTTCTTATATACAGTTCCAGTAGAACCAAACATCTGACCGGTTGTATCAACAACCATATAGATTGGATAGCCTGAAGAACTATTTGCAACAGCAATTGATTTCACAGTTGAGTTTGTATTAATCCCTGAAAGTTCTGTTGTAATATTTAATATATCGGAGCCGGTAATCGGTGCGCCATCATGAATCCTGATAACGTATTTGCCCATCAGGCAATACATATAATAATCTGACAATCCCATTCCGGTTACATTCTGAGAATTCATTCCTGCATGGTTCATCATATAACCGTCCATGGCAGTAGTCCAAGAAGTTCCTCCATCATAACTAATCACTAAAGCATTCAATGTTCCTGCTTCTTGAGAAGTTTGAACAGCAATCCAATTGTTCATATTAGAAAGTACGCGCATGGCTCTTCCGCCCCATCCTCGTCCGCAACCATACTCCAATGAATCATCAGGAAAAGCACGATGCCATGTTTTGCAAGTATCGTCAGTATAAAATAAGGAAGCAGGAGAAGAAATCGCTGCGAATAATCTTTTATTTGTGTAATTCCATGATAGATCTAAACTCGACCCTCCATAGAGTCCCATATTAGTTCTTGTTCCTGAAGAACTTGTTGGAGGGCAACCACTGCCGCCACCTCCGCCGCTATTCACATTTATCATAAAGGAAGTATCTGAAGCAAATCCGGTTGAAGATGCAAGCAATTGATAATTTCCAGGTTGATCGAATTGCAAATTGTTGAATATTGCATTCCCATGATTTGCAAAGGAAGATAAATTACCAACAATATTTCCGGGACCATTTAATTTGGATAACGTAACTGAATTTGAAAATGTAGTATCAAAACAACCTGAACCATTAACGGTAGCAACCTGAATATTGAATGGAGCATTTACATTTAAATTACCAGGCATATTCATAAACAACATAGCAACTGTCGGTCCCGCTCCAAAACAATTCGGACCTCCATGGCCACCTCCACCATTGCTTATTGTATCAAATAATTTAATACTTGTATAGGAAACTAAACCTGCAGAAGCAAATTCAAATGAATAATTGCCGGGAACTGTTACAGTAACTCCGGGAAACATGGCAATTCCTTTGTTAAAATTTGATGTCAAAGGAGCTGTTACACTGCCGGGACCAGAAACAACTGTCATGGTTACACTCTGAAAGAATGTAGTATCGACGAGTTGATTTATGTCCATCGAACCTACAATAAATTGAGCAGGTTGACTCATATTAAAAGTATCATTCGGACTAAACACCGAAACGGAAGGACCAGAAGAACATCCGGGACCATCAGGTCCACATGGATCAAATCCTTGCCCTATCGACTTTAGAGAAATCAAACACAACAGCATCAGTGTTGTGAATCTAAAGTTAAGTAAAAATTTTACACACACATTGTTCATTTTTAGTAGATTTTAATTTGTTCCTATTACGTAATATTCTCTTTGCTTGTTAGTGGACACACCTACCAATAGAAAGGAATCTTTACTAAAACCTTACTTGTAATATTCCATGAAAAATAAGTGAGTAAAGTATAAATCAATTTGAAAATCAAATTAAAAACGATTAAAGAGAATACTTCCTCCTTTTCTTACAATTCATAAAAAAAGCAAGAGTAAAGAATAAAAGAGAACAATACTTGAATTTGCAGGATTGTTCTTTGAATCTATTATTCTTTACTCTCTACTTAAAACACACACTTTCACTAATTTTTTACAACATTGTTGTAGGGCAAACATATTCGGTCAAGTCAAACCTGCCGCTTAGTTTAATTGCATTCATTCCTCCTTCAACATTAATCAAATTCATAAACCCTCTGGCGTTTAATATTGAAATAAAGATAACAGAACGATAGCCACCCGCACAATGAACATAATATGTTTTATGTTTTTCTATTTTTGCCATGCTGTCGTTGATGAAATCTAAAGGCACATTAAGGGACCCTAAAATATGCTGACTATCATACTCACTTTGCTTTCTTACATCAAGAATATTTATTGATGCATTAGAATTTAATTTAGCAAAGATGTCAACAGAAATTGATTCCATTGCCACAACCTTTCTACCTGAATCTTTCCAAGCTT
>CAYHCU010000249.1:0-4601 GCA_964355035.1 uncultured Flavobacteriales bacterium | reverse complement strand
ACAATTATCAAAATCGAAATATGAATAAGTTTTATGCAATGTTCTAATTATGTTTCACTAATATTAAATAATGGGAAATTGGAGGAATTTAAGGGTTCCCAGAACCTCCAATTCATCGAAATTTAAAGGAAAAGGCTATCGAACTAAAATCTACGCAAATTGTCAATATTTAGAATTCAGCTATTTCTGCAAATGACCCTTTTACTGGTAACTTGCAGGTCTATGAAACAACCATCTTCTCATTTGGGTCATACCAATCACCTTTTAGGTGAAAAGAGCTTGTATTTGCAGCAGCATGCCAATAATCCGGTTGACTGGAATCCATGGTCGACAGAGATTTGGGACAGAGCAAAACGTGAAAACAAACTTGTCCTAATTTCTATTGGTTATTCATCGTGTCACTGGTGTCATGTAATGGAAAAAGAGTCTTTCGTTGATTCTGCAACTGCGAAAATAATGAATGACAATTTCATATGCATAAAAGTTGATCGTGAAGAGCGACCGGACATTGATCAGATTTATATGAAAGCAGTTCAGTTAATGACAGGAAGTGGTGGCTGGCCATTGAATTGTTTTACCCTTCCCGACGGAAAACCTATTTACGGCGGAACTTATTTTCAGAATTCTACCTGGAAAGATTTACTCACGCGGCTCGCGCAATTTTATCATGAGAATCCGGCACAAGCTTATAAATATGCTGATGAATTAACACAAGGCATTCATCAACCTGAATTTTCAACTTCTACCGTTTCGCAAACTTCCTTCAAAGATGATGTGCTAAAAACAACTGTTGTTCAATGGAAAAAACAACTTGACAATGTTGATGGTGGCCCAACTCGTTCACCGAAATTTCCTTTACCGAATAATTACTCTTTCCTGCTTCGTTATGCATTAGAAAATAAAGATCAGGAATTAGTAGACCATGTAAATCTGACATTAAAAAAAATGGCTTATGGTGGAATCTATGATCAAATTGGTGGTGGTTTTGCCCGTTACTCAACCGACAGCGCATGGAAAATTCCTCATTTCGAAAAAATGCTTTATGACAATGCTCAATTGCTTAGTCTATATTCGAAAGCATATCAGGTAAACAAAGATCCGCTTTACAAACAAATCATTATTGAAATCACACATTTTTTAAAAAGTGAAATGTCTGATGGTTCAGGAAATTATTTTTCTGCTATTGATGCAGACTCAGAAGGCGAAGAAGGAAAGTTTTATGTCTGGACAAAAACAGAACTTTCTACGATAAAACTTGAGCCAATAAAAAACAATAAAGAAAGAGAACTTGTTTTTGATTACTTTAACATCAATGAAAAGGGATATTGGGAACATGAAAATTATATTCCACTTCGCTATATAGACAATCATTTTCTGGCAAAAAAATATGAATTGACAACCGGAGAATTTGAAAGCTATATCTCCAATGTAAAAACGAAATTATTATCCATACGCAATCATCGTATTCGCCCGGGATTAGATCAAAAAGTAATTACATCCTGGAATTCCTTAATGGTAAGTGGGCTGTGTGATGCCTACGCAGCATTAGGCGATAGTAATTATCTGAACGAAGCACAAAAATGCATGAACAACATTTATAAAAATGCTTTTAGTCCGGCTGGAAATCTTTTACATGTTGAAAGTCAAAAAGGGAAATTGAAAACAGGATACCTTGAAGATTACGCTTTCACTGCTTCTGCTTTAATCTCACTTTACAGAGTAACATTTGACGAAAGTCGTCTCATTGCTGCAAAGCAACTAACAGAATCAGCAATGGAACAATTTTACGACCGCGAAAATGGAATGTTTTGGTTTACATCAAATCTCGACCACTCATTAATCAGCAGAACAAAAGAAGTTTCAGATAATGTAATTCCTTCCTCCAATTCTGAGATGGCAAATGTTCTGTTTATTTTAGGTGAATATTTCGACGAAAGAAAATACACCGATATTTCAACATCTATGATGGCAATGATTTCAAACGACATACCGAAATGGGGATCCGCCTATAGTAACTGGGCGAATTTACTGATGAATTTCACCTCACCTTTCAAGCAGACGGTAATCACAGGAAAAGACGCTGAAGCAACACGCAAAAAAATTGCTTCTCACTATTTGCCAAATATTCTCCTTGCCGGAAGTGTAAACGACAGCAGTGAATTGCCAATTTTATCGAATCGATTTATTGCGAATAAAACTTTTATTTATGTGTGTGAAAACAAAACCTGTAAATTGCCGGTTGAGACGGCAGCCGAAGCGTTGAAGCTGTTGATGGTGAGTGGGAAGTAAAAAGGTCAAAGGTTAGATGGCAAAGGTCAGAGGCAATACTGTCCGGTCAAATTTCAGAATAGAATAAAAGCTTGAAATTCAAATCCAATTTAAAGCAAAGAATATTTTTCAAAATATCAGGCCATAAAATAATTGGAATCGTAGTTTCTTGAAACGTTTATTCCCCAATTGAAAAGCAGCAGTTTGTTGTGTGGGGAGTCTCCCAATGGGACGCGAACCGCATTCGTTAAATGAATCAAGGCAAAACCGCTAATTCAAAGGGATAGAATGCGGTTGGTGCAGGTGGGGCCTTTTTTCGGTTACTTTTTTAGGCAAGCAAAAAAGGTAAAAAGAAAGCAATGGGTTTAAAATACGTTCAGCAAATAATGGAAGCGATAAGGATTGTTTTATTTCCCCCGGACACTGATGGGTCAAAGGACAGATTCGTAATTCGCGAATCGTTTTTCGAACCACGAAAAACGCAATTTTAGGTAACACTGTCTAACGATTTTCGTATTGATAAGACAGTAATAAACCACACACATTCTAAAATGGAAAAGATTCGTAAGATTCTTGTCGCCAATCGTGGCGAAATCGCTATTCGGGTACTTCGTGCTGCATCTGAATTAGGTATTCGCACTGTTGCAATTTTTACCTACGAAGACAGATATTCTTTGCACCGTTTTAAAGCTGATGAAGCCTATCAGATCGGAAATGATAACGAACCATTAAAACCCTATCTGGATATTGAAGAAATCATTTTGGTTGCAAAACAGAATAAAATTCAAGCAATTCATCCCGGTTATGGTTTCTTGTCAGAGAACGTTCGCTTTGCTATTCGATGCCGTGAAGAAGGAATTATTTTTGTTGGTCCATCTCCTGAAGTCATGGAACAATTGGGTGACAAAGTAAAATCCAAACTCGTTGCCCGTTCATGCAATGTTCCTGTGATTGAAGACAATAAAATCAAACTCACTTCTTCAGCTATTGCTTTGCAAGAAGCAAAAAGAATTGGCTTGCCTGTAATTTTAAAAGCAAGCGCTGGTGGTGGAGGTCGTGGTATGCGTGTTATCCATGATATAGAAAATTTAGAAAAATCTTTTGCAGAAGCACAACGTGAAGCAGGCAATGCTTTTGGGGATGACACGATGTTCATTGAAAAATATGTCGATGATCCAAAACATATAGAAGTACAGATTCTTGGAGATAATTTTGGCAATATCGTTCACCTTTTTGAACGTGATTGTAGCGTTCAACGCCGATTTCAAAAAGTTATTGAAATAGCTCCTGCCCCATCATTATCACAAACAGCAAAAGACAAACTTTATAATTATGCTCTGAATATTGCTAAAACTGTTGGCTACAATAATGCCGGGACAGTGGAGTTTCTCGTTGACAAAGATGAAAATATTTTCTTCATTGAAGTAAATCCGAGGATACAAGTTGAGCATACCGTTACAGAAGAGATAACAGGAATTGATTTGGTGAGAAGTCAGATTTTGATTGCAGACGGAAATTCACTTCACGACAAACCTATTGAAATTCCCCATCAGGAAAACTTAACATTTACCGGAGTTGCTATTCAATGCAGAATAACAACAGAAGATCCGCAAAATGATTTTAAGCCGGATTACGGAACCATCATTGCCTATCGTCATGCAGGAGGTTATGGTATTCGACTTGATGAAGGAAGCTCCTATCAAGGTGTAAAAGTGTCGCCATTTTTTGATTCTATGCTGGTAAAAATCACAGCAAAAGGTCGAACACTAAAAGGTGCCCGACTAAGACTTTTGCGTGCTTTGCGGGAATTCAGGATTCGCGGAGTAAAAACAAATATTTTGTTTTTAGAAAACGTATTAAATCATTCTGAATTTGAAAGTGGGCAAGTTACGGTTCGTTTCATAGAGAAATATCCCGAGCTTTTTCAATTTGAAGTTCGGCAGGATCGAGGAACAAAAATTCTACGTTACATGGCGGACGTTATGGTGAATGGAAATCCTGATGTAATAAAAATTGATCACTCAAAAGTTTTTCATCATCCTAATGTTCCTGATTACAATAAAATTGAAAAAATTCCATCAGGATCAAAGCAACTATTAGACACACTTGGGCCTGAAAAATTAGCAAAATGGTTGAAAGATCAGAAACAAGTTATGTTTACGGATACTACATTTCGTGATGCCCATCAATCATTGTTGGCTACACGAGTACGTACACAAGACATTTTAAAAGTTGCTGAAAGTTTTGCTCATCATCACCCGGAATTGTTTTCTATGGAAGTATGGGGCGGTGCTACATTCGATGTTGCTTTGCGCTTTTTACATGAATGTCCT
>CAYHCU010000248.1:0-4604 GCA_964355035.1 uncultured Flavobacteriales bacterium | reverse complement strand
CGTTATTGCAAGATATTTACTTGACTCCGATGATGCTTTAATCCGCATTGATATGAGTGAGTATATGGAAAAATTTGCCATCACTCGTTTGATTGGAGCGCCTCCGGGAGATGTTGGTTATGAAGAAGGTGGACAATTAACAGAAAAAGTTCGTCGTAAACCATATTCAGTTGTATTGTTAGACGAGATTGAAAAAGCTCATCCGGACGTATTCAACTTGCTTTTACAGGTATTAGATGAAGGACTTTTAACAGATAGTCTTGGTCGTAAAGTGGATTTCAAAAACACAATCATTATCATGACTTCGAACATCGGCTCTCGTCAGTTGAAAGACTTTGGACAAGGTGTTGGTTTCTCAACAAGTTCTAAGATTTCCGGTGCAGATGATCACTCTCGCGGAGTAATTGAAAGTGCTCTGAAGAAAGCATTTGCTCCCGAATTCCTGAATCGAATTGACGATGTGGTTATGTTTAACTCTCTGGAAAAAGAACATATTCACAAAATCATTGATGTTGAGTTAGTTCATTTATACAAACGTATTACAGAACTGGGTTATAAAATTCAATTGTCTGATGAAGCCAAAGATTTTATTTCTGATCACGGTTTCGATAGCAACTATGGTGCGCGTCCTCTAAAACGTGCTATTCAAAAATATCTGGAAGATCCTTTAGCAGAAGAAATTATCAAAGCTGAATTAGTTGAAGGGGATATTCTTGAAGTCAATTTTGATAAAGAAGCCGGTGCACTGAAAATTAATGTCATTAAAGCAAACGCTTCAACTACTCCTCCACCTGCTAAATCAGGATCTTCGAGGAAGAAAAAAGAAGAATAGTTCTTTCGAAGTCAAAGGTTAAAAGTCAAAAGTTAGAAAGTCTAACTTTTGACTTTTTTTGCTTAAGAAGGTTTTGGTTTTAATGTTTTATAACTTTTGACTTATAACTTTTGACTTATAACTTTTGACTTACTACTTATTGTATCCCGCAGTAAACTTCTCCATCACTTCAAAAGTGACACCAGTTGTTGCGTAACCACCATCGTGATAAAGGTTTTGCATGGTCACCATTTTTGTTAAATCGCTGAACAATGAAACACAATAATCAGCGCAAGAATCTGCACTAGCATTTCCTAATGGTGAGGCAAGATCAGCGAAATTACAAAATTCATCAAACCCCTTTACGCCGGAACCAGCCGTTGTTTTTGTTGGCGATTGAGAAATTGTATTTACTCGAACTTTTCTGAATTTTCCATAATGATAACCGAAACTACGAGAAATTGATTCAAGCATAGCTTTTATATCTGCCATATCTGTATAGAAAGGATAGGTTCTTTGAGCAGCAATATAAGATAAAGCGACTACACTTCCCCATTCATTAATGGCATCCATTTTCATGGCTACACTTAACATCTTGTGCAAAGACAAGGCGGAAACATCGATACCTTTTGCAAAATATTCATAATTGCTTTCTGTATAGGCTATGTCTTTACGAATGTTCACTGACATTCCAATTGAGTGCAAAACAAAATCAACTTTCCCTCCCATAATTTCCATTGATTTCGAAAAGAGATTGGTAATGTCTTCTACGGAGGTTGCATCAGCAGGAATAATTTCAGAATTCGTTTCTTCTGCAAGCTTTTTAATCTCGCCCATTCTCATTGCAATCGGCGCATTCGTAAGTACAATCTGTGCTCCTTCCTGATGACAACGTTGTGCAACTTTCCAGGCAATTGAGTTAGAGTCTAATGCTCCACTTATTATTCCCCGTTTGCCTTTTAAAAGATTGTTTGACATAATTTTTGATTTGTGACAAATATAGTTAAAATTAATTCTTTCAAATATTTATAAAAACTGTGGGCGAATTTATAATTGCTTCATTGTCAGCATATTTCGGATTCCAAGTAGCTTGACAACAGGTTTGGATTTCAACACTGCTTTCTGTTTTTAAAAGTCGTCCTCAATTTACATCTAGTTAAAGGGAACCAAGTAGTTCTTTTGCATTTTGCATAGCAATGGCAGTAGGTTTATCTCCGCTTAACATCCTTGCAACTTCAACAATTCGTTCTTCTGATTTAAGTTTTGATACTTTTGTAAATGTTCTCTTGCCAATCACTTCCTTATAGACAAAGAAATGTACATCGCCACGACTAGCTATTTGTGGTAAATGTGTTATCGCCAATAACTGTAATGAATTAGATAAGTCATTCATTACCTTTCCGATTTTGTAAGCAGTCTCTCCACTTACACCTGTATCAATTTCATCAAATACCACTGTAGGTAAATCAATAAGTTTAGCGACGATCGCTTTCAAACAAAGCATCAAACGACTTAATTCGCCTCCCGAAGCAACTTTACTGATTTCAGAATAAGCGACACCTTTATTTGCTGAAAATAAAAAGTGTATCGAATCTTTTCCGGTTAAATTTATTTCCTGTTCATTTAAAATGGTTTGCTCAATTTTTAAAATAGCATTGGGCATACCTAATTCAGCAAGTAGTTTTTTAACTTTTGTTTCAATTCCCGGTATTGCTTTAGCTCTTGATGCAGAAATTTTTTCTGCTTTCTCCAGTAGTTTTACGAGTAAATTTAGTTTTGTTTTTTCTAATTCAGCTATTTTTTCATCGAGCGAATTGATGTTGTCTAACTTTAATTCCAATTCATTTTTCAGAGTAATGAGCGCTTCGGTGGAATTAAGTCGGTGCTTTTGCTCTAATCTATTTAGTACATTCAGACGATCATTAATAAACTCAAGTCTTGCAGGGTTTAAAGATATTTCTTCCGAAATATTTGCACTTTCCTGAGCAATGTCTTTCAACTCTATTTGTATAGACTTTAATCGTTCGGAAACACTTTCTAATTTTGAATTATATTTACTTAATGATTGCACAATTTGCATTGCTGAAGAAACAGAACCAAGAAGATTATTTTCCGAGTTTGAAATAGCATCATCCAGTTTTGACAATCCGGAGCAAATTTCTTCGGCATGAGACAATGATTTAAGTTCTGTTTCTAATTGCTCACGACTCTCAGAAGTTTCCAGACCAGCTTCAGAGAGTTCATTAAATTGGAAAGTAATGTAGTCTTGTTCAGATTTTGATTTGTCCTCTTCAGCTTTAAGCTCAGTGATCTGTGCTAGTAGTTTCTTATATGCTAAAAATTGTAACTGATATTCAGTCAAGTCGATATTTGTATTCGCAAAAGAATCGACTACCGACAATTGAAAGCCTGATTTATTCAATAAAAGAGTTTCATGCTGTGAGTGGATATCGACCAATAAACTCCCAAGCTCTTTGAGTTGAGAAATGCTAACCGGTGTGTCATTAATAAAAGCTCTTGATTTCCCTTCTTTCGAGATTTCTCGCCTGATAATTATTTTTGATTCACTGTCTAGCTCATTTGAACTAAAAAATTCATCAATAAATTGGTTCTTCGAATCGAATTCTCCTTCAACAACACATTTAGAAGTTTTATCAAGCAATGCAGACGAATCAGCTCTTTGTCCTAACAATAACCCTAATGCTCCCAATAAAATAGATTTCCCTGCACCTGTTTCTCCGGTGATAATATTTAATTTGTTTCCGAATTGCAAATGCAATTCGTCAATTAAAGCGTAGTTCTTTACATTTAAGGAAGTCAGCATTCTTATTAAATGGTAAGTGGTAAGTGGTAAGTAGTAAGTAGTAAGTGGTAAGTGGTAAGTGGTAAGTGAATAGTTTTTTATTTGGACATTCCGCTTTTAAAACCTGATTTGTCGACGATTTTATAATCACTAGGAATAACAAAAAGGTCGTCAGCTAAAATGTCATTCGTGTCAACACTTTTTGCTGTCATTTTATATACCTTTCCTTCGGATTTAGATTCAAATTCCATCATCAGTCCGTTTATACCTTCAACTTTCGTATCATAACTATAATTTCCTTTTAATTCACTATTGAACCAAACGACATAACTCTTTGTTCCGGATTTTGTAACGGAGGTTACATTTGCTTTATAACATAAATAACCTGCAATTAATTTTGACTCACGAGTGATTACGACTGCCGGTTTAACTGTTTGCCCATTTTTTTTCACCGGGCTTAAGCTATCCATTTTCATTGCCATTTTCATTCCATTCATATCCATCAGCATTGTTCCTTTGTTAGATAAATTATCAGAGATAATCGATATTTTATTTTCGCCGGAATTCATTTCTACCCTTGACATTGCTTTTTTAAAATAAAGCGTATATTCAATAGGATCTTCAAGTCCAACCGATTCCGCGGCTGCATTTTCTGATGATACCAGAGTAACATCATAAACAACTTTTGCGGACGTAATTACATGTTTAGTGTTTTGCGCTTTGCAATTTCCGGCTAAAAAAAGAACTGCTACTAAAAGAAGTAGCGATGCATAATATTTCATTGATGTTGTTTTTACAGGGTTTCAGCAAATGTAATCAATCAAAGTCTAAAAAAGAACCTACTTTAAGCGGGTATTTACAAGTCAAGTTCTTTCTAAACCAATTGCCAGTTCTCGGCCTTCTCTTTTAAAGTCTGATTTACAATAAAATCGCCCACTTTTCGCTTGAAAGAATAAGCTATTTTCATGGAAAAACTTGTTCATATCTTTT
>CAYHCU010000247.1:0-4693 GCA_964355035.1 uncultured Flavobacteriales bacterium | reverse complement strand
AACCGAATAATTATTTAATTTAGCAAAATGTTGCGTTAGAGATTTGATCCGAAGTCTAATATCAAATGAAAAACGCATTCAATTTATTGTTATTCCTTATTCTATTTTCATCAAAAGCCTTTTCGCAAAGCAACTTTGAGATCAGTTTTGGAACTTCAAGTTCAGATGTTGGATATTCCATACATCAAACATTCGATGGAAAGTACATTGTAACCGGCTCAACAGACTCTTCAGGGATTAACAATGTCTATTTAGCTTTACTTGATATTGACGGGACTGTTCTCTGGACCAAATCGGTTGGTGGAAATCTGGATGACGTGGGTAGTGCTATCCTCCAAACAAGTGACTCCGGATTTATTATTGCGGGTACAACTTCAAGTTATGGAAATGGAAATTCTGATGTTTACCTAATAAAAGTTAATGGAAATGGCGACACACTTTGGACGAAAACTTTTGGCGGGAGCAATTTTGATTACTGTAATTCCATGCAAACTACTTTTGATGGCGGTTTCATTCTTGCCGGTCAAGAGAGTAGCTCAGGAGCAGGAATTGCGCACATTTACATGATAAAAACAAATGCAACCGGCGACACTTCATGGACGAGATCTTTCCCTATGGCAGCATGGACCGGCGCGAAAGGAATTGTTCAAACACAGGATAGCGGGTATCTTGCTTTCGGTGATTTTGAAAATAATTTAACCGGTGTTGGTGATTATGATTTGATTTGTCTCAAAACAAATTCGCAGGGAGATAGCCTTTGGACAAAAACGTACGAAGATTCTTCCTATCATGACTATGCACAAGCGATAAATAAAACAAGCGATGGTGGATTTATTATTGCCGGCATACGAGAAAGCCTGGTCACATTTGAAAGTGAAAGCTCAAAAATACTTCGATTGGATGCAAATGGTGACACACTATGGTCAAAGGTCTTTGGAGGTTCGTATACCTATTCGGTAGGCGACATTACTCAAACTCCTGATTCCGGATTTATTATTACAGGTTACTCATATGACACATTACTTTTGAGAATTAACCTACTCATTACTAAACTTAGTCCCATTGGCGACTCGCTCTGGACAAAATTCTTTTACGGTTTATTCACTGCCAATGCAAAATCAATTGAAGCAACAGCAGATGGAGGTATGATTATTTGCGGATCAACAACAGATTCAACTTTTGTTCAATCTGATGTTTATGTTCTTAAAACAAATGGAAACGGAGACACTCTGAACTGTACTCCTATCATTGTTTCACAACCAACGGACACTACAATTTACGAAAACCTGAATGCAATTTTTACAATTACAACTTCATCTAATCCATTTACCATTCAATGGCAAACTGATAGCTTGGGAACATTTGTAGATATTCACGATGGAGGAATATTTTCAGGAACAAACTCTGACACACTTTGGATTACGGGGGCTCCTTTATCTATGGATGGAAATCAGTTCAGATGTTTTGTAATTGACAGCTTTGTCTGCACTGATACAAGCACTACTGTAAATTTAATTGTAAATTCTTCCATCGGAATTTCAGAAATTGCATTTAAACAATATACTTTCTATCCGAATCCTGTTACTAAATACATTGTAATTGAAGGGCCGCTTCCGGAATTAGTTGTCCTCTGCGATATTTTCGGAAAAACAATTTCAGAATACAAAAGCGAACAAAAAATTGACGCTTCAGGCTTGGCTAATGGTGTCTACTACCTGAAAATCTATTCGAACACTAACAAAAATAAAAATGTCGAAATTTATCGGTTTCTAAAAAACTGATTTTTATCATAATCGCTTTTCAACAGGTTGGTTATTAACTCGACCTGTTGATAGCTTTCAAATTTATCAACCCTAAAATACTATTGATACTGCATCTTTGACCTGAGTTTAACATATATCTATTTAAACAAACAGAAACCAATGAAAAAAGCACTTCGATTACTACTTCCACTAATTTTATTTTCATTGAAAATATTTTCGCAGAGCAACTTTGAGATTAGCTTTGGAACTTTTAGTTATGATGTAGGAAATTCTGTTCAACAAACAATTGATGGGAAATATATTGTTACGGGCATGACAGAGTCAACAATGACAGGCCTTAGTGACTTATATATTTCTTTAATTGATACTGATGGCACTGTAATCTGGACCAAATCCTATGGCGGAAATATGAATGAAGAGGGATATACTGTTCGACAAACAATCGACTCCGGGTTTGTTATTGCCGGAATAACCGGCAGTTTTGGTAGTGGCTCATTGGATGTTTACCTGGTAAAAATAGATATGAATGGCGATACACTTTGGACGAAGACATTTGGAGGAAGTAGCAATGAAAAAGGTTTTGCTATGCAAACTACTCTTGACAGTGGAATTATAATTGCGGGAGAAGAAAACAGCACTATTCCGGGAACTACACAGATTTACATGATTAAAACCAATTCAAATGGAGACACTTCATGGACAAAATCTCATCCATTTGACAATTGGGCTAGTGCAAAAGAAATTATTCAGACACCCGATAGCGGATATTTTGTGTTTGGTGAATTCGCAAATAGCAATAGCACTCAGTCCGACTATGACTTGATATGTATTAAAACCAATTTACAAGGCGACACACTTTGGACAAAATCCTATGTTGATTCTTCTTATTACGACTTTGCACAAGCTATGAGTAAAACCAGTGATGGAGGCTTTGTTCTAATAAGCAGAAGATTTGACATCAATACATTTGTAGAAAATTCTAAAATTACTCGATTGGATATAAACGGAGATACCATTTTTTCAAAAATCATTAATTTCCCTGGAAATACTTCAACAGGAATACGAGACATTTGTCAAACTTCGGATTCAGGATTCTTTATTACAGGTACAGCCACTGATACAATACTTTATAATAGCAATTTATTCATCACTAAAATTAATTCTCTTGGCGATCCTTTATGGACAAAATACTATCATGGTTTGTATAGCGCCGATGGAAACTCAATCTCACTAACTTCTGATAGCGGAATTGTTATCTGCGGAAGAACGAATGACAATTTGATGAATCAGCCTGATGTACTTGTCCTTAAAGTTAACAGTGATGGCAATATCTACACCTGCCAACCTTCAATTTTATCACAGCCGAGCGATACACTAATTTACGAAAACCACAATGCTGCTTTTGCTATTTCAACAGCATCTCAACCATTAAGCTATCAATGGCAAACTGATAGTATTGGAAACTTTGTTGATATTCACGACGGAGCTGTTTTTTCGGGAACGAACACCGATACACTTTGGATTACTGCAGCCACTTTGCTAATGGACGGAGATCAGTTCAGATGTTTTGTTACTGATAGCTTCGGCTGTCCGGACACTAGTAATAGTGCAACCATATTTGTAAATTCATCTATAGGAATTTCC
This sequence comes from uncultured Flavobacteriales bacterium, assembly GCA_964355035.1. Lineage (GTDB taxonomy): Bacteria > Bacteroidota > Bacteroidia > AKYH767-A > 2013-40CM-41-45 > JADKIH01. Next base: position 1,286 of record CAYHCU010000247.1, on the reverse strand, counting down.
GAAATTACTTCTAGTCACTACACAATATATCCGAATCCCGCATCAAAAAACATATCAATCGACGGACCAACTCCGGAGCTAGTAGTGCTTTATGATGTATTTGGAAAAATAATTTCTGAAATTAAAAACGAACAAAAAATCGATATTTCATTTCTTTCAAATGGAGTATATATTTTGAAAATATATACTAAAAATAATAATGTCGATGTCATTCGGTTTCTAAGGAATTAATGCGGAATTGGGAGTTCGGATAGCACTGAATACGAAATACGAAATACGGTTTATTGTCGTTCCAATCTCTTTAGTAATACGCTGCACAACCTACATGAGTATGCGTCCGTGCCTTTTTTCGGAATTCAATATTTGTGATCTTGAAACCGAAATAAATATCCAGACCTGTCACATCATTCCCTGCAAATCTATCGCTGATAAAAGTTCCCATTCTGTCTGTTCCAATATAAAAAATATGGTAACGCATTGCCAAACCTAAACGGTGACGGTAATAGTCGTAAAAACTGTATGGGAATCCTACTTCGAAAAACGGAGTTTCATAACGAATAGTTGCCGCCAGCATATTGGGGCGATCAACTCTTGCAGTTGGCATAGGCACACGTTGAATTGCGGTTAAATTAAAATACCACCGTGGTTTAAGACAAAGATCATATTGTACACTGAGTCCTGTCGGCAACGACATGATAAAACTATTCTCTACTGCTTTTCCATTCATCGCTGAACTATAAACTATCGAATCAATCTCTGCTGAACCGTTTACCTGGGTGTTCTTTACATTGTCGAAATTAATTGCATCTGTATTGAAATCCATTGCATGTGCATTTCTGGCAAAGCGCACAAAGCCTAAGTCCATTAACGACACTCCTACTCTATAGTCATACTTTTTCATAGGTATCGGACGGCCGTCAGAATACTTTTGCGTAAATGGATTTGAAACATATTGCACTCCTAAATCAAAACCAAATCCGGTACATCTGAATTTTAATAGATCTCTGGGATTCTCAATGTATGAATAATCAATACTACCTTTAATTCTTGTTACAGTAATTGTACTGTCATCCACAACTCTTACATTTGCATTGTTTATTCCGGCATAAACTCCTTCGAATGCTGTAAGATATTTCAACGAACCTGCTGCCAGCCATTTTCGTGACTGACTTTTACTTAATTGCTTACCAAAAGATAAGGCTGTTTCAACCCAGGTGAGATCACCTATTCTCATTCCATCTACAACAATATCTTTGCCTTGTATAGGCTTGTAATCTGCTCCTCTG
>CAYHCU010000246.1:0-4713 GCA_964355035.1 uncultured Flavobacteriales bacterium | reverse complement strand
CACCAAAATGATTTTTTTTGTAGAAACCGGAAGTGATCAATGTAAAGAACCCAAAAAACAAGAAAATTGTAAGAACAGGCAACTGATATTTAAAAACAAACCTAGGAGTAAATGAAAAAATGAAAATAAAAACAAATGGCAATGGAAAGAGCAAGGTCGAAAACTGGATTACAGGATGGCTGTACACTGAATATAAATATGCCAACAAAAACACAAACAGGAACCAAATCATTGAAAGAATTCTCCAGCGCCAAAGGTGATTGGATTTCACCGGAAAAACTATTCCGCAAATAATCCAAAGCAAAATAATGCCAATATAGAGAATGGATTTATTGAATACATCATAGAAAAAATCCAGCAAGAAAGTCTTTTCAGGTGCTCCGAGCCATCCTCCTATATCACCGGTTTTCATTTGCTCTTGAAATATCTTCAATTCCGGAATGAAAGAAAGAATTGCAATCGTACCACCCAATAAATAGTAAGGCAAATCCTTTCGCTTCACAAAGAAAATTCCGGTTAAACCTAAAATCCCTGCAAAAGCAAAACTGAAATAATGATTATGAATACAAAGTATTGATCCAACCACCCACATCCACCAATATTTTTTTCTTCCGGTTTCAGTAGTGTTGAAAAGATAAAATGTCCAGCCGAAAGTTGCAATTAAACTAAACAACATTCCTGTACTATACATTCGTGCAATCTGTGTGTATTGCAAAACAAGTGAGCTGGTGGTAAAGGCCATTACTGCCAGCAGGCCAACAAATTCATTGTACCATTTTCTACTGATCAAATACAATAAAACCGTTGATCCAAAAGCAAAAAAGACGAATGGTATTCGCAATAAAAAGGCATCGTCACCAAAAAACTTTACCCAATAATAAATAAATATCTGAACACCGGCCGGGTGATAGTCAATGTACAGAGCATGACTGATCATTTCTGAGAAAGAATCATATTTAGCTCGCGTAATTGCACTTAATTCATCATTCGAGAGTGATAGATCTCTCAAATTGATAAAATGCAGCACAAACGATATCGCTAAAATAAAAATTAGCAGGAGTGTATTCCGATTCTTCAGATTCATCGTAAAAAATAAGATTAATTATTTTGAACGTTGTCGAATTGCTTCATATAAAATCACACCACAAGCAACGGAAACATTCAGCGACGAAATTGTTCCTGCTAAAGGAATTCGAAGTAACTCATCTGCACATTTAATCAGTTCATTACTTACACCGTCTTCTTCCGAACCCATTACAATTGCCAATGGACCCGTAAAGTCCCCTGTGAAATAATCTTCAACACCCTTTTCACTTGCCGCAACAACCTTAATCCCGCTTTCTTTTAAATAATCTACCGTCTTACGAAGATTAGTCTCCCTGCAAATTGGAATTTTACTCAAAGCACCGGCAGATGTTTTAATTGCATCAGCAGTTACTTGTGCAGCACCTCTACTCGGAATAACGATAGCATGAACGCCGGAACATTCTGCTGTCCGCGCAATTGCTCCGAAATTTCTTACGTCAGTAATTCTATCGAGAATTAATATCAACGGCACTTCACCCTTTTCAAAAATAAATGGAACGATGTCAGTAATTGAATTGTAGGTTATCGATGAAATATAACAAACAACATCCTGATGATTATTGCGTGTCAGGCGATGCAACTTCTCGATTGGCACTTCTGTCCATGGGATATTTTTCTGTGTCAATAACTCCTTTAATTCTCCCATCAACTCACCCTTTGCTCCACGGCAGATAAATAAACGATCCACTTCCTTTCCTGCAAGAATAGCTTCCATGATCGGACGAATTCCGTAGATCAGTTGATTATCTTCTTTTGGCTCCGGGCGACGGGAACGAAAACTGCCCTTATTACTATTGTTGTACATACTTTTATAAATTCTAATTGAAACTATTAAATGCCCGACCTTGTCTCCATGTTTCGACTGCACGGTACCAATTACTCTCGTAAATTGGCGTTCTCGACAAGACAAAATCGTTTGCTGTAAACGGATTAATTACTTTCGTAAAAAAGAAACTTAAGGCCAGAGTACTATTCGGTGTACCATAAATCCACGTTTCAGATTCGCCGCTAAGATACAAAGTTGACGGAGCTCCGAAAATAATATAAAGCATTCCTCGATCTGTTTTCCAACCTTCTGTAAAAGATGTAAAATAACGATTTGCATCCTGAACCCGACCGTAGTACTTTCGAATCAAAGCCCGCGTTTTTTCCTCATTTCCGCCTCTGGAAAGCCAAAATAACTCTATGGCAGCTTTTAGATTCGTTGACTTTTGCAATTCTTCGAACTCCTTTTTAGAAGTAATATATTGTAATGGCTCCAAAAGTTGTGCTGATGTAGAAACATTCGGAAATCCGGAATCGAAACGAAAAATTGTCCCACCTTGCTTTATCAAGGTATCAATTTGAAAATGATAAAATCCTTTGTTACTGAATAACAAAGGCAAAGATTCATTTACGCTGATTTGAAAAATACTATCCGGTCTGTAATCGAAATCCGATTTCATATCGAAAGAAAAAGGTGATGCAGGTAATAAAAACTGTCGATTATAATATTTACACCACATTTTGTTAATCGACGAATCTTTATACGAAATAATAACACTATCGTTTATTCCAAAGTAATTTTTAAAAAGTACCTGATTCTTTTTATTCGTAATTAAAAAATCATTCCTTGAAATATTATTATTAATTTCCAATGGTGTAAAAAAGTCTTCGAACGATCCTTTATTCAAATCATAAAGTATCACTCTCAATAACAAGTTTCCGGTTTGTTTTGTCGGCAAATTAAAACTTAATGTCTTTTGAACAGCCTTGTCCTGAATATCAAAGCTGAAAATGGTAGAAACACTATCCAGAATTTTAGTGTCATCATAAGAACGGATAACTTCAGTGATGATTTTCAAATAGGACTTAAAGCTTTCATCAGGCTGACGAACAAATAAAAGTTCATCCGGACTCAATTTTACAATTACTTTTACTGATGAGTCCATTTGATTACAGACTGCAATTTCAGGATGATAAATATTATCAGACGGTTTATAAAAAGATGCCATATTGGTACTACTTAAATCGCGCGATGTAAAACACGACGAGAAAAGCAATAAAAAAAGAAAAACGGATATGTAATTTCTTAGTGTCATTCTTCGTCAATGCTTTCTTGTGCACGTTCTAAAATAGCAAGTGGAAGATCTTTCGTTGTCTTTGCTCCTAATTTTTTCAAATCCTCTACTCTCTTCACAAGGTTTCCTGAGCCGGACGTCAATTTACCCATTGCATCAGAATAAGCGCTTTTAGCTGCATCCATCTTTTGACCAATTTCAATAAGATCCTTTAAAAAGTTAGTAAACTTATCATACATTGAACCTGCCTGACGGGCGATCTCAATAGCATTCCGTGTTTGCTTTTCTTGCTTCCAGATGGAAGAAATAGTTTTCATGGTAGCCAATAATGTCGACGGGCTTACGATCACAATTTTTCTGTCCCATGCATAGGTGAAAAGTTCATTATCTGCCTGAACAGCCAATCCAAAAGAAGATTCAATAGGCATAAAAAGTAAAACGAAATCAGGCGTATTAATTCCGGCTGAAGACTGATAATTTTTATCACTCAGAATTTTAATGTGCGAGCGAACGGAAATTATATGATCGCGTAAATATTTCTCGCGGTCACTATCAACATCAGCGTTGACCATAGCATCATATGCAACCAAACTTACTTTTGAGTCAATGATGATGTGTTTGTTATCCGGTAAATTGATAATGATATCCGGTTGAATTCGCTTGCCTTCTTCGTTAGTTGTACTATATTGAACCTCATATTCCGACCCTTTTTCCAGTCCGGAGCGCTCGAGAATTCTTTCTAAAATCACTTCACCCCAATTACCTTGCTTTTTCGTGTCACCTTTCAAAGCACGTGCAAGATTACTGGCTTCGTCTGAAATTTGCTTGTTTAATTCGATGAGACTTTTAATCTCTCCTTTTAATGTATGTCTTTCTGCAGATTCAATCTTATATGATTGCTCAACCTTCTGTTCGAAATCTTTAATTTTTTCCCGCAATGGCGTTAGAATTATATCCAGATTGGTACGATTCTGCTCTACAAACTTCAAACTCTTTTCTTCTAAAATTTTTGAAGAGAGATTCTCGAATTCTGTTGTGAATTTTTTCTGCAAATTTTCCACATCAGCTTTTTGATTTTCTAATTTATCGAGATAATTATTGACCATTTCCTGCTTAGCTGCTAAACTTGAACTCAGGGAAATAATTTGATTGCGTTCTTTTGTTAATACTTCTTCCAAATTGCGTTGTTGAAGCAACATTTGTTGCACACGATCCGACAAAACACTTTTTTCCCGTTCCAGTTCAATCAACTTTAATTGAAGATCCTTTTCAGCCGGATTTGTTTTGTTTTTGGTAAAAAAATAAGTTAATAAGGCTCCAAGAAGTAGTCCTACGATTAAAAATACAATCTCCATACAATGAGGCTTTTAAAATAGTGCACATAGACTTTAAATGTCCATGATGTTTGTAAATTTACAAATAATTTCTTGCCTTTATCGCTAGAACTTGTTCCTTCTTATGAAAAAATATTTACTGGTCTCGACGCTCCTCCTGACATCTACATTTCGCTTATTCTCTGCTGAATACAAACTCAATCTGCATTCTGAACAATGGAAGATCACACAAA
>CAYHCU010000245.1:0-4838 GCA_964355035.1 uncultured Flavobacteriales bacterium | reverse complement strand
TAAAGACTGGAAAGAATAAACCAAACACGACAAACGGGCAGCAGCTAACAGCGGTAGCTGTTGCACAACATATAATTAAAAACTGACCAAATAATTATTTCTGTAATCCTTTATGGGAGCTTATACAGGCTGAAAAATTTTCGATGTGCTATGGCGATGTACATACTGCCTTATTCTCAAAATTGTTGAAAACACGCCGTCTTTTGTTAATATCGCCGGAATTTCAAGCTGACTAAACATACTTATCCTCTTGAGTACATTCCACTTCATTAGTTTTTTCAGATTGTAAGTTAAAGCCGACATCATTACATGTTTGTTGGCTTGTTTTATTCCGCGGGTGTTTACTCTTTTTAGATTTAAAAAATTTAGCATTGTTCCCAATACCGGTTCGACTGTGCTGCCTCGCTTCTTGAAAATTCGTTTTGCTAGAGCACCTTTTAGTTTTTCGTGCATGGCATCATACAACGGTTTATGAATACTGGTCTCGATCTTTTTAAAATCGCTTTTACCGATACATGAACTTCTGAGGGGACAATCTTTGCACTTACTGTTTCCGCTTCGGTAAACTTTCATCGCATGTTTGTCATGACTCATTTTAATTTTTCTAAATGGCAAAATAGCTTTGTTGCCTCGCACACATTCAAACTGATCTTTCTCTTCATTGTAAACGAATCCCTCCCGTTCATTTTTGTATTGTCCAAAATTTGGAATGTAGGCATCGATGTTTCTGGATTCACAAAACTTCAATACTTCACCACTTGAATAGGCGGTGTCGGCCAGAATTTGTTCAAGAGTCAGATCATTATCTTGCAAGTTATTAATTGTTTGATCCAAAATTCTAGGCAAACATTCACTATCACGTTTGTCTGCAAAGTCTGCGCCTGCTCCTGTTATTACATGATTGCTTTCGTCTACTGCGATCTGCGCAAAATAATTCATCTGTCTAGCCTTTCCGGGTTTTACAGAGATCCGTGCATCGGGATCGGTCGTACTGAAATGCGTATGATTACTTAAATATTTAGGTCGAATCAAGTAATCGTTTTCGTCCACATCATCGGCAGCATGTTTACTCGCAGTGCGATGTCCCGGCATGTCCTTGTATTCTTCTTTTTTCCAATCATGATGTTGCTCGACAGATTTATTTTTTTGTGCAGTTACGGTTGTTGAACTTTTGTCAACCGGTGTAAGAGTATCAGGTTTGATTTTAAATTCACTGTTCTCGTTTAATTCATTCGCATAGTCAACAACGTCGTCTGTGATCTCCTTCAACTGCAAACTGTCTAAACTTGCATTCGCTTTTACAAAAGCACTGTCAATGGACTGACGTTTTCCCCGAACCATACCTTTGTCAACACAAAGAGAAAGTACCTTTTTAAACAGTTGCATAAAAACTTCTTCACCGTAAAGTTGTCTAGTTCTGCTAATAGTAGAATGCCATGGCAACTGTTCATCAAGATCATACTTTAAATACAAGCGTACATCCAAGCAATTGCTACAAAACTCGATCAGTCTGCGATCGCTATTGATATTGTTCAAATAACCCACAAGACAGATCTTAAAAAACACAACCGGATCAATGCTCTCCTGGCCTTCATCGCCATAATAATTAGCGGTGGCCTCATACAGAAAATGCAAATCTAAAACCGAATTTAGCCTTCGGTAAAAATTATCCTTTGCAACCAGATCATCCAGATGAATCTGATAAAGCATTTTTGGTTGAATTTCTTTTTTCCCTTGCATGAAGTAAAGATCCTCTCCACATTTCTTTTTTGCAAATGCTATTTATTATTAGTTTTCAACTATATTTGTTAGTTGTGCAACAAGCACAGCGGTTTTGCGTCAGGCGGGGTTTCGTGCTTCGTTTGACGCTTTCTGCGTATATTTGAGTTCGGTTCTTCGTATCAAGTTTAGTGGTAAAATCCCGCCCGAACGCAAAGCCGCAAAACGTTGCACTGATTAGTTGAACACAACTTGTATAGGGATTACTTTTAACTTTTAACCATGTCCATTATCCACTGGCAATTTTTCATTTATCATTTTTCATTTATCATTTTTCATTATCCACTATCCACCATCCACTAACTTTCAAACCTCTTAACATCGACCTCCTTCATCAGCACGCTTCCATCTTCAAGATGTTCAACAAAATGATTTGCAAAGTAAGGCGACAATAGAACTCCTTTTGTACCAAGACCATTGAAGATTGAAACATTTTTATATTTTGTGTGATGGCCAATGATTGGTCGGCGATCTTTTACCGTTGGTCGGACACCGGCCGTATGATGAATAATTTTGTACTCAACTTTTAAGTTATTTGAAAGCATGTCGATTAATTTTTCTTTTCCTGATTCAGTTGGTAATTCATCTTTAAATTTCCATTCGTATGTTGCACCACAGCGAAATTGGTGATTGCCGATTGGAATAATAAACATTCCTGACATGATCATAAAGTCTTCCGGTAAGTCCTTGCTTTCGATGACGACAATTTCTCCTTTAGCAGGTAAAAAAGGCAGCGTTTCCCAAAATTTATTAGACAGACATTTGTATCCTTCGCAAAAAATTACTTGTTTAGCAACGATTTCTTTGTATAAAATTCTATTTTCTTCAAGCAGCAACTGATCAGCTTCAAATAATTCATCCAATAAATGATTTTTTTCAAGCCACTTATTTCGAATTAATCGAGTGAACAGAGGCATGTCTAACCATCCCGAAGAAGTAATTCTTACCAATTTAATGAAGTCTCTGATTTTCCCTCTGTAAACTTCATTAGGTGCATCTTCATTAAAGTAATTTTGCATGTTCTGCTCATTCATTCGAGTTGTCCACTCATTCCATTCGTGAACAGAACCTGTTACTTCTAAAGTGTCTATAGAATGAAATAATTTTTCACCAAACTCTTTTCCAAATGCCGAATAAAATTCTTTTGCAAAAGGAATCGCTTCGTCAGCCATCCAAGTTTTAACAATTCGTCTTCCGGTAATCGGATTTACTAAACCTGCGGCAACTTGAGAGGAGCTATTCGGTGAAAATTTGTCTACAATAAAAACTCGTTTCCCTTTTTTCTCAAGCATATACGCTAAAATAGAACCTGCAATTCCTTGTCCTACGATGAGATAATCAAAATCAGTCGTCATGGTTTTTTTCCTGAGAATGAAACGACTGCAATATATTTGTTGTCAGGACTGATTGAAATTCGATAGAAATCGTTTTTCATGGATATCATTGGTTTCCCAATTGCTTTCCATGCAGATTCTTTACTTGTTAACGTGAAAATTCCACCATCAAATCCACAAATTAATGTTCCATCTGAAAAGAAAGCAAAGTCTTCGGATTTTGGAAGAGTCTTTACGAGTCGATTTATTTTTTTTGTCTTTAAGTTAAGTGTAGACAAGTACCAATTAGTGCTATCATTTTTATCGATGAAATAAAGCAGCTTGTTTTTCGGATTTATTTTCATGCAGCGACCGGGATTGTTGCAAATATATGTTCTGGTGTGTGTTTTCAAATCAAGCAATTGCATACTGCTTGTATCTTCAACGACAAACATGGAAATCAATGAATCGTTAATCCAGCATGAATATCCAATACTGTCTGAGTTTTTTACAACCTCAGCATTTTTAAGTTCAGGATAATCCAGTAGATAAAATCGTTGAGCTGAATCGGCATCGACTCTGACTGTAGAAATGTTTTTTCCATTATTAAAGAAAGTAGGGGAGTACTCACTTTCTTTGGTTTTTGTCAATTGTGTTTTCGTATTTGTTTTAATATCATATTTCCAGATTTCAGATTGAGAGCTATCTTCAATGGAAACAAAAAGTATTTCTTTACTATCCGGAGAAAAGCAAGGTTGATTATCGTACCCTTTTCGGTTTGTAATATTGACGGCTTTGCCAAAATTTCGATTTCCGCCTGTTGATTTAACAGTGAAAAGATAGATGTCTGTATCAGGTAATTGCGACAAAGCTGAATAGCTTGTCAGACTTACAATTAAGAACAGAAGTGGAAGTGTTTTTTTCATAGTTTATATTCTAAGCCATCGTTGCTTTTTTTCTTAATTACAATTTCAACATCAACGCTATCAATTTTTGTACTTACAAAGGTTTGAATACTCGTATAGCCTCTGATGAGCCCAAGGTTTGACTTATCAAATTCAATAACTTTAATTGAATCTAATTTCCCATTGAAAATGATATCTCTTTGAAGCGATGAGTGAAAAATTCCTCTTTTTCGGATTAATTTGTAATGAGGGAAACTGTCATTGCTGATCTTTGTATTTTGTCTTTCAATATAAAAGTTTTCTATAACATGGAAGGATTCACCTAAACTATCGGTGTACCTTGTTGTCAAAAGAAAATTGACAAGCATGGAAGGCGACAAAATAAACATTCCGATGGTGAGTGCGAACAGTCCGAAGTAAATTTTCAATCCAATAAAAATAAAACTTCTCCAAGCAAGGCCACTTAATATTATTCCACTGCAAATGTAAGCCATAAAAAAATAATTGAAAGCATTGGGGTCTTTTGTTAACATTAAAGAAGCTAGAAATGAGAAAAGAAGCATGCCGTGCATCGTGGCGAAGAGAATAAACCTTCTTTTATCTATGTTTTTACCCGCAATCATGGAGAGGATGCCGGCAATTACAGAAGTGATAAAGGCAATAATTGCAATATAAAATGACATAGTCTAAAAAGTAATTAGTATATTTGATTCGCAGCAAATTTACTTAAAGATGAAACAAATAAAACATTTGACCGGAATAATTATCATTATTTCATTTGTCCTATTTATAAAACCAACGGTTTCCCAAGGCTCAAATGGGGATACAACCATTGTTCATG
>CAYHCU010000244.1:1589-4857 GCA_964355035.1 uncultured Flavobacteriales bacterium | reverse complement strand
CCACTCTTTGTAAAATTTATCTGCCAAGAGTGACCTCATCAGCAAATTCTAAATCGCCTCCTACTGAAATTCCGCGGGCAATGGTCGAAAATTTTACTTCCTGATTATCGGTTTGATTTATTTTTTTGAAGATGAAAAAGGAGGTTGTATCTCCTTCCATAGTTGCAGGAAGGGCAATAATGATTTCTCTAATTGCACCAATTTTAATACGTTCCAAGAGTGATGGTATGTTTAAATCATTCGGACCTATTCCGTCCATTGGGGAAATAATGCCACCTAGAATATGGTAAAGCCCACGATATTGCTGCGTGTTTTCTATTGCTATCACATCTCGGATATCTTCCACAATGCACAAAAACTGTTTATCCCTTTTCTCATCTGAACATACTTCACAGATATCTTTCTCGGAGATATTATGGCAAATTGTACAATATTTTATTTCTTTATGAAGTCTCACCAAGGCTTCGCCTAAGCGCTCGGAATCCTCCTTTTGGGCCTTGAGAAGGTGTAAGACAAGCCTCAATGCTGTTCTTTTCCCGATTCCGGGTAAACGGCTGAATTCTGATACCGTTTCTTCTACTATTCTTGATGGAAAATTGCTCAATTTATTTTGTTCATAATTTTGAAAGAACACCTCGCTCTTTCGCTCGCTAATTTACTTACTTCGGGGCTTATTGGCAAGTAATATTATAAGGCGAATAAGCTTATTTAACACAACACCCTGAGAATGGCTCCTAGTTTCATTTTACTTTGCGTGATAGCATACTCTGCTTTACTCTTCTACGTCGTTTGGAGATCAAGCCGGAATGCTGATAACGAGTCTTTCTTTATTGGCAATAAATCTTCTAAATGGTATCTCGTTGCCTATGGAATGATTGGTGCTTCTCTGTCAGGAGTAACATTTATGTCGGTTCCCGGATTAGTTGGAACTGCCAATTTCTCCTATATGGTTTTGGTACTGGGCTACTTTTTCGGCTATTCTATTATTGCTCTTATTCTTTTGCCACTTTACTATAAAATGAACCTGACTTCTATCTATACATTTCTAGAAAAAAGATTTGGTTTTTGGAGTTATAAAACGGGTGCGTTTTTTTTCATTATTTCCAGAACGATTGGAGCATCATTCAGACTTTACATTGTGGTGAATGTACTTCAGCTTTTCATTTTTGATGCCTGGGGTGTCCCTTTTTGGGTAACTGTACTAGCGTTCATCTTATTGATCTTGCTTTATACCTATGAAGGCGGTGTCAAGACAATTGTATTAACCGATACATTACAAACTACATTCATGCTCTTTGCTGTTGTGATTGCTGTAATTTATATATCGAATGAATTGCATATGGGCTTCTTTGACTTGATTGGTGCAATTCATGATAAAGGGTATGATAAAATGATTAATACAGACTGGCATTCGAAGTCGTATTTTCTTAAACAGTTTTTTGGTGGAGTTTTTATCAGCGTGGCCATGACAGGATTAGACCAGGAAATGATGCAAAAAAATATCAGCGTAAAGACCTTGGGAGACTCACAGAAGAATATGTTCTCTTTCGCAATTGTTTTACTTTTCATTAATCTCTTGTTTCTGTGCTTAGGTGCTTTACTGTATTTATTCTCCACAGCAAAAGGAATTCCGCTTCCTGCAAAATCAGATGATCTTTTCCCAATCATTGCTTTAAATCACCTCGGTGGATTGGTTGGCATTGTTTTTATTATCGGATTGATTTCTGCTGCCTATCCAAGTGCTGATGGTGCCTTGACAGCCTTAACTTCTTCTTTCTGCATTGACTTCCTGAATTTCAAAAAGTCAAATTGGTCAGAAGAAAAGAAGAAAAAAATAAGATACATCGTTCATTTTAGTTTTGCAACCATCTTGCTACTTGTGATTATTATCTTCAGAATGATAAACGATGATGCCGTAATCAGTAAATTATTTACTGTTGCTAGCTATACATATGGCCCATTGCTTGGTTTATTTGCATATGGCATTTTGGCTAAAAGAGAAGTAAAAGACAAGTTAGTGCCAATTATTTGCATCTTGTCTCCGTTTATTTGTTATATATTAAATGAGAACTCTATACAATGGTTCGATAATTACAAATTTGGCTTTGAATTGTTAATTGTCAATGGACTAATAACGTTCTGTGGTCTTTTTCTTATTTCTAAGCCTAAATCTAAAATTGAATTAAATTAATAAATTCACAAAATGAAAAAATTGAAGGCATTGTTTTTCCTGTTTCTTTTGCTGAGCATAGCAGATGCACAAACAAATAGTTTGTCAACAAAAGTGGTAGAGGGGAAAGCTGTTCGGGTTTATAAAATTGTTCCGGGTGATGGCTGGTTTTCCATTGCTCAAAAGTTCAATATTTCTTATGCGGAATTAAAGCTTGCAAATAAAAATACCACTGAATTGAAAATCGGAGAAAGCCTTGTTATTCCCGGTAAATTAAAATCGAATGATCCTTATTTCGAAAAAAATTATACAGATAAAAATGCAGGAGTTTCTTCTAATTCAGCGAAAGATGTCACTCATAAAGTAGCCGCATCAGAAACACTTTTTAGCATTTCGAAAAAATATAATGTGTCTGTTGATCAAATAAAAAGGTTGAATAGCCTTAAATCGAATAGCATATTGAAGGGACAAGTACTTGTAATTTCGAAAAATAACACACCGATTAAGGAAGAGGATGGTCCGAAAAAAGCAGCAGTTGTAAAATCAGCCCCTGCTGAAGAAGTGAAAATTGCTGTTAAAGAAACAAAAAAGGAAGCCGACGAGCCTGTAAAGACTGAATCTTCAGTGATCAAGTCAAAAGAGAGCGTCAATACAGCGGAGAAAAAAATAGTTTTCGCCAATGGCCGACAAGAAGTAAATGAAACAGGAATTGCTACCTGGATAGAAAATGAAAGTACAAGCACCAATAAGTATTATGCTTTACATCGTACAGCACCTATCGGTACAATAATAAAAATTACCAATCGGATGAACCAACGTTCGATCTACGTTAAAGTCGTAGGCAAACTTCCCGATACAGGCGACAATGAAGGCCTCATCATTAAAGTTTCAAAAACAGGAGCGGAAAAACTTGGTGTTATTGACCCTCGATTTCAAGCATCTTTGGTATATGGGATGAATGCTAGTAAGTAAACGCTCTGCGCCTTTCTGCGGGATAAAAAATCAACTATCCCTCTTCAGAAACTCTAAACACTCTGCGCTTTTCTGCGCCTTTCTGCGGGATAAAAAATCAACTATCCCTCTTCAGAAACTCTAAAC
>CAYHCU010000244.1:0-1489 GCA_964355035.1 uncultured Flavobacteriales bacterium | reverse complement strand
CTTTTCTGCGCCTTTCTGCGGGATAAAAAATCAACTATCCCTCTTCAGAAACTCTGCTTTTTTCTGCGTGACAAAAACCTTGAACCCTCTTGCAAATTTAGTCACTCACCAACTTATAATACTAGCCAAAGTAAACCAACACTTCATTTTTTAAATTTAGCAGCTACAACTAATTCTTTGTTTCCTTCCTGATATTCATAAAACCCTTGTTTGCTTTTTACTCCTAAATTTCCGGCAGTTACCATATTTACTAAAAGTGGACAAGGTGCATATTTAGGATTACCAAATCCGTCCTGAAGAACTTTCATAATGGATAAACATACATCAAGCCCGATAAAGTCGGCTAATTGCAATGGGCCCATCGGATGAGCCATGCCTAACTTCATCACAGTATCGATCTCTTCTACTCCAGCAACATTTTCATAAAGTGAATAAATGGCTTCGTTAATCATTGGCATCAGAATTCTATTCGCAATAAAACCGGGGTAGTCATTTACTTCAACAGGAATTTTACCAAGCTTTCTTGATAATTCAAAAACTGTTTTCGTTACTTCGTCGCTTGTTGCATAACCACGGATAATTTCTACCAGCTTCATTACAGGAACCGGATTCATAAAGTGCATGCCGATAACTTTGTCTGCTCGCTTTGTTTGTGCAGCAATTTTAGTAATTGAAATTGATGAAGTGTTTGTAGATAGAATTGTAGCAGGGTCACAGAATAAATCTAAATCTCTGAAAATTTTACACTTTAAATCAATGTTTTCTGTTGCTGCCTCTACGACCAACCCACATCCTTTAACTCCTTCTTCCAAAGAAGTAAAAGTAGAAAGATTTTCAAGTGTGGTCTTTTTTTCGTCTTCAGTAAGTTTTCCTTTAGAAACCATTCTGTCAAGGTTTTTTGCAATTGTATCGCATGCTTTTTTCAGTGCTTCCGAAGAAACGTCAATCATATTTACCTTGAAACCATTTTGAGCAAAGACATGTGAAATACCGTTTCCCATGGTACCGGCTCCGATTACTGCAATTTTCATTGTGATATATTTTTGAAGATGTGAAAATTATTTTCCCTTGTGCTTTATAATAATCATTGCAGTGTAAATCATGATTTTGAAATCTACTGCTAAAGACATATTTTCGATATAGATCAAGTCGTATTTTAATCGCTCAACCATTTGATCTACGTTTTCTGCATATCCGAATTTTACTTGTCCCCATGATGTAATTCCCGGACGAACTTTATGCAAATGCCTATAGTGGGGAGCTTGTTCCATGATCTTGTCTATGAAAAATTGACGCTCAGGTCGTGGACCAACGATTGACATATCTCCCATTAGTACATTGTAGAACTGTGGAATTTCATCTAAGCGGATTTTCCGCATCCATTTTCCGAATTTTGTTATTCTGGCATCAGATGAACTTGATAATTGTGGCCCTGATTCTTCGGCATTAGCATACATCGACCTGAACTTATAAATTTTAAAAGGTTGAC
>CAYHCU010000243.1:0-4864 GCA_964355035.1 uncultured Flavobacteriales bacterium | reverse complement strand
GAGCTTAGGACAACTTATTTCAACTGTTCAATTGGTAGCAACAATTAAAATATTTACAGTCTACGCATATGGAAAAAACAAAAACAAGAAGAAGATTGATAAAAATACGGAGACTCTCTTTTCCATTCAGTCAATTAAGATTTACTATGTTCCATCATAAATCAACAGATTCATCTATGATTAAATGAAGAACAGATTATTAAGGTAGAGAATTGGCCGAACAAAGCCTCAGGGAATCCTGAAGGGGTAAGCATTTCGCAGCAAACGCTCTGACAAAGCTAACTCATTTTTCGAAAAAAGCCAATAGCAACAGAAATTTCCTTTGAAAATCCCATACTAATAAAGCTCGAAAAAGGCCGGAAAACGCGACGTTTTCGCTTAAAAGATGAACTAAAAAGCCTGATGCGGCTTATTCTTCATCAGCAATGGCAAATCCCATTTTAGTTTTTCTTTAAAAGGGTGTTTTCTTAATGCACAATTTTCAACATTACAAATTTCACAAGCAGTCGGTAAGCAAGGATCAGTATGAATAAAAAATTCAACTCGATTTTCGAAATGTTTATTCACAACAGCTTCAACATTCTTAACGGCAGCATGAGAGGTTTGCAAATTATCGTACCAAGGCAATGTTAAATGCAGATCAACATGTAAAGATGAACCATATTTTACCACTCGCAAGTTGTGAATGTCAATCCAATCCGGCTGTCGTTCAACATTCAAGACATCTACGAATTCCAATACTTTATCGAAATCGGTTTCATCCATTAAACCGGCCATTGAATTTCGCAAAAGTTTGTATCCTACATAAAGAATATAGACACCCAGAGCGATCGTTAAAATTGAATCAATAATCTTCAAACCGGTAATTAAAATCAACCCTAGTCCAATAATTAAAACAATCGATGAAACTGTATCAGAGATCAAATGCTGACCATCGGCAATCAAGGTAGAAGAATGCAGCTTCTTTCCGGCCTTAATCATGTACCTTCCCATCAAATAATTAATCAAGGCAGCACCGGCTGTAATTGCCAAACCTGTATCTAATTTCTGAATTTCACTTTCATTAAAGAATGATTGAATTGCCGTATATATCATTCCAACTCCGGCAAAACTGATTAAAGCACCTTCAAATCCAACCGCGAAAAATTCCATTTTCCCATGGCCATAAGGATGATTTTCATCTTTGGGCCTTGCCGCATACATCAGTGTAAAAAGTCCGAAAGCTGCAGCTATAATATTAATGATTGACTCTAAAGCATCCGTAAGTACAGCATTAGAATGAGTTAAATACCACGCAAAAAATTTGAAAACAGTCAACATCGAACCAGCGATTAAAACCCGCCGCATGATGCTGATTTTCATTTTAAATTCGATCTGATGACGCTTGATAATCATATGAATTCCACTTCTGTGGCGCCATTACCATATTTTTCTAAAGAAGCATTTGAAAAACGAACATTCGGAAAACGCTTTAACTCTTCGCGAATAGAACTCCGCAGAACCCCTGCTCCAACACCATGAATAAATACAATTTTATGTAACTTATCTATTAATGCTTTGTCCATTTCTTGCATAAAATAATTAATCTGATAAGAAATTATCTGTGCATTCGACATTGATGAATAGTCTTTGATTAATTCTTCGATGTGCAAATCAACAACTTTTTGGCGGGTTAACACAACAAACCGAGTCGATTTATTTTTCAACTTAGAATTGACATTGCGAGCATCCACTTCTTGCTTATCCTTGTATTTTTCCAACAAGGAGGCAATATCTACATCAAGTGCTTGCTTTGCTTCATGGAGAACCATTAATAAAATAGTGTCGTCACGATCAAATACCTTTAATCGCAGATCAGTATTCATAAAATCAGTCGAATTAAACTGCAAAAATTTCATTTCCGGATTTTTAGGTCTAAACTCCTCATTTTGGAAGAAAAGAAATTGGAATTCAAAGCCGTCAAATCTGCAAATCTCATCTTGAGAAAATACGCCAATCATTATTTCATGATTAGCGTCCAATACACCGGACTTTATTCCGGATCGAAAATTACCAAGTCGGCGTAAACAAGAATAGCAAATCGAATAATCTGTATTATTGAGCAAGAAAATTTCCACATCAGTAGTAAGCGGATTTTTCTCATCCAATAAACGAATTGCAGCATAAATTGTGTTATCGTCTTCGAGTGATGAAATGATTGGAATAGTACTTTTCTGAGTCACCATTTGTGGTTTGGGACTATAGTCTGAAGGAACATCTTCGAAATCACTCACTCCTTCATCAATAGTAAACTCAATTCGCACCAGATATTTTTCCTGCGATATATGTGTAAATCCATGACTATCGCAAACTTCTACATTGCCATGAGTGAGCACATTAGAAACAACACCTTCAATCGATTCGTTTAAAAAGCGAACTTTATCACCAACATTTAGCTTCATTATGACAGAATTATGACTGTTGCAATTTACAATAAATGTCTTTTTGTCACGAGAGTTGGAAAGGTATTTCCTAGAAATTTGTTCACAAACAATTGAGCTAAAAAACATCATAAAACAGTATTAACTTCCAATTTTATTACCTTTACAAAGTATATAGAAAAAAGAACGTTTTAAACGTTTGTGATTAAATATCGTCTTTCTAAAAGAATATGGAATATATTAATGAATTCATTGATTTTGTTCTTCACATTGACAAACATCTGGAAACCATTGTCAAAGAGTACGACAAAGCAACTTATTTAATACTTGCACTAATAATTTTTTGCGAAACAGGTTTAGTGGTTACACCATTTTTACCTGGCGATTCACTATTATTTGCAGCCGGAGCCCTTGCCGGTTTAGGCTTTTTAAATATTTGGCTATTGTTTATAATACTCTTTGCAGCTGCTTTTCTAGGCGACAATTTAAATTTTGCAGTTGGGAATTTTATTGGAGACAAACTTATTCATTCCAAGAGAAGCTTAATAAAAAAGGAATATTTGGACAGAACTCATAATTTTTATGAAAAACATGGCGGCAAAACCGTCATTCTTGCCCGATTCATCCCAATTATCAGAACTTTTGCCCCTTTTGTTGCAGGATTAGGTAGTATGTTATATCGCCGGTTCTTACTTTTTTGTATATTGGGCAATTCAATTTGGATACTAGTATTCACATTTGGAGGATTTCTTTTATGTAAAAACGAATGGGTAAAATCACATTTCTCTTTAGTCACATTAGGGATCATCGGAGTATCTGTACTCCCAATCATTATCGGATTTATAAAATCAAAATACAGTAAAATTAGTCTGCGCAATTAATTAATTAAAATCAAAAAAAAATGAAAAAATTTGGCTTGTTCGGTTATCCTTTAGAACAATCGTATTCAAAGAAATTTTTCACAGAAAAATTTCAACGGGAAGGTCGAAACGATTGTATTTACGAAAATTTTGAAACTGAGAATATTTACGATCTCAAAAAAATTGTCCGCGATAATCCGGACTTAATGGGACTAAATGTTACTATCCCTTTCAAACAAGAGATTATCCCAATGTTGGATAATTTGGATGACATCTCCCAAAAGATTGGTGCTGTTAACACCATTAAAATTATTCGACAAGATTCAAATAAATTTGAACTTCATGGTTACAATACTGATGCTTGGGGATTTGAATTAGCGATCCGCCCGATTTTACGCCCTCATCACCGTCGTGCATTAATTTTAGGAACAGGTGGATCAGCAAAAGCGGTAAGTTTCGTTTTCAGAAAATTGAACATTGAACACTTTTTTGTTACAAGAGAAGAATCAAGATTCCATTATTCGTATGCTGATCTTAACGTAAACACAATGAAAGCATTTCAAATCATTGTCAATACAACACCCCTTGGAATGTTTCCGAAAGTAAACGAATGTCCTAACATACCTTATGAGTTTCTTTCTCACAAGAATCTATGTTTTGATTTGATTTACAACCCGGCTCAAACCATGTTCCTTGAGAAATCAAAAGATTCAGGTGCATTTATTCACAATGGTTTCCGTATGCTTCGCCTGCAAGCAGAAAAAGCATGGGAAATTTGGAATGAACCAACCTATGCTCAATAATAAATTTATTCATTGAATAAAAAGAAAGGTTGTCATTAATATTGGCAGCCTTTTTTTTTATTTTTGTTTTTGTAATTAGAAATACAATTCAATGCAATTTTCCCTTACCTCAGAGTTTCAACCAACCGGAGATCAACCTCAGGCAATTGAACAATTAGTTGAAGGCATTCAACGAGGCGACCATGCGCAAACACTGTTGGGGGTTACCGGTTCAGGAAAAACATTTACAGTTGCTAATGTAATAGACCGCGTAAAAAAACCTACACTTATTCTTTCTCATAACAAAACACTGGCAGCACAACTATATGGTGAGTTTAAACAATTTTTTCCGCAAAATGCTGTAGAATATTTTGTTTCCTATTATGACTACTATCAACCTGAAGCTTTTATTCCTTCAACAAATACTTATATAGAAAAGGACCTTGCCATTAACGACGAAATTGAGAAATTACGTTTAAGCACAACTACTGCCCTATTATCAGGAAGAGAAGACGTTATAGTGGTAAGCTCTGTCTCGTGTATCTATGGCATAGGAAATCCTGCTGACTTTAAAAGTAATACCATTTATGTTCAGGAAGGTGAACGAATTGGAAGAAATAAATTCTTACATAAATTAGTAATCTCTCCTTATTCAAGAACAGAATCCGAATTTGTAATAGGTGACTTCAGAGTGAAAGGCGAAACTGTTGATGTGTTTATTGCTTACGGAGATACAGCTTATCGTTTTAGTTTTTTTGGTGATTTAATTGAAGAAATCACAACGATTGATCCAATATCAGGC
>CAYHCU010000242.1:0-4943 GCA_964355035.1 uncultured Flavobacteriales bacterium | reverse complement strand
AATAGCATTCACGGCAATTCTAATGCTTGAAAATCTTCCTTCTTCCGGATGGGGATTAATGACAACGGTAATTTTCATTTCCTTCGGAAGAGTACAAATTACATTCAGTATTTCTTTTTCAATTTCTGAATTTATAACCAGCACAATATTTCTTACTCCCGAATCAAAATATTCTAAAGCAATTTTCTGAAGAAAGGAGTGCTTTTCATCAAAAGAAATTAATGCTTTTGGACTTCCATATCTTCCGGACTTTCCGGCTGATAAAATTATGGCCGAAATATCTGAACTGCTATATATTATTTCTTTAGTCATTATTTACCTTCGTACTCTACTTTTTTGCCTATGGATGTTAATCCTAACAATGCATCTGAAGTTGAAAATATTTCACTTAAGTGAACAAGTTCTGAATCACATCCTTTCGCTTCATCAATTAATTTGTCTGCAAGTTTAATTGCAACGGGCGCTTTGTATGAAATTGTTTTCACTATTTTCTCTGCGTCCTCTTTGCTAATTGTATGGCTAGCAAATTTGTTTCCCATAATATTTCCTAACGTATTCTCATCAAAGAAATCCTTTACATGCTTCCATTTCTCCGGTAATGTTTTTGTAGATATAATTGGCAAAGGTAGGTTTCCTGCAAGAATTCCAAATGCCTCATCTTCCGATATCACTTTGTCAACTAAGCCAATATCATCTGCATCTTTGGACGATATCATTTTTCCGGTGTGAATAAGATATTTACTCAACCCTTTACCAATCCTTGTCGCTCTTCTCTGTGTACCACCTAATCCCGGATATATTCCTATTCCTGTTTCAGGAAAAGCAAATTGCGCTTTAGGCATAGCAAGAATCATGTCTGCACAAAGTGCCAGTTCCAAACCACCTCCGAGTGCCAAGCCATTGACTATAGCGACAACTGTTTTTTGGGAATTGTCGATGCGCGAAAACACTTTTTGAGCGAAGTCTGTGAACAATTCAATTTCTGATATTTTTTTCGACTTAATGTTCTTTACGAAAAACTTAATGTCAGCACCCGCTACAAATGCTTTACCGGAACCGGTGATAAAAATTGTTTTAATCATTGGATTACTTTCAGCCTTGCTGAAACTCTCCAAAAGTTCTTGAACGGTATCCTCACTCAGCGCATTTAAATTTTCCGGCTGATCCATGGTGATAATGGCAATGCTGTTTCTCTTTTCTAATTTCACTGACTCCATCTTCCAGAATTTCTCTCCACAAGAATCAGGATATGACATTTCATATAAATCAGCGATGGAATTAACAAGTCTGATTACCTCTGTTGTTCCAAGTGCTTTCATCATTTCAACAGGCCCTTTTTTCCACCGTAAGCCGATTTTTGCTCCACGATTTAAATCTGTCGGAGAACAAACGTTTTCATCAAATATCTGAGAACAAACAAAGAACACCACGCCTAACATTCTATCGCGAATAATGTTTTCTTTTTGCGCATCTACTTGTTCAATCGGCTCTGAGTTGAGCTCCCATTGCTTTCCTAAATCAGATTGCTTCCGTAGAGCTTCCGCTACTTCATATAATTCGCCAAAAACCTCAAGTGTTTTTTCTGCATGATAAGCAACAGATACACCGGTTGCATTCATCAGCGCAAAAGGTCCCATGCCGATGCCAAAAGCTTGCATACATACAGAATCTATTTCTTCCTTCGTT
The DNA here is from genome assembly GCA_964355035.1 of uncultured Flavobacteriales bacterium. Taxonomy (GTDB): domain Bacteria; phylum Bacteroidota; class Bacteroidia; order AKYH767-A; family 2013-40CM-41-45; genus JADKIH01. Next base: position 3,257 of record CAYHCU010000242.1, on the reverse strand, counting down.
GCTACATTTTCCTGCAAAAGTCTGACAGATTCGTTTAACCAAGGAACAAAAAAGCGATTTACTGCGAAACCATAAATATCATTACATATAATTGGGTCTTTTCCTGCTTTTGCTGCGAATCTTTTTACAACTTCAAAAGTTTCAGTTGTTGTCCACTCACCCGGAATAATTTCCACTAACCGATTTTTCGCCGCATGATAAAAGAAATGCAAGCCAATAAAACGTTCAGGACGAGAAATGTTTTTTGCTAACTCAGATACTGAGAAAGATGAAGTATTCGTAGCAACGATGCAATCATTCGTAACTATATTACTCAATGAAATCAATAACTCAGCTTTTGCATCAAAGTTTTCAAAGATCGCTTCAATGACGAGATCACATGCCTTGAGATCCTTAAGTTGATCGGTGCCTTTGACATTTAACAGGTATCCGGCGACTTGCTCTTTTGTGAATACTTTGCTCTGAATACCAGCCTCCAATGTAGTTCGGATATTTGACATCCCTTTCTCAACAAAATTCATTGCACGATCAGCAAGAATTACATTGAATCCTTCCTGTGCAAACTTTTGCGCCAAAGCAGAACCCATTGTTCCTGCCCCAACGACTCCAACTGTTTTAATAATTTTCATAAAATCTATGTATTAATTGTTTTGCCAAACGGGTTTTCTTTTTTCGAGGAATGAATTGATGCCCTCGTTTGCATCGTGCGTTGCCATCAATTTATTGACATAAATTGATTCAAGCTGAGGAAGAAAATTGCTAAGCAAATGATTAAATTTAACTCGTGCTGCTCCAACTGCGAAACGAAGTGACGATGCACTTCTTGGAAGAATGTTTTTCTCAATCCATTCATTCACTTTCTCGTCCAGTGTCGATTTATCTTCAAATACATCATTCACTAAACCTATTGATTTCGCTTCTTCACCGGAAATTATTTTTCCCGTGATAATCATTTCTTCTGCCAGAACATAACCAATCTTTTCAGGAAGAATTACTGCTGCAGGAGGTGGGAAAACTCCGAGAATAATTTCCGGTTGTCCAAGCTTGGCAGTTTTATCAGTGAAAATAAAATTGCACATCAAAGCAACTTCAAGTCCTCCACCAAGACATTGTCCGGAGATTTTTGCCATTGTTGGAATGGATAAATCTCTCAAACTATAAAACAACTGATGAAACCCTTTGAGCATTGCTGCTGCGAATTCTTTTTTGTGCTCTTCTACACTAGCTCCAAATGAAAAATGTTTTCCTGCTCCTTCGAAAACAATTAGCTTCAATTCTTTTTTGTCTTTAAAAGAGTTGAGTGCATTCTGAATATCTTCCATCATAATATGGTCGATTACATTTCCTTTGCCATCATCAAGCAGGATATGTGCTACTGAATTATCATTAATGAAAGAGAGTTTTATTTTTTGCATGTTTTTAATTTAGTAAGAACCTAGGCTTAATTATTTCTTTTCCAATTTCAATTGCTTTTTCATTTTCAGGTATTGAACCATGATGACGAACAGGCAACGATTTCTCAAGTCCTTTGTGCATATATTCCGGTTCAATCAGAGGCTTCAATTTCAAGAAGGCTCCGAGAACGATCATATTAAAAACTTTTGCAGAACCTATTCTTGCTGCTTCATCAGCTGCATCCACAGTATAAATATCTATATCCGTTCTTACCGGATGGCGTGTAATTCCGTTTGGGTCATAGATCAAGAGCCCTCCCGCTTTTACTGAGTTCTCAAATTTATCCATTGACTGCTGATTCAAAATAATAGCGGTGTCAAATTTGTTTAGAATCGGGGAACTGATGCGTTCATCACTGATAATAACAGTAACATTCGCAGTACCACCGCGCATTTCAGGACCATAAGATGGGAACCAACTAACTTCTTTATTTTGCATCATTCCTGAATACGCAAGAATTTTTCCCATCGATAAAACTCCTTGCCCGCCAAATCCGGCTATAATAATTTCTTCTGTCATGTTTTTAAATTTTCTGAGCGTTATTCTCTTCTTCTGTTATTTGACTAGGTACTTTTATGTCGCCAAGTGGATAAAACTTGAACATGTTTTCTTCCATCCATTCATTGGATTCTAATGGTGTCATTTTCCAACCTGAATTACAATTGGAAACAATTTCAACAAAGTTCAATCCTTTATTAAGCTTTTGATAAGAGATTGCTTTTTCAATTGCCTTTTTTGCTTTACGAACATTTGCCGGAGTATGAACCGACTGTCGGGAAACAAAATAGGTTCCCGGAAGCATGGCAATAAGTTCTGTAATTTTTAATGGATAACCCATTGTTTCGGTATCACGGCCTAATGGTGAGGTAGCAGTTTTCATATTTGGAAGAGTTGTCGGAGCCATTTGACCTCCCGTCATTCCATATATTCCATTGTTCACGAAAAATATAGTTATGTTTTCTCCTCTGTTACAAGCATGAATAGTTTCGCCGGTTCCAATAGCCGCCAAATCTCCATCACCTTGATATGTAAATACAAATTTATTTGGCATCAATCTTTTTATTCCGGTTGCAACCGCAGGAGCTCTACCATGAGCAGCTTGTTGCATATCAATGTCCAAAAAATCGTATGCAAGTACTGAGCATCCTACCGGAGCAACTCCAATAGTATCAGCTTGCAAACCCATTTCTTCAATCACTTCCATGATCAATCGATGAGCGGTACCATGTCCGCATCCCGGGCAATACGATAGTGCAGCATCCGTCATCAACGAAGTCCTGCAGTAAATCATATTCTCCGGTTGACAAATTTCTTCTCTTGTTAGTGTATCAGGCATAACTTTTTGCTTTTATAAAATTCTCTTCTAAGACATTTAATACTTCATCAGGTGCCGGCATTATTCCTCCAAGACGACCATAATGTTCAACAGGTATTACACCATTCACTGATAGTCTTACATCTTCTACCATTTGTCCGGCACTCATTTCAACACATTGCATTCCGTGAACTTGTTTTGCTAACCGAGCTAATTCAATTGATGGAAATGGGAAAAGTGTAATCGGTCTAAGTAATCCAACTTTTATTCCACGCGCTCTTCCTAACAATACTGCTTTCTGACAAATACGAGCACTTGAGCCATAAGCCACGAATAAATATTCTGCATCTTCACATTGAATACTTTCTAAACGAACTTCTGATTCCTCAATTTTTTTAAATTTCGCTTGAAGTTTGATATTCATTATTTCTTCCTTCACCGGATTAAGATCTAGAGAAGTAATTATATTCCTTTCTCTATCAGGTGT
>CAYHCU010000241.1:0-4949 GCA_964355035.1 uncultured Flavobacteriales bacterium | reverse complement strand
TCAATTATCAATTGTCCACTATCCATTGTAAAATGTTTATCTTCACAAGATGAAAAAAGCTCTACTGTCCGTTTCGATTTTTTTAGCAGCAACAGTACTTGTTTCTGCTCAGAATAAATCAACCGTACCAAAGGAAAAAGCAAAAGCCGGTTTTGGTGTTACGGTAGTTCAAGAGCAGGCTGAATATCCGGGCGGTTCGGATAGTTTACAAGTTTTTCTACAACGGAATCTGGTGTATCCCAACAAAGCCAAAATCGAAAAGGTTTCAGGAAGGGTTTATGTAAGCTTTAAAGTCTCCGAGGAAGGCAAGATCGTCGATGCGAAAGTAATTAGTGGAGTGAATCCTGATCTCGATAATGAAGCTGTACGCGTAGCAAACCAAATGCCCGATTGGAAGCCCGGAACCATTGGAGGAAAGCCTGTGAAAGTGCAGTATATTTTACCGATTGATTTTGTGTTGCCGAAGGGGGAATAGAAGTTCAAAGTTCAAAGTTGCCGTGTTTTTAAATTCAGGCTGTTGTTTTTATAAGGAGAGTTTTTTTCTGAAAACATTTTGTTGAGGTTACTAAAAAATGTAAATTAGATAAGAAACTTTGTTCTCTCTCCAGGTTATTAAGGCGACTTAAGAAACGCCCAAGATTCTTTCAGGGTTTACGATTGGGCAAATCAATCGGAGCATGTAATACAATCTCGAAAAATTCGATTGGAATGCAGATTTGAATTTCTCCGACTTCTGTTTTGACCTCTGACAATTTTACTTCTGACCTTTTACGCTCAAAAAAAAGCCACCCTCTTCAAAAAAGAGGATGGCTTTTAAAAAGATAACTGATATCGATTATTTTTCGAGAATCAATTTTTTCACAAGTCGTTCTGAAGAGCTATTCAATTCAATAAAGTAGATACCTTTTGTAAGGTCTGCCAGGTCGAAGCTGAATTTGTTATCACCTGTGTTTACACCGATTTCTGTTGTGCGAACAACTTTTCCTACCATATCGAAGATGCGAACAGTAACAGTTTCACTTTGTGGTGAATTGAATGCTACGTTTACTTCATTTTGAGCTGGGTTTGGATAGAGGTTGAAATCGTTTACGATTGGAGTTGCGATTTCTTCATTGAAATCACTTGCATTACGGAAGTTTGTGCTACCAACATTCACACGAAGATTATAGCAACTTGTTGTGCTGTAATAACCATTGTAACCATAAACACGGATATAATAAGTCGCTGCTGTTGTAACGTTACGGATAATAGTTTCAGTAGAAGTACCGCCTAATTGAGAAATACTCAATTGAGTCAAACTTGAATTGTATAAACGAATATCATAATCAAAAGGAAGATTCGATAAAACGATCTTGATCTTCGTATTTGGAGTAGTCGTCGTAAATTTGAAATAATCATTATCAGTTGTACTTCCAATCATTGCTGTAATATCAGTATTTGTTGCAATCACTTTGGCTGTAGCTGATGTGTTATTTGATTCGTAAATATCTGTACATCCTGTTGTAGGTGTTAAAGTTGTAAATGCTGAAGATGCAGAATATACACTTAAACCACTTGCACAAACAGCCTGAACCTGGAATACATAAGCAGAAGCGCTGGTTAAACCTATAAGATTTTTAGAAGTTGTAGTAGAAGTAGTAGAAGTAAATGAAGCAGCTGAACTCAATTTGTATTGAACATTGTAGCTAGTTGCTCCGCTTACAGCAGCCCAACCAAGGGTCACACCAACAGTTGAGATATTAGTTGCTGTTAATCCTGTTGGTGTTCCACAAGAAACCACAGCAGTTGTTGTAAAGTTACTTACTGCAGAGTTCGCACTTGTACCGTTTAGGCAAACTGCGTTAACCATCCAGTTATATGCAGTTCCGCTTGCAAGTAAGGTTAAAGTATATGAAGTGGAAGCTGTGGTTACAGTTGTGTAACTTACAGCGCTCGCCAATTTGTATTGAACATTGTAGCTTGTTGCACCGGAAACTGCTGTCCAGCTTAACGTTGCTCCTGTAGTAGTGATTGCTGTTGTCGCATTTCCGGAAGGTGTTCCGCAAGTTGCAACAGCAGTTGTTGTAAAGTTACTTACGGCAGAGTTCGCACTTGTACCACTAGCGCAAACTGCGCTAACCATCCAGTTGTATTGCGAAAAGCTCACAAGTCCTGTTAATGAATAAGAAGTTGATGTTGTTGAAACAGAAGTGTAAGTAGGAGCTCCAGATAATTTGTATTGAACATTGTAGCTTGTTGCACCGGAAACTGCAGTCCAGCTTAACGTTGCTCCTGTTGTTGTGATTGAAGTTGTAGTATTTCCTGTTGGTGTACCACAAGTTCCACCTGAAGGAGCCTGACAACCTAGAGAGGTAAGTAAACCCACTCTGGTTCCACCTGCTCCAAATAAAGCATTCATTCTTGCACTCTGATTAGAAGTGAACATGTTCATTGCATTGTCATCTGTATAATCCATGTAGTTCATGAACATTACCCCTGGTGAACTTGCAGAACAAGCATCTGTATGAGGGTATGCCGGTGCACCATAATTTTCACCTGCTTGGTTTGGTGTATCTGCACAATTGTCAGAACCTGAACAGGCAGTGCCATCATCACCCCAAATGTGATATAGATTTAACCAGTGACCCACTTCATGAGTTGCTGTGCGGCCCAAATGGTATGGAGTAGCAGTACCTGGACTTAGCATACTTCCGATAGAAGAGTAAAGTAATACGACACCATCAGTAGCAGCAGATCCACCCGGAAATTGGGCATAACCTAAAACACCACCACTTAAATTACCTGACCAAATGTTTAAATAACTTGAAGAAGCCCAGGCATCCATACCGCCATTGGCAGTACGTTTAATGTTATCATTTGTTGAAAAAGATGTTGTTGTTGTTGAACGACGTTCGATACCTGTTGTTGCAAGACCTGCAGGAGTTCTTTGCGCCATACAAAATTGAACATTTGTATTGACAGAAACACCTTGCCAAACAGCCGGTGTACCGGAAGCATCAGTATTTAAACGCGCATAATCAAGATTTAATTGATTTAATTGAGCGATACATTGTGCATCGGAAATATTTTGTCCGGCAGAACTATAAACAATATGGAACACAACCGGAATTGTGATCACCGTATTTTGTGTGTTTTGATACTTGTGATTCGCAATATAAGCATTGGTCATGCTTTCTATTTGTTGCATGCGAGCTGATAAACCCGGATCTTCTGCTTGAAGTCTGGCTAAATTATCCATAGAGCCGCAAATTCTTTGGGTTGGATTACTTGCATTTACCAGTACGGACAGTAATAATCCGATACCAATGGCTAGTAGGTTTCTTTTCATTTTTAGTATATTGTTTAGATTGATTTTTTTAGAAGAACAATAGTAATGGTATTTCTTGATTGAAAGGTGAAGAAACCCTGATTTTAAAGGGTTTTGTCAGCAGTTTCCCGCTTATTTGCAGACAAATTTATAGCCTACACCTCTAATTGAGAAGAAATATTGAGGGACTTTGGGGTCGACTTCAAAGTATTTCCTAAAAGCCAGGATGAAATTATCTACAGTTCGGGTAGAAGGGTAGATGTCGTATCCCCAAACGGTTTCAAGGATCTGTTCTCTTGATACCACTTCATTTCTTCTTTCAATCAATAATTTCAATAGTGCAATCTCTTTTTTTGTGAGACGAATTAATTTTTTGTCTTTCCCTAATATTTCAAAGGTGAGAAAGTTTACCTCATTTCCGTCGAAACGGAAAATATCGTTTTTTTCTTTTTTCTCCTCTATTGACATGCCTCTTTTTAGCAGAGCATGTATTCGCAATATAAACTCCTCAAGATTGAATGGCTTGGTCATATAATCATCGGCACCTCTTTTTAGCCCGAGAATCTTGTCTTCATTGGTGTTTTTTGCAGAGAGGAAGAGGATAGGAACAGAAGAGTTATGAAAGCGAATCGCTTCACAGACACCATAGCCGTCCAATTCAGGAAGCATGACATCGAGTACAACAAGATTGAATCTCTCCTGTTTGAACACTTTTACGGCATCAATTCCATTCCCAACAGCGACTACTTTGTAGCCTTCCAGTTCAAGGTTCAGTTTGATAGCCTCCTGAAGATGTTCCTCATCTTCCACCAGTAAAACACGGATCATATGTACATCATTTTAGAGTATTACAATATTAATCGAAAAAACCATACAATTGGTCATTTTTTGTCAGCCGAAAGTCAGGTTTTCGCGATTTTTACCGCATTTTTAGATAGAGTTGAACAACGGCAAGTTAACTTTATCTTGACGGAGAAACTAATAAAATGCTGGAATACCTTACCTTTGCGGCACTAAAAATACGATATGAACATCCAAACCATCATTGACGATCCGAACCTGGATAAAGCGCTCAGTGCAATTGCTCAAAAAGTAGAGAAGTCAGAACGAATTACTTTTAATGAAGGGATTATGCTTTTCGAAAAAGGGGAGTTAGGATTTTTGGGGGCATTGGCGAATTTAGTTCGGGAACGTAAAAACGGAAATCGTACTTTTTTCAATCGAAATTTTCATATTGAGCCAACAAATATTTGTGTGTTCTCCTGCAAATTTTGTTCGTATTCGCGCACATTGAAAAATCGTGAAGAAGGATGGGAGTTAAGTGCTGAAGAGATTCTTCAAAAAGTAAAAGATTACGATGGCAAACCGGTTACAGAAGTGCACATTGTTGGAGGCGTCCATCCGAAAATGGATTTGCATTATTTCATGGATATATTAAAGCAGATAAAAGCCCATCGTCCTGACTTACACATCAAAGGTTTTACTGCTGTTGAATTGGATTACATGTTTCGTAAAGCAAAAGTGTCTACTGAGCAAGGAATGAAAATGTTGAATGATTCAGGATTAGATTCTCTTCCCGGTGGTGGTGCAGAAATTTTCGACGAAGAGATTCGTGCAGCTATTTGTGCCGATAAATGTTCTT
>CAYHCU010000240.1:0-4981 GCA_964355035.1 uncultured Flavobacteriales bacterium | reverse complement strand
CGCCTGCGCTTAGATTTATTATATCTTCTTCAAAACTTCCGGTATTCCAGTCGTATTTATAAGGCGGAACACCACCGGTAACATTCAAATCTATTTGCCCGTCGTGGCCTTCGTTGCACGAAACATTATAACCATGATGCTGCGGACTGGTAATGCTTACAATATGTAATGGCGTTGGTTCTGTTAATGTTTTTGAACCGGATATTGTACAACCATTGGCGTCGGTTACAGAGAGATTGTATGCTCCTGCTGTTAATCCGATAATATTTGGTTCTGTTGAAGTGGTAGACCACGAATAAGAATAAGGCTGTGAACCACCTTTGATTTCGGAAATAATTTTACCATCGTGTCCGCCTTGCTCTGATATATTATAGCCGCCATAAAATTCCGGTAATAACGTTAATTCTAAAATTGCAGGTTCTATCATTTCAATAGTAGAAGAAACGGTCTGAGCGTTTGCATCTGTTACGGTAAATGTATAAGAGCCGGAACCAATTCCTGTTAAAACCCTATTGAAGGAACCTGTGTTCCAGCTATACGTATAAGGAGAAGTTCCACCAACGATTACCGCTTCCACCATACCATCGTGTGCACCAAAACAACTGATGTTATTTCCGTTTTGATATTTGGAAACATTAAAAGTTATGGCAAGATCTGCTCCATTTACACATGCGGAAATAAATAACCCGGATATTAAAATAGAAAACAATTTATTGAAATAATTTGCCGGGTTTTGGTTTTTCATTTTCATCTGCAATTTAAAGTTAAATAATTAATGCTTAATGAGGACAAAGGAGAACAATATAAAACCACTTGTCAATACCCTAATAAGGGTAGAGTACGATAGTTGTTAACTATTTGATCGAAAAACGCATGATATCTATCATACAGCTTCTGATTTTCACTGGTTGAGCAATTTGTAGTTTTTCAAATCCGAATTCCCCAATCACTTATCCACACCCGACTTTTTATAATTAATTCTAATTCTTGTGAATGATACAGTAAGGTTTGGCACCTTTGAAAGAAATTCGAAAGTAATTCATATGGAAGTGGACAGTATTTTATTTAAAAAGACAAAAATGAAAAGAAATTATTTTCTTGCCGGTATTTTTATTTTATTGACAAACCTTGTTTTTTCACAAGCTTCAGTAAATCTTTCTTTGCGGCAGAAAATCAATTCAGCAAAAGTGTCGGGAAATAATGTGATTGATGTTTTGATTAAAGGTGATGTAACCCAAATTTCGGATTTCATTGCTACACAGAATGGAAAAGTGATTGGTAACTCCGGGAAAATTGTTTCAGCGCGATTGACAATTAACACCATTGCTCAACTTGTTGAAAAACCATTCGTCAACATCATTGAAGCTAATTTTCATCATGTACAAACGTTGAATGATACCATGCGAATGCTGACTCGCGTTGATGAGGTTCATACGGGACAAACTCCTCTCGCTCAATCATTCGATGGAACCGGAGTTTTGATGGGCATCATTGATTCAGGAATTGATATCAACCATCTTGATTTTAAAGACAGCACAGGAACCACTCGCATTAAATGGTTGTGGGATATGACTAAACCCATAGCAGCAAATACTCCTCAACCATACGGCTACGGTCAGGAATGGTCAGAGGCAGACATCATGGCCGGTTTAGCAAATTCACACACCGGTGAAGATCAATATGGCCATGGAACCTATGTAACTGGAATAGCAGCAGGAAATGGCAGTGCTGTTGGCCATTTTCAAGGCGTTGCACCAAAGGCTGATCTCATTATTGTTGGGTACGATTTCGTTTCAGTAGACAACACACCACGTTTGGCGCATGCGGTAGAATATATTTTCACTAAAGCACAGCAATTGAATAAACCATGTGTGATTAATGCATCTCTTGGTGATTATTATGGTTCGCATGACGGGCAAGATTTAGAATCACAATACATCAGTAATTTGATCGATGCACAAAGCGGAAGAATTATAGTTGCAGCTGCAGGAAATGTTGGTGTGCTTTATCCATTTCATGTCGGAAGAAATTCTGTTGCCGGTGATACCGTGTTTACCTGGTTTAAGTACAATTCTGGTATTCCCGGAGCCTACATTCAGATTTTTGCGGATACAGCTCAATTCAATCAAATTCAATTTGCTATTGGAGCAGATAAAATTTCTCCGTATTATGATTTCAGAGGCAGTACATCATTCATCAATGTAACACCGACCATCAATACTTTTGTAACGAGAAATTTAATTGTAAATACAAAACGAATCGGAATAATTCAGATGTACACCTCCTTGAACGCAGGAGTCTATCAACTCGAAGTATATGTCGTTCCGGATTCCACAGCGTATAATTGGAGGTTTATCACCACCGGGCCCGGAAGATATGACAGCTGGACCTTTGATTATGAATGGCAGAATTTACCTTCCACATCAACCTTTCCTGACATGGTACATTATTGGGCACCGGATACTACCCAATCAATCGTAAGTGGCATGGCATGTCTCGACAATGTTATTACGGTCGGCAATTATTACAATACAGATCGCCACATCGATTATAACGGTACACTTCAAATTACAGCAACTGATTTACCCCGACAATTAGCAGAAAATAGCAGCAGAGGACCTACACGAGACAATCGGATTAAACCTGAGGTAGCTGCTCCCGGACATCATATTATATCAACAGGAGTCATGACGTTAATGCCCGGATTAATCGGCGCACAACCGTACAAAGTTGCACCCGGAGGATTGCATCAAACAGGAGGCGGAACATCTGCTTCTGCGCCTGTTGTAGCAGGAATTGCAGCGCTTTTCCTTCAGCAAAATCCTACGGCATCGTGGTCTGATTTTAAAAGTTCAATCGAAAATTGCGCTGCACATGACAGTTTAACCTGGGGGCCATATCCGAATAATGGTTGGGGCTATGGAAGGGCAGATGCTTTCAGTACATTAACGAATTGTGGAAATGTATCTGTTTTTGATTTGGAAGAAAACCTTTCAGTACACTTGTACCCGAATCCAACCAGTACTGAATTTTCATTGTTAATCAATGAAGATATTACTAACCCTAAAGTAATGATTACCGATTTGCTCGGTAAAAAGGTAAAAGAAGTAATTCTGAAAGGTCGACATTCAATAGTTTCCGTGCAGGAATTGAATGCAGGATTTTATTTTGTCAAAATTGAAAGTTTAAAAGGAAGTTGTATCAAGCGCTTTGAGAAAATTGACTAATTTCACGAAAAATATTAGATACTTAGTATGCAATTCCCTGTAGCCGAAGTTTTAGCTGTAAAAGAACTTATTCTTTCATCCAAGAATATTGTAATCACGACTCATCATCGTCCGGATGGTGATGCTATGGGTTCTTCACTGGGCTTGTATAATTATTTAAAATTACTGGGTTGTAGTGTGAATGTAATTACACCCAGCGATTATCCTGAATTTTTAAATTGGTTACCGGAGAATGATATTGTAATTAATTTCGAGACCTCGGGTAAATTAAGTAAGGAGCTGATAAAAAATGCAGACTTGATTTTTTGTTTGGATTTTAACTGGCTAAGTCGGGTAGAGGCTATGGAAGCAGACTTGCGAAAAGCAGAGGGAAAAAAAGTGCTGATTGATCATCATTTAGATCCGGAGGATGTTTATGATTATGTTTTTTCATTTACTCAAGCTTGTTCAACCAGTGAATTGATTTATCGTTTTATTGATGCTATGGGCGATGCTAAAAAAGTCAATAAAAATATTGCTGAATGTTTGTATTGCGGAATTATGACAGATACAAATTCATTTCGCTATTCTTCTATGAAGGCAGATGTTCATCGTATCATCGCTGAATTAATGGAAGCCGGTGCTGAAAATTTCAGAATTCATGAAAGAGTTTATGATACAAGCACAGAAAACAGATTGCGATTACTCGGTTATTCGTTAAAGGAAAAATTAATTGTTCTGCCACAGTTTAATACAGCTTATTTGGCACTTTCAGAGGCCGAACTTGAAATGTTTAATTTCAAGAGTGGTGACACAGAAGGTTTGGTAAATTATGCTTTGAGTATCAACGGAATTAAATTCGCTGCTTTTTTCTCGGAAAAAGATGGTACTATTAAAATATCATTCCGTTCAAAAGGTAACTTTTCGGTGAAGGAGTTTTCTTCACGGTTTTTTAGTGGTGGTGGGCATAAAAACGCTTCAGGTGGGAAATCAGACCTTTCATTGCACGATACATTAAAAAGATTCATTGATCTTTTACCATCTCATAAAAACGAATTGAATTCTGTCGAATGAGAAAAATTTCCGTCTATTTGCTAATAGCACTTTTTGCTTCCTGTAAACGTACTCATCAAGAGCAAAAGGTTTTTTCTGAACAAGAATTAAACGAGCATTTAACCAATGCAAATAAGTTACATGTTCAAAAAGAGTCTGAACAGATTAATGATTTTATCAAGGCTCATCACTATACGATGGAGTCAACAGGAACCGGTTTAAGAATACAAATCTATTCATTTTCCGGCACGAAGAATATTCCTGCAATACACGATGAAGTCAGCATAGCGTGTAATGTATTTCTATTAGATGGCACAAAATGTTATTTATCAGATTCAACTTTACCGATCAAATTTAGAATAGGCGAAGGAAGGGTAGCCCGAGGTTTGGAAGAGGGTTTAATGAAAATGAAAGTCGGAGAAAGAGCAAGGTTGTTAATTCCAAATCATCTCGGTTATGGACTGAGTGGTGATGGAGATAAAATTCCACCGGGAGCTACATTATTTATTGACGTAGAATTATTAAAGATAGAAAAATGAAAAAAATTAGTTTGTTGGTTTTAGTTTTAATTGGACTATTTGCCTGTAAGCAGAAAGCAGGAAAAGAGCAAAAAACAGAATCGGGATTTAAGTACCTAATTTACACCAAATCAAAGGGCCCCAAGGTATAAATTGGAGATTATGTTACTCTGGTGATGGTCTACAAAAATGATAAGGATTCAA
>CAYHCU010000239.1:0-4988 GCA_964355035.1 uncultured Flavobacteriales bacterium | reverse complement strand
TTAACTTTTTGTCGGGATACCAACCGCTATGTCGAATCCATTTCCCGCAATCAGTGGTAAGACTATTCATATAATAACCATCATGAGTAAAATTATTCTTGACTTCTAAAATCGATTGCTTAAGTTTTTCATCCAGTGCCTCATCAGCATCAAGGGAAAGAATATGTGGGAATTTCGCTTGAGTGATTGCCCAATTTTTTTGTTCGATGTGTCCTTCAAATTTATGTTGAACGAACTTTGCGCCAAACGTTAGACAAATCTTTTCTGTTTCATCGGTACTAAAAGAATCAACAATTACAATTTCATCCGCAATATTTTTTACGGAGTTTAAACATCTGGCAATGTTTTGTTCTTCATTAAAAGTAATTATAACAACAGAAATCGGGGTCATATCGTTGACTAAAGTAGTCTTTTTTCAGTGGTTAGTTTCTTGTTTTTGATTATAGAATAAAATAAAGAAAAGACCTACAAAAGTAGCTCCGGGTTGTGTTTCTAATGTATCTTCTGTGAGCATAGAAAGCAAACAGATAATTAGAAAGAGAATGAAAATAGCAGGTAATTTTTGTGCGTTTTTCAGTGGATACAACAAGGCAAATAAAAAGTAGATTAATCCAAGAAACCCGAAAGCAGAGGCAATTGATAAATATTGATTATGTGAACGCAAACGATGGTTTGTGTCTAATTTTGTATTCATAATTTCGTATTGACTCTTAAATGCTGAAGCAAGATCTCCAGTCCCAACACCAACAATCGGATTCGAGCGGAATATTTCCAATGAAGTTCGCCAAAATTCCAAACGCTGCGCTACGGAGTGGCCGTTGGGATTGCCCCCTTTTAGTAAATTGTCGATTTCCCAGATAACCTGATTTATTCTGGATTTCAAATCGGATATTTTTTGAAAGTTGACATTAGTTACGCCAGCTTCAACTGATTTTATTTCTTCATCGCTCAAAGAATAGACAGCAGCAGCATCTTTTCGAAGTCCTTTGCTTGTAAGAAAGCGGACCAGCGTAGCTAAAACCGGTTGTGACTTATAGTCAAGCGAATCAAAGTTTATTTTACTTCTTTCGTTCCACGCAGTCTCTAATTCAGGATAACATAAATAAACATTCACCTGATATCCGTTTTCAAATTTATTGTCATCTAAATAAAAACTATAGAAATTTCCTGCCGCAGTTTTGTCGTTGACATTAATCTCAATTTTTTTTACCTGGTAAAATTCTTTTATTAAACCGGAAACATAAACTATTGTTGTTAATGGGAGACAAATTATGAGGGCTAGTGAAATTAGCTTCTTGACTTTACTTCCTGAGACCAGAAGATGATAGATCAAAATACTAATTGCAAGAATGAACAAAATGATGAGTCCGGTGAGCGACTCTACAATTACTAAAAATATAATAAACCAAATGGTAAGAAGAATTGAAATTAATTTTCCGGCTCCATTCAGCTCTTTACGATAACCAACATAGTAGATTATGGTGCAAATAGCCACACAAGTGAATAATGCGAAGCGGATATGCGAAATGTGAAAAATGAAAACATCGCGGATGTCATAAATCTGACGATGAACCAAACCGGTTAAGACAGACATTGCAGATATTGTTCCGGCAAATACAGCGAACACAAATGCACCCATGATCCACCTGAATTGCTTTTCAGTTAATCGTTCAGTGCCTGCGATGATGATTGGCAATAGTAAAAGAGGTAATTTAATTCGAAGATCTTTTATTCCGTCTTCCAGATTGATGGTCCAAATTAATCCAACTAAATGCAATATCCAGATACCGGCCACTAAAACTGCTGCTTTGTTAGATGTGAATCGGTTCCATTTTTCTTTTATATTTCCTTCAAGAAAAAATGAAGCAAGGAGAATGAACTGTGAGAGACTTGTTAAAAATAAAGAAACAGGCAATCCGCACACTAAAAGTGTTAAGCCGATCAAATAAAGATAATTTGTTTTATATTTTAAAATTGGACTCAAGTGATTTAGGTTTAAGCGGCAGGTTATTTACTCTCGTTCTTCTCTGCTGCATTTGCATTGATGGCACCGCTAAGAATTCCGGCATATGTGTTTTTACTGATCAATATTTCAATCGCCTTTTTTATTTCCAGATCATGCGACAGTGATTCGCGGATTCGGCCCTGCTGGTAGCCATAGCGAGAAGCAATTTCAACTTCAATTTGAGCAACTATATCACTTTTGTTTTTTTCAATGTCTTCGTTTTTATTGTGTTTTAACTTAGACTGTAATTTTTCAATTTCATTTTTAAGATCGGTAAAATACAATTCATCTTCTGAATTCTTTTTAAATTCGTCCAGTGACTTTTCGCTTTTCGTAATATAATCATATTCTTTATCTGAAATAAAATTTAGAAAGCTGCTCCAATCTGCTTCAGATAAAATAAAATTACCGGACGGGATTTTATCGTGAAGTGTGCGATAAAGAGAAGCATAATCAAAAATAAAATTTTTATTGATCAAGCTTGTACAAATTGGATTTAGTTTTTTTGTTTTTGTAGTATAATCCGGCTTCACACCACCGCCATCATACACTTTTCTTCCTGCTTTGGTTTTGAATTCGGTAACTAACGAATCAGGAATTTTACCAACGCTTCCGTCTTCATTCCGATGTGTATAATCCAAGGCTTGTATGCATCTTCCGCTTGGTATATAATATTTTGATGTTGTGATTTTAATTTGCGAATTATAAGACAACGGACGCGTTGTTTGCACTAATCCTTTTCCAAATGTGCGCTGACCGACAATAATTCCCCTGTCTAAATCCTGTATAGAACCGGAAACGATTTCTGAAGCAGAAGCTGAGCCGCTATTCACCATTACCGCTAAAGGAAGTTCTGTATCAACAGCGTCATTGATTGCTTTGTACGAATGATCAAGGTCTCTTAATTTCCCTTTCGTACTGACGATTTCTTGTCCGCGAGGTATGAAAATATTTGAAATATTTACTGCTTCATTCAACAACCCACCGGGATTTCCTCGTAGATCTAGTATTAATCCTGAGAGTGTATTCTTTGATTTCAATTCCTTCAAGGCATCAGCGACATCCCGTCCTGCATTTTCAGTAAAACTATTAAGTTTAACATAGCCAACATTGTTTTCCAACATTCCGTAGTAGGGGACAGACTTCACTTTTATTTCTTCGCGAACGAGTGTTTTTTCGAAAGGTTTATCTAGGCCTTCACGTTTAATTAAAAGCTTTACTTCTGTTTTCGGTGCACCTTTTAAGGCCCTACTGATCTCATCTGTTTTTTTATTTTTTGTCGTCTTGCCATCAATTTCAAGAATCACATCGCCTGCGCGGAGGCCGGCTTTATCGGCCGGAAAACCTTCGTACGGATCACTAACAACTACAAAATTTCCTTTTTGTCGAATGACAGCTCCAATGCCTCCATATTGACCGGTAGTCATAAATCGGTAGTCTTCAATGCCTGATTCCGGGATATAGTTTGTATAAGGATCAAGACTGTTCAACATTTCATCAATACCTTTTTTCATGAGTTTCCCGGGATCGACAGGATCAACATAATACATGTTTACTTCACGGTAGAGAGAAGAAAAGATGTCGAGATTTTTGGCTACTTCAAAATAGTCGTCGATAAAAGAATATGAAGTGATAGAAACAAGAGCAGTGATAACGATAACAATTTTCAGCTTTTGTTTTCGGATGAATTTTTTCATAAGGGATTATTGATGAGATAGGATTTATGGAAGAGGGTCATAACCATGCCCACCCCAAGGATGGCAGCGTGCAATTCTTTTCAATGTAAGATAGCCGCCTTTAAAAGGGCCATCTTTTTTTATTGCCTGAGTTCGGTATGCCGGGCAAGATGGATCGAAACGACAACTTTGTCGCAGCAAAGGAGAAAGCGCCCCTTGATAAAAGCGAATTAGGCCGATAAAGTTTTTACTTAGTAGGAGCGAGAATATCTTTAGCAAAGCGATGTAATATTAATTTGATTTTTTCGTCAGCTTCAGTAAATGTGAGGATTGATTTTCCTGTATAATGAAGTAGGAAAGCGCATTGAATTTTCCTTTCCTCTAGCAACGTATAAATATCTGATTTATTTCTACGGTATGATTCGCGCATTAGTCTTTTCATGCGATTTCTATCAACAGCCTTTTTAAAATGTCTTTTCGGAACGCTGAAGGCAATTTGTGCAGGAAAATCGGTTGCCAAAACAATTGGAAGCCAGATCAATTTAAAGGGTGCGGAATTGATATTCTTCCCTGAAGAAATAAGCGTTTCTATTGCTTTGCGACTATTCAGCCGCTCCGTTTTTCTGAAAGTATGACGGCTAGGCAAAGCGGCGTGCATAGGGAGTTATTTATTAGCTTTCTTGATATATTGTTCCAAGGCCATCGTCATCGAAGGAGCAGCAGGAACAGGAGCTTGAATATCCAGACGTAAACCGGCATCAGAAACGGCTTGTGCTGTAGTCGGCCCAAAAGCAGCTATGCGTGTCTCATTTTGTTTGAACTTCGGGAAATTTTTTAATAGAGAAGTGATGCCTGATGGGCTAAAGAAAACCAATACATCATAATTCACATTGGCAAGATCTGAAAGGTCACTTGCAACTGTTTTATAGATGATTGCTTTGGAATAATCGATCGAGTGGGAGTCAAGAGTTTCGAAGATTTCTTGCTTATGGATGTCAGTACAAGGAACTAAAAATTTTTCCTTTTTGTGTTTTTTAATTAGGTCCATTAAATCGTTAATGGTTTGCTTGCCAAAGAAAATTTTTCTCTTACGATAAACAACAAATTTCTGGAGGTAATATGCAGTAGACTCTGAGATACAGAAGTATTTCATTGTCTCCGGTACAGCAATCCGCATTTCAATGCAGATGCGGAAAAAATTATCAGCAGCATTACGACTAGTCAGGATGACAGCAGTGTGTTCAGGAATCACTACTTTATCTTTCCTAAAATCTTTTGCAGCAATCGGTTCGACATGAATAAATGGG
>CAYHCU010000238.1:0-5003 GCA_964355035.1 uncultured Flavobacteriales bacterium | reverse complement strand
CTAGCAACATAAGAAAAACATGACCGTTACTTAAGTAACGGTCGTGAGTAGGGTGCAGTTCAAGCATCATCATTTGCCGTAGCTATAACATGCATTAAATGATGATGCGTGCTCGCCTAATAGCTCAGTATCAATATGGCATCAGCAATGTGCCGTTTGCACCTACTAAAATTGAATGACTATTATGAGATTCTATGAATTTGCTAGTGTAATAAAACCGAAGAAACCATTAACACCCGATCAGTCTAAGGTTGCATCCATGCAGACTCAAGTTAAGACGACACAGAAAGCCATAAAGGCTGAAAAGGCAAGGCAGAAGATAAAAGCTGGGCAGCAGCAGTTGGCAAAAATTTAATTTTTACTCAATAAAACCTTTTTGGAAAACAACAACTTCTTCTCCCCATAGTTTTACTAAATAAGATATTTCTATCGGGAAAAAACTTGATGAACCATCACTATTATATTTAATAGGACACTCAATTTTATTGTTTATTAATCTACAACTATTGCGACCATTATCAACAATAAAAATATCGCCACTATCAATTTTTGAATAGACTAACTTTAAATCTATTATGGCAAATTTAATGAAATCATTACATTTATTCATTTCACTTTTCAAGCCGTTGGTTATACCATAAGTGAAATAATTTGCTTTCATTTTATAATACTCAGACTCGTGTCTTTCAGCAATAGGGTTTTTATCTCTTCTATATCTAATTGTAAAATCAGAATATTGCTGGTATTTACTTTCTCTAAATCTTTCTTGTACTGTTTTTAGTTCACCTGCCAGTTCAAAGATATAATCTATCCCTTCAAAAATATCCATTCTTTCTGCGCTAACTTCATCAATTGTTTTCTGTACCCAATTAATAGGGCTGTAAATTATTGGAACAGCCAAATTATTATGGATGTAATTTGTGAAAAGACGGTCAGAGTAATAGGATGCCATGTCAATTTCTTTAAGAGAGTTTAAGGAGAGTTAAAAGGTTATGTTATCAATCACAATGATTGATAATCATTAAATGATATGGTTGTATCAAACAAGCCAACGGATTCATTCTGGTATTTAGATATACCCGTGTACTCTAAACTAGCATCTTCATAACGCTTAAATTTATATACCGCATCATTCATTAAAGCACTATTAAAAACTCCTAGGCTAACCAACAACTCAAAGTCTTTTTGAGTTAAACCAGTCACTTTTCTGAATAAATCGGGTTCTAATTGAGTGATGACGTCTTTTAGGCTTCTCTCTCTGTAATCAGTCAAATACATAAATACAGGGATTCTTGTAGCAAACTTAATAAGTTTTTCCTGAATTTGTTTACGTAAAGATTTGTACTCTTTTTCTTCTTGAGTAAGTTCTTTCTTTTCCTTTGTACTCAACTCACGTTCATTAGCTTCCTGTTTCGTTTTTTTAACTGACTCTGATTTATTAATGATTATTTCAATATCTTGATTTAGACTTCTGAAACCCTCTATATTCATTAATGCTTTCATAGCAGCTTCATTTTTCATTAACTTTGCTAATGTAAAATTATCCACATTAACAAGTAGAGCGCTCTCCCATCTGCGAGCCAACAATGTAGCCGTTGTTCCAGACATTGCCATATCTAAAATGCCTGTGGCATCAATTTCTTTCATAGAACTGCCGTCATAAGCTAATACTGGCAGAAAATGAACAAACTCTGCTACTTTAGCTTCTGGATTACTTTCATCAACATTTAAACGACAGCTGTAATCCGCAATTTGCCTTAGTGCCCGATCTGGCGCAAAGTCAAAGACATAACACTCCTCTTTTACAATCAATTCACTATTAGGTAAATTGGCATCATGTCCTCGCAATACCCATGGTGTTTGGACACGGAATGCCGCTTGAAAATAAGTCTCAGGGCTCGAAGCATTCCTTAAAATTAGAATTCCAGTCCATGGTGAAACAGAAACCCCTGTTGTTAGCTTCCCACAAGAAAGCGTAATTGTTTTAGTTTCAAGTGGATTTTTCATTGCCTTTTTAACTGGCGGCAATGCTGCAACCCCAATACCAGCATCTGATCCTGCCGCAACAATAACTGTGTAATCGTGATAAAACTTATTCTGATTTTGTTTTATCAAATTATTCATAGCGTGACATGAAGCTACGGTTGGAAAAAACCAAAATGTATGAGATAAAACATTTAAAAGCCTAGCATCCGAAAAAGGCATTGGAGGTTTCTCAGCACCAAGCTTCAAATTATCAATTGTTGTTTCCGCAAAAGATCCACGAATTAAATTTAACCACTTTTGTACTTCATCTTCATATTTGAATTTAGCTTGTCTACCTTCTCCGCTTGCTGAAAAAAACAAATTTAAGTCAAATTCATTAAACTCACCTTTGATGGCAACTTCTCTAATTGAGTCAGGTAATTGATAGGTGAGCATCACCATTCTCGGTAAAGAAGCATAAGGATTGGTCTTATTCGGATTTTCTTGCCCCCAAGTTTCTTTAGCTCTTTGTTCATCAGAATATGTCCAGTTATAAATTTGTTCCTCTATAAACTCTCCTGACGAAATTGCTCTGAAAGGTGTGCCCGACAAGTACAAGTATGCGCGCGTTGTAATTGGCATATTTTCTTCATCAAAGTAATCTAGCCCTTCACCTTCTTCACGCCTATCTTCCGATTCAAATAATTCTTTAGCACTCTCGCGCCAAGCACCATAGTGATACTCATCAAAAACTACACAATCCCAATTTGTGGCATGAACCCATTCATTTTTAGCTTTGATGCCACCTACTGGATTTTTACCTAAATAATCTTGAAATGATCCAAAGCAGACAATTGGATTTTTCTCATTAATAACTTGTAATCCTAATGTATCTCTTGATACAAATTGCCATCCTTCAAAATCCAAATGATTATCTAAATCTTCTTGCCATGCATTTTGAACAGCTGGCTTGAATGTCAAAATTAATATCTTTGACCACTCCATTTTTTTTGCCAATTGGTAAGTAGCAAACGTCTTACCAAAACGCATCTTCGCATTCCAAAGAAAATGTGGTGTTTTGTCAGGACTTTCAGATTTGAAGCTGTCGAAATAATTCATAGTCTTATTTACGGCAGCCTCTTGTTCAGGGCGCATACCAAAATTTAAAGTACGGTTTCCTTCATTTCTTTTTCTAGATTTAACTTCAAGAATTGCAGCTTTAACATCAAACAGGGTACATTCAAACCACTCACCTTCTAGCCGATTAATGTTTTTTCTTATCAAGACACGATGAATATCATGATCCATAAAGAAACTGCCATCATCTCTTATAGCTATCTCATCTAAAACAATTTTGTATGATTGTCTTGGAAGACTAACTGGATATTGCGCTGCCACCCGCTCTCGAACACTTTTAGTAGTGTAGCCAACTTTTAAGCAACCTTTGAAACGACTATCTTCATAAGCATAAACTCTTGGAGGGTTCAGTGGCGGAAAATAATTAGCCTTACTCATTTATTGACTCCGTAGGACGAACAGTTAGTTCAATAAAATTAATTTCCTCCTCGGTTAAGTTGTATTTTTTATATAACTTTTCATCAGTCCACTTTTCTGAAAAGTCTTGAATAGGTACGAATTGATAAACAGGCTTTGTTGTGTGTTGAGTATTTTTTCTGAGAGTAATCAGAAAATGAAAGAATTTTGTGTTGATATAGCTTTGAACATTTTCGCATTCTTCCTTAGAGCCAAAAGGTCCAACAACTAAATAAGTTTCTGTACAACAGCTATTAGGTGAAGCATAAATTGTTTTTATAACATCAGTTTTACTATCCCCGGATCCGATAGCATAAGGTACAAATAGTTTATGCTTGTCTATCCATTGTTGATTTAATGTTACTAAACTTTTTTTAATGTATCCAATATCTTTATTATTCGCATATATCTTAACTGAGCCATCGAAATCTGTTTTCTCATAAAATTTAAAATTAGTTGCGAACCCAAATGGCTTTCTAGTGCTAACTAACAAGCTAAAACTTTTTTCATTAAAATCTTTTACTTTGTGAAGAGTAGGAATCGCTTGATTATATCTAACAAAAATATCAGTATCTTTTTCTAATAAAGGTCTTTCAGCTACGGACACTATGGCATTAGATTCATGCGTCGAAACTTTACATAGTCCTTTATTATCTCTATCCCAAAGGAAGAAGCAAACACCTCCTTTAATATCAACACCAGGAAAACAATCTGAAGCATTTAAAAAATCATGGATTTCCCTTATTGAATTGTCATTCAACATTTGATCCCGGAACTCATCTAAACCTTTACCCCCAGCGAACCATCGGGAAGGAATAATCATGGATAAGTATTTAGGTCTTAATTTCTTAGCTTGCTGTACAAACTTATGATACAGAGGGATTGCACTTGCTTGAGCACCCCCATCACTTAATTGATATGGTGGATTTCCTATAATTACATCGAATTTCATTTCATTTCCAAATAGCTGTTGAGGGTTGCTGAGATGAATAAATTCATATGCGTGATTCTCTAAACTGTCATCTCTGTCATAAACTTCTTGGCTTGCACCACAAAAAGTACACTTGCCGTTCTGCCATATATGTTTGACGCGGTTATATCTAATATTTCCTTGCGAATTATCAAAAAGTTCACATACTGAATGACTGCTATTAGCCTGCTTTGAACAATAAACGCTTCTTCTAGCTAATAAAGAAGTTAGTTCGGTGATTGCCAATCCATATAATTGATTAAAAAATATATGATTAATTCTAGCCTGTTGATCGGGTATCTGATCTTTTAGACCTACAATTAACCGTTTTGCTATTTCTCTAAGAAAAACCCCAGATTTGGTTACTGGGTCTAAAAATTTAGCATCTTTATTTTTCCATAACTCTACGGGGAACGTATCTAATATCTGATTTACTAATTCAGGTGGGGTAAATACTTCATCATTACTCAAATTGGCAAGACATGTGAGCACATCAGGGTTATAGCTTGATTGTATGCTACTTAAAGGATTGTTA